>NZ_BAAGZO010000003.1:0-472398 GCF_054778395.1 Nocardioides korecus | reverse complement strand
GGGCGAGGAGGGCCGGCGTGGCGACGCGCGCCGCCGTGGCGTCCAGCTCGGCCGCGGCGCGCTCGGCCTCTGGCCCGCGTCCGTCGGCCAGGCCCGCGGCGACCGCCACGGCGAGGCCGTCGACCCGGTCGAGAGCCTGCCCCGGCGGGATGGTCCTCAGCAGCTCCTCCACCGTCGACCACGCTCGCGACGACTCGCCACGGTCGAGGTGCACCTTGGCCAGGCTGGTCACCGCGGACACCGTGTACCCCGCCTGGCGCAGGAGGTCCTCCGCCTCGTCGAGCCGACCCTGCCGTCGACGCAGCTCCCCCAGCTGCGCCACGGCGTCGAACCGACTGGTGCGGCGTGACCCCTGCATCCGCGCCAGGACGTCGACGAGGGTCGACTCGGCCTCCTGCGGGCGGCCGCTGGCCATCAGGACCGACGCGTACTGCGTGCGGCACACGGCGAACAGCGGCTCCAGGTGGTGCTCCGCGCAGATGTCTTGGACGCGAGCGCACCACTCGACCGCCCGGTCCAGGTCGTGGGTGTCCTGGCACGCGCCGATCAGCCAGCAGCAGATCTTGCCCATCCACATCAGGTCATCGACGTCGCCGGCCGTGGCCGCGGCCACCCCCGCGTCGAGCAGGGGCATCCCGACGCCCACGTCCCCCCGACGCACCCGGGCCAGACCCGTCAGCGCGCGACCGACGATCGTCAGCGTGCCGTCGCCGACGCGCTGCCCGACCCGTGTGGCCCGGTCGGCCGCCACCAGCGCCGCAGCGGCGTCGTGGTCGACGCCGAGCGCCACCTCGGCCTGCCGCACGGCCAGCCAGCCGACCTCGGGTGCATCCCGGTGGGTCGCCAGCAGCTCCTCGGCGCGGGTGAGCCACCCCCGCCCCACCGCGACCCCCTTCCCGAAGAGGATGGAGTCGTAGCCGAGGGCAGCCGCGGCCCGGGCCGCTCCGCGGTCGTCCCCCTGGGTGCGGAAGCTGCGGTACGCCGCCTCGCGGGCCCCGAGGGCGAGAGCGGCGTCGTCCCGCCACCAGCCGACCTGCGCCAGGCCCTCCTGCGCTCGGGGGTCGCCACCCTCGTCGGCCAGGGCGGCGAACGACGCAGCCGCCTCGTCCCACCGCCCGGCCCTCAGCGCTGCGCGCGCTGCGGCCCAGTCCTCGACGGTTCCCACAGACCCAGGTTCACCGCGATCGAGGCTGCGGGCAAGGTCACGCCCCGGCCCCCGCCGCCAGGGCGTGCACGTCGGCCGTGGTCAGCGGGTCGCCGGCGATCCCCCAGTCCCCGCTGGCCACCTCGCGGACGACGCACCACGTCACCGGGCGCATGTTCTCGCCCTCGATCTCGACCAGGGCGGCCGTGAGGCGGGTGATGATCTGACGCTTCTGGTCCGGGGTGAACACGTCCTTGATGACGTTGACCTCGATGAGGGGCATGACGACTCCTGGGCTCCCGCCGGTCCCCTGCGGACCGGTCGCGACCAGCCTGCCTCCGGGCGCGCGGCACCCGCATCGACCCCGCGGGCCAACGTGGGGGCCGCACGGGGATGGCCCGAACGGGCCACCCAGCCGCGACGGCACCCGCCGGCGCCCGGACGCACGACAGCCCCCGGCCTCGTGGTCGGGGGCTGTCGTCGCGGTGACGGGGTGTCAGTCCAGGTAGTCGCGGACTAGGCCGGGTTGAGCGCTGTACGGCTCAGACGGACAAGCATGCAGGTCAGAAGCGCTGTGGGTCGAAATATCACCGACTGACTTGGAGCGTGAATTGACCGTCATCGCCGTCACCGCACCACCCACCATCGTCTGCCCGCCGTGGTGCAACATCACTCAGAGCGAGCACCTCGCCGACCTCCCGAACTGGGACGGCATGGTCGTCCACTGGAGCGCGGATCTACCTGCCGGCGAGGCTCGCTCGGTTCGGATCGCCTCGACAACCTTCCCGGACGGCACTCCCGATCCCGCCGAGCCCATGAGCCTCTTCCTCGACGACAGCGGCCTCCCCGACGGCGCACCCCTTGAGGCGGCCCAGCAGCACGCCGAGGGCATCCTGGCGGCGTTGAAGGTGGCACGGGCATGAGCGCCACTGCTGCCACAGAGCAGCCCGAGGGCGACCTTGAGGAGCCCTACTCCTTCGCGGTTCGGGTGGCCCTGGGTCTCAGGCCGACGACATTCCTCTTCGGTGACCCGACGATTGATCCCCGTCCGTGCCCGCCCTGGTGCCACTACGGGCTCAACAACGACAAGCACGACGTCAACCAGGCGCACCCGTTCGACGCTCATCACGCCCTGGGGGTCGAGCCCGAGGTGGCCCTGTCGAATTACCCCGCCGACTACCTGCGCGACAGCGAAGGCACCTTCGTTAGCACCTCAGCTCTGCGCGTCGCCCTGCGGCAGGTTGGTCAATCGGCGCCGACGGTCGAGCTCCACGCATATATCAAGTCCGAACCGGAGCGGCGCCCTTCGCTCGACCTCTCCATCGGGGATGCCAAGGAGCTGGTCGCAGCGCTGACCTACGTGGTCGCCCTGGCCGAGGGTGAGCGCTCAGTCGTGGAGGGCGCGGAATGAACCACAACTACCCGCCCGGCCGCTCCCCACCATCGCGCCCGCCGGACTGGGCGGGGGGCCCTGGATCGTCGGAGGAGTCGTCACGCGAGCGAGGAGGGTTCGAGTGGCTGCTTCGCCCTCTTCCGTGCAGGGCGGCGACGAAGAAACACAGCAACATGAGGACCACCAGGCCGACCCACATGAACGCTGGCGGGGTCTTCGAACTAAACCTCCATGCCTTGAAGACCACCAAAAATCCCACCGTGACCACCAGTACAGCGGCCTCCCAGGGCTTGATCTTCATCTGGTCAGTGTGCCCATCCACGGCCTGCATCGCGGGTCATTCATCGATCCATCCGTCACCATCGACCCTGAAAGAACCCAGTGCCCGACTTCCCTACTGTCGAGATTCTCGACGTCACCCCCGAGATGGCCGAGTCCTGGCTGTCCAGGAACGCCAACAACCGCAACCTCCGCGGTCAGGTGATCGCGTCTTACGCCAGAGACGTGGCGGCGGGCTCCTGGGTCCTCAACGGCGAGACAGTCAAGATCTCGACCGCCGGGCAGCTCCTGGACGGCCAGCACCGCCTCATCGCAGTCGTCGAGGCCAACGTGATGGCCCCGATGATCGTGGTGCGCGAGATCCCGGCCGAGGTCATGCCGACCGTGGACGCGGCGCCAAGCGCACGTATGCCGACGCGCTAAAGATCCGCGGAGAGGAGAACACGTCCGTCCTCGCCGCGGTCACGCGTCGAGCGGTCCTGTGGTCGGGGGGCTTCAGGACCAAGACGGGGTCGCTCTCCCCCACCGCTATCGAGCTGACGTCGTTCCTCGAGCAGCACGCGCAGCTGCGGGGATCAGCCGAGATCGCTACCAAGCTCGCCGCCGGCACACTGCTGCCCGCCAGCATCATCGGCCTGTGCCACTGGCTGTTCAGCGACATTGACCCCGACGAAGCCGGCGAGTTCCTGGCCCGGTTCGCGGACGGGGACAGCCTGGCTGCGGACGATCCGATTGCGGCGCTACGGAACCGGGTGGTGAAGATGCGGGTTGGCGGCGGTCGAGTGAACGAGACCGAGGCACTTGCGTTGGTGATCTTGGCTTGGAACGCGAGGCGGGCTGCCGAGACGCGGAGCAAACTTCAACTGCCCCGGGGTGGGCTCACATCCGACAACTTTCCGGAACCCCGGTGAACGGAAGTAGAGAGTCGCAGAACGGCACCACCGCCCCCACCCAGTCAGGTGAGGGCGGTGCCCGAGTCGGTGCTACTTGAGCTGGAACAGCGCGCTGGTGGGCGTGCCGTCCGGGGTGGTGAGGGTCAGCTTGTAGCAGGTGCCGGCCGTCTTGGGGGTCTGCCAGTTGTAGATGAACTGGCCCGAGGTGGCGTCGTAGCGCAGGCTGGTCGCGGCGGTGTTGGTGACCTCGACCGGGTCGGTGGGCGCCGTGGCGTTGCAGGACACCACGGCCGTGGTGATGGACCCGGCCTTCACGGGGTCGGTCACCGGGGTTGAACCGGCGGCGACCTTGAACTTGGTCGGGACCGTGGAGCCGCCCTTGACGGTGTTGAGGACGCCGCCCATGTTGACCGGGGCGTAGAAGCCGCTGGTCGTCCAGGGCTTGACCGTGTAGGTGCTCGTGGCGGTTGCGGTGTTGCCGGCCTTGTCGGTCGCGGTCGCGGTCAGGGTGTGGCTGCCGACCGTGGTGGAGTAGCCGGTGACCACGCACCCGGAGGAGTCGACACCCGAGGTGGCGTCGGTCGCGGTGCAGGTTGGTGCGGCGGGGGTGGTGCCCCACACGTAGCTGCCACCGGCGGTGGTTCCGTCGTTGTCGAACGCGACGGAGGGTGCGGTGGCGTCGTGCTTGATGGTGAGCGGGTCGGAGACCGCGGTGCCGCCACTCGAGGTCGCGGAGCAGGTGAATGTCTGTCCGGTGGTGTCAGCCTTCACGGTCGCGTCGTCACAGCCGGTCTGGGAGGTGATCGGGGACTGGGTGTCGGTGGCGTCGAAGTGCACGGTGGGCGAGGTCTTGTACCAGCCGTTGGCGCCGTCGGGGGTCGCCGGGTTCACCGTCGAGGTGATCACCGGGGCGGTGGTGTCGCTGGTGACCGTGTAGGTGATGGTGACCAGGCCGTTCTGACCGTAGTCACGGCTGCTGGTGCCGGTCGAGGGGTTGGTGGCGCTGGCGTCGTAGTGGTTGGAGCCACCTCCACCGCCACCCGCGCTCGAGGTGACGCAGCCGTCTGCCCCTTGGCCGCCGCCGTACCAGCCCCCGCCACCGCCACCAGCGTTGAAGGCGGTGTTCCCGGAGCTAAAGGTGCCGCCGTTGTGGCCGCTGCCCGCAGCCCCGCTCCTGGTCGTTCCTCCGCAGGGATCGACAGCGGCATTGCCGTCCTCGTCGTAGCTGACTTGGATCTCGTGACCCTTGCCGCCGTTGCCGGGGGCTCCGTCGCCTCCTGCCTGCCCGCCCTCTCCGCCGGGGACGCCCGCCGCCGAACAATCGCTACCTGGCGAACCGGGCTGGCCGGCGGAGCCGCCAGCCGCAGGCTCTGCGTTCAGGGGGCACAAGGGAGCGAGAGAGGAGGAGGCCCCACCGCCACCTCCAGCGACAACAAGCGCTGTGCCGGAAGCGGTCACTGCCGAGGCACCACCACCACCATTGCCCTCGAAAGCGTCACCGCCTTGGCCGTAGCCGTAGCCTCCACACGCACGTGGCCAGGCGACAACACATGACTGGTTGGTGCCTCCATCGCCAGCCACCAGCACGCTGAGGACCTCACCACGAGCGACTGCGAAGGTTCCGGATGCAGTCCCCCCATGACCGCCCGGGACCCTCAGCGCGCCGTCAAGCCTGGAAGACCACGACCATCCTCCTGTTCCACCGCTGGCTGTAAGCGTTACCGAGGTGACCCCGTCAGGAACGGTGAAGGTCTGTGCGCTTCCGGTGTAGCTGAACGTGGTCGTGATCGGCGCCGAGTCGGCGTGCGCAGCGGCCGGGACAC
This sequence comes from Nocardioides korecus, assembly GCF_054778395.1. Lineage (NCBI taxonomy): Bacteria > Bacillati > Actinomycetota > Actinomycetes > Propionibacteriales > Nocardioidaceae > Nocardioides > Nocardioides korecus. Next base: position 466,866 of record NZ_BAAGZO010000003.1, on the reverse strand, counting down.
TGGCCAGGGACGCGAACGCAATCAGGGGCGCAGCGAACGCCGAAGCGACGCGAAGCCGTGGGCGTCGAAGGAGGGTGGACATGCAGGCGGGTCTCCAACTGAGGAAGAAGTGGTGGGTGCTGTAACCCCCCCGCGTGAGGTGGTTCCAGGCATTGATTACGCGACGAACGCATCGAAATGCTCACACGCCCGCAGTTCATTGCCACCCTCGGTGTCTCAACTCGGACTGGCTGGACTAGTCGTCCCGCCGACCCGTGGACCACTTCGTTGCAGTCTAACTGTCTCTAATCCACGATGTGGCCTGCTGCCGGTTCAGCCCACGGCCGGGTCCATTCCCTTGTCCCAGGAGTCCTTCGTGTCCATCCGCATCCGCGCCGCCATGACCAGCGCCAGCGCCCTCGCCGCCGTGACCAGCGTCGGCCTCATCGCACCGGCCGCGACGGCCGATCCCAAGCTTCCGGACGGCTGCACCTTCGACAAGGGCCAAACCACCTGTGTGACCTCCTCGGCCCCGATTGACAACACACAGAGGGTCACCCACTACGAACCGGGTGACACCAGCAGCAGCACCAACGACGGCAGCTACGCAGCTACTTTCTGCCGCGCTGCCAACCCCGGCTCCACCCGGTACTACGACATCGCGGGACCCACCTTCATCCAGGCCACCGGCTCTCGAACCACCACCACGACCTACCACGGCGCCTCAGCCGGCAACGGCAACAAACCCACCAGCAGCACCACGCACTCCACCATCACCTACACCTTCCGCCAAGGGATCTTCTACTGCACCTATCCCGACGGAACACAAAGCGCGGGCTACTCGTACGGCGACGCCGTCACCGTCACCAACTGACCCGGCACCATCCGCCAAACCGCCTTGTCCCCGGCGCCGCGCCAACAACAGCCAGCGTTGGCACCGGGGCACCATCAAACGTGGAGCTCTCCTCATGAATGTTCGCCGCACCTCACTGACCGGCCTTTCCGCCATCGCGGTCGCCGCCTCGATCAGCCTGCTCGCTCCAGCCGCGATGGCCGACCCCAAGCTCCCCGACGGGTGCACCTTCGACCGCAGCACCGGGACGTCCACCTGCACCACCATCACCACGGGCGACAAGACCTACGAGGACGTGCTTCATGTCGTCCTCCCTGCGGACGACACCTTCCCCGGGACGTTCTGTTCCGTCAACGCTCCGGGCTACCTTCGCTACTCCGGCGAGCCCGCCGCCGTGGTGTCGGCCCAGACCACGACGACCGTGACGCGAACCTTCCAGGGCGCCTACAACTCCCGCAAGCCCGTCTCTGACACAAGCACCTCCACCACCACCTACACGGTTGAAGGTGGGATGGTGACCTGCTACTCCGGACCTCCGATCCGGTTCGGCCCCGGCACCACGGCCCAGGTGACCACCACCTCGCCCTCCTCATAGGACGACCAGACGCCGGAAGGCGCTGGTACGCCGTCACCTAGCCCTTGGCCCAGCACGACCGCCCTGTCGTCCACACCGGACGGCGGGCGGTTTCGTCACGCCCACCCCCGGACACTCTGGCCGTCGTGAACAACGAGTGGCTGACCTATGAGCAGGCTGCCGAGCTCCTTGGCTGCCACATCTCCCGGATCACCAAGCTGATCAACCGAGGTGAGCTACGGACCCGCCAGCAGATCACCGGACACAAGCCCCGCGGGGGTTCCTTCCGTAGGGCCGAACTCGAGCGCATCGCCGCGGCGGACGCGCGCCGCAAACGCGAGCGCATCTCCCGACGAGCCGAGGTGGAGGACGCTGAGGCGCTACGACGCCCGCCCGACGACCACGAGTGGATCTCGATCCCCGAAGCCGCCCGCCAGTTAGGCCTGACCGACAAAGCGGTTCTGGCCCGCATCCACCGCGACCGGCTGCCCGCCACCCGAGTCGTCGCGGCGATGTCGCAGGACGTCTTTGGGCTCGGCGCCCTTGGGTGGCTGGCAGGCCTTGAGCAGCGCTCGCAGCTCGGCGTCGGACAGAGGCTCGACAACCCGCTCGTCAAGCTTAGGTGACTTCAGCCCCAGAAACGGGTCGACCGGGATCTCGCCCTCCTCAGCCAGCCACGCGGAGAAGCGCCGCACCGCCAGCTGCCGCGAGCGAGCGGTGGAGGCGGCTGCTCCGCCCTCGAGGATGGCGGCCACCCAGGCGTTCAGCGATGGGCGCTCTAACGGAGCAAGGTCCTCGGCGGTGCACCGGGCCAGGTAGAACCGCACCCCGTCGCGTAGGTCTTCAGGGTCTGGGCACTCTTGCGCTCGGGCGCGCAGAGCGAGTTGCCAGGACTGCGCGAGCAGGGCGGCCTCAGAGGCCGTCAAGGTCACCGCGTCTGCTCCAAACGCCGAAACCACACAACAGAGATACCCAGATACCCGACACCGGCCAACGTTGAGAGGGCGGCCGCAACGTACTGCGATGCCTTGGCGGCACCCATCAACTGCAAGACCCCGCCGAGCAACGAGCAGAGGCCAGCCACGAGAGCTACCCACGGCAACCACTGCCGAGGCCGCGCTGGTGGTGCCTCGCCGGTACTCACGACAATCAGTCTACTGCGATATCTGGACTAGAAGCGCTGTGCGGGCGTACCGTGCCTTCCACAGCAGCCCGCACAGGCTTCTGACCAGCAAGTTCCACCGATCTGGAGCAACTACCTCAGTCCAGGTAGTCGCGGAGGACCTGCGAACGGCTGGGGTGGCGCAGCTTGGACATCGTCTTGGACTCGATCTGGCGGATCCGCTCACGGGTCACGCCGTAGACCTTGCCGATCTCGTCGAGGGTCTTGGGCTGGCCGTCGGTGAGGCCGAACCGCATCGAGACCACCCCCGCCTCACGCTCGGACAGGGTGTCGAGCACCGCGTGGAGCTGCTCCTGCAGGAGGGTGAAGGAGACCGCGTCGGCCGGGACGATGGCCTCGGAGTCCTCGATCAGGTCGCCGAACTCGGAGTCGCCGTCCTCGCCGAGGGGGGTGTGCAGCGAGATCGGCTCGCGACCGTACTTCTGCACCTCGATGACCTTCTCGGGGGTCATGTCGAGCTCCTTGGCGAGCTCCTCCGGGGTGGGCTCGCGGCCCAGGTCCTGGAGCATCTGGCGCTGCACGCGGGCGAGCTTGTTGATGACCTCGACCATGTGCACCGGGATGCGGATGGTGCGGGCCTGGTCGGCCATGGCGCGGGTGATCGCCTGACGGATCCACCAGGTGGCGTACGTCGAGAACTTGTAGCCCTTGGTGTAGTCGAACTTCTCGACCGCGCGGATCAGACCGAGGTTGCCCTCCTGGATGAGGTCCAGGAACAGCATGCCGCGACCGGTGTAGCGCTTGGCCAGGGAGACGACCAGACGGAGGTTGGCCTCGAGGAGGTGGTTCTTGGCACGACGGCCGTCCTCGCAGATCCACTCGAGCTCGTCGAGGGCCTTGGCCGAGATCTTGCCACCCTTGTTGAGCTTCTCCTCGGAGAACAGGCCGGCCTCGATGCGCTTGGCCAGCTCGACCTCCATCTCCGCGTTGAGGAGGGGGACCTTGCCGATCTGCTTGAGGTAGTCCTTGACCGGGTCGGCGGTCGCGCCGGCGACCATGACCTGCTGCTCGGGCTCGTCGGTCTCGTCCGCCGCGGAGACGACGAAGGTGGCTTCCTTCTCGTCCTCCTTGATGGTGGGGTCGTTCTTGACGTCCTTCTCGAACTGCTCGTCAGGCACGTCGGCGAGGATCTTCTTGCCGTCGGGGCCGACCACGTCCGCCGCGACCTGGATCTGCTCGGCGGAGGCGGCTGCCGTCGCGGCAGCGGCCTTCTTCGCGGGAGCCTTCTTGGCCGGGGCCTTCTTCGCCGCGCTCTTCTTGGCGGTCGAACTTGCCGAACTCGGGGACACGAACTACCTCTCGGTTGTCGTTCAGGAACTGTTCAGGAAATCAGGCGGGCACGACAAGCGTCCTACCTGTCAACGACCGCTGGGTCATTCTGCCACGTCGACCAAGGCATCCGGCCCGCGACCCGGGCCCCCGCCGGCGGCTCGCAGCAGCATGCCCGGCGGGAGGGCCGCCAAACCGAGCTCGCCGCGCCCCGGGCAGCTCACAGGCAGCCCACGGGCGGGTCACGCCTTCCTGGCCGCGGCCTTCTGCTCCTTCTTGTGGGCGCGGACCTTCTCCAGCGACGCGGCATCGACCACGTCGGCGACCGAGCGGTGGCCCTCCAGCGCGTAGTCGCCCGCCGCGGCCTCCCACCCCTCGGGCCGTACGCCGAGCTGCTTGGCCAGCAGGGCCACGAAGATCTTGGCCTTCTGCTGGCCGAACCCGGGCAGGGCGGTCATCCGTCGGAGCAGGTCGGCCCCGTCCGCGGCCTCGGTCCAGATCTTCTCGGCCCGGCCGCCGTGCTCCTCGACCACGACGCGCGCCACCGCCTGGATGCGGGCGGCCATCGAGCCGGGGAACCGGTGCACGGCCGGCGGCTGGGCGCACAGCGCGGCGAACTCCTCGGGGTCGGCCGCAGCCACCCGCTCGGGGTCGAGCGGACCGAACCGCTCCTGCAGGCGCGCCGGCCCGGCGAAGGCGCGCTCCATCGGGAACTGCTGGTCCAGCAGCATCCCGAGCAGCAGGGCGAAGGGGGACTCGGTGAGCACCTGGTCGGCGTCGGCGTCACCGGTGATGTGGACGGCCATGGTCCCCAGGATGCCCGACCCCGGGTGGGCGGGCACCTGTGGACGGCCACGACGCTCCCCGGCCGTCGGCGGGCACCCTGGTCGGCGTGGAGGAGATCCGGGCGCGTGCGTGGCAGTCGGAGGTGCGGGCCTGGGCGGCCACGGTGTCCACCCCCGGGCGTGGACAGGCGTCCGGGCGGTCGGCGGCCCGATCAGCGGGGCGGGCGCTGCGCACCCGGTGCCACGTCGGCGTGCCCGGCGGCGAGCGGGTGGTGCTGCCGGACGAGGCAGCGCTGGCGGGCCTCGGGGCCGGGACGGACTCCCCCACCGCCCCCGGCCTGCGGGCGGACCTGGTGGAGCGGGCCCTGGACGGCGTCGAGGACCTCGCTGACGTCGCGGTGTGGGTGGCCCGGGCCGGACCGCTGGGCCTGGGCGACGTCGAGCTGGCCTGGCACTCCGCCGCCCGGCGCGCCCTGGCCCGGCACGGGCTGGACCCCGGGCGCTTCCTGGTGCTCAGCCTGACCGGGTGGTGGCACCTCGGCAGTGGGGAGCGCCGGGAGTGGGGCCGTCTGCGACCCCGGGCGCGAGTGGCCTGCTCGCCCCGTCCCTGGGACGTCGCGGGCTGAGCGGGCTGGGCGGGCTGGGCGGCGCGGCCGCGCTCAGAGAGGCCAGGTGTGGACGGGCTCGTTGGCGTGCATCAGCTGGCGGTACTCCAGCAGCGTGCGTCGCAGGGCCTCCGGCCGGTCCAGCCCGGAGGCCTCGAACGCGCGGGTGCGGTCGACGTACCAGGACGCGCCGTTGCGGTGCAGGACGCACCGCCGCTCGATGATGCCGAGCAGCCGGCTCGCCTCGTCGGAGTCGACCCCCCACGCCGCCAGTCCCTCGGCGGCCGCCGGCAGCAGGCGGCGCAGGACGAGCTCGGTCGCCTCGACCTCCCCGACCCCGGGCCAGTAGACCCGGGCGTCGATGCCGTGCTGGGCGGCGACGTGGAAGTTCTCCTCCGCGGCCGAGAACGACATCCGCGACCACAGGGGCCGGTCGTCCTCGGCGAGCCGGCGGGTCAGCCCGAAGTAGAAGGCGGCGTTGGCCATCGTGTCCACCACCGTCGGACCAGCCGCGAGCACGCGGTTCTCGACCCGCAGGTGCGGCACGTCGTCGACGACGTCGTAGACCGGCCGGTTCCAGCGGTAGATGGTGCCGTTGTGCAGCTTGAGCTCGGCCAGCTGCGGCGTGCCGCCCGCCTGGAGCACCTCGAGCGGGTCCTCGTCCTCGGTGATCGGCAGCAGGGCCGGGAAGTAGCGGACGTTCTCCTCGAACAGGTCGAAGATCGAGGTGATCCACCGCTCCCCGAACCACACCCGGGGGCGCACGCCCTGCTCCTTGAGCTCCTCGGCGCGGGTGTCGGTGGCCTGCTCGAAGAGCGGGATCCGGGTCTCCTGCCACAGCTGGCGACCCAGGAGGTACGGCGAGTTGGCGCCGAGGGCCAGCTGGATCCCGCTGATCGCCTGGGAGGCGTTCCAGTACGCCGCGAAGTTGTCCGGGCCCACCTGCACGTGCAGCTGGGTGCTGGTGCACGCGGCCTCCGGCATGATCGAGTCCGACGTCGTCTGCAGCCGCTCGACCCCCTGGATGTCGATGACGAGGTCCTCGCCGCGGGCCGCGAGGATCTGGTCGCTGAGCAGCTTGTAGCGCGGGTTGGGGCTGATCCGCGACGGCGCCAGGTGGCCGTCCTCCAGGGTGGGGAGGATGCCGATCATCACCATGTGGGCGTCGACCTCGGCGGCCTTGGACTCGGCGTGGTTGAGGCTCTCGCGCAGGTCGTCCTCGAACCCCGTCGCTCCGCGCTCCCCCAGTCGCCGGGGGCGCATGTTGATCTCGAGGTTGAACTGCGCCAGCTCGGTCTGGAAGCTCGGGTTCGCGATCGCCGCCAGGGCCTCGGCGCTTTTCAGCGACGGGTGCCCCTGATCGTCGACGAGGTTGAACTCGATCTCCATGCCGGTCATCGGGTCCTCGACGTCGAACCGCGCCTCGCGCAGCATCCGGGCGAGCACGTCGAGGCACCGGCGCACCTTCTCCCGGTGGCGGGTGCGGTCGGCCCGGGAGAACTCCTGCAGGTCGACGTCGGTGCCCATGGAGGAGACCCTAGCGGCGGGCTGCCCCCAGGTCCCGGTCCCGCGGTCAGCAGCGCTCGGGGGCGAACACGGGCAGCACCTCCTCCGGCACCGGCACCAAGACGTCGGGCGGCACCGCGGAGCCCAGCAGCTCGGCGACGCGGTGGGCCATGGAGTAGTCCGGGTCGACCTCCAGGCAGCGGTCGACCGCGCACCACGCCAGGGCACCGTCGCCGCGCTGCCAGGCGGCGAAGGCCAGCAGCGCGCAGGCACCCGGGAGCAGGTCGCGCGGGGCCCGGCGGACCAGGTCGCGCCAGAGGTCGACGTGGGCGCAGGACCCCGCCCGGTCGATCTCGGCCCAGGCGACGTCGCGCGTGGGGACCAGCGAGGCCAGGACCAGGAGGCGACCCGCGTCGGCGGGCCCCGCCTCGTCGCGGCACGCCGCCCAGGTGCGCAACCGTCGCTGCAACCACCGCGCCTCGGTGCACAGGAACAGGTCCACGGCCGCGGTGCCGTCGCGCCGGTCGGGTTGTCGGGCGGCCTGGGTGAGGTGGTCGGCGAACCGGGTGGCCGCCAGCGCGACGGACGTGGCGTCCGAGTCGTCGGTGCCGACCAGGGTGTCGGCCAGCTCGGCCCGGTCGCGGTGGACCCGGTGGCCGGCGTACACGTGCCGGGCCGTGAACGGGTGGCTCTCCAGGTCGTACGCCGTCCCGGGACCGTCCTCGCCGACCGACCACCAGCGGTCCTCCCCCACCCGGAGGACGTCGACCACCCCCACGCCCCGGTCGAGCAGGCAGGTGAGCAGCACCTCGGCCTGGGACAGCGCCACCTGCTCGTCGTCGGTGTAGATCAGCACGGCCACCGTCGGGACGTCGTGGCCGACGACGGGCGCGACCAGGGTCTCGGCGACCACGACGTGCTCCTCGCGCGTGGCGGGCAGGTCGATGCGGGCGTGGAAGGACCGGCCCGAGGGACCGAAGGTGAGCAGCACGACCGAGTCGCCCGGGTGGAAGCCGAGGACGACCGGCACCATCGCCACGAGGTCGGTGCCGCTCCGCGCGACCCAGGGAGACCCGTCCCCCGTCGGGCAGGGCGACGGCGCCGGGCTGGGGGACGGGCCCGTGGCTGACGGGACGGGTGCGGGGTCGAGAGGGTTCGCTGGCTCCATGGGCGCCACGCTGCCCGCGACCGGCCGCGGCCGCGACGGGTCGAACGCACGCCTGTGGACGACCGGGCCGGGCGAGGCCCCTGTGGACTCCCCCGCCGCCCGGACGCGGGCCGCGGCCGGGGGCGACCCGTCGGACGAGCGTGGCACCATCCCTGGGTGCGCACCGAGCCGACGATCCTCCACCTGGATCTGGACGCCTTCTACGCCTCGGTGGAGCAGCGCGACAAGCCCTCGCTCCAGGGCCGGCCCGTCGTCGTCGGCGGCACCGGGGGACGGGGCGTCGTGGCCACCGCCTCCTACGAGGCCCGGGCCTTCGGCGTCCACTCGGCGATGTCCACGGCCGAGGCGCGGCGGCGGTGCCCCAACGCCGCGTTCCTCTCCGGTCGCTTCCACGCCTACCGCGAGGCCAGCCGGACCGTGATGGCCATCCTGCGCGCCACGAGCCCGCTGGTGGAGCCGCTCTCGCTGGACGAGGCCTTCGTCGACCTCCAGGCCGCCGACCTGCCCGACCACTCCGTGGCGACGGTGAGCGCCCTGGCCCGCGACCTCAAGGCCCAGGTGCTGGAGGCCACCGGCGGCATCCGCGCCTCGGTGGGCATCGGGACCTCCAAGCTGGTGGCCAAGATCGCCAGCGACCTCGACAAGCCCGACGGCCTGGTCATCGTACCTCCGGGGCTGGAGCGCGAGGTGCTGCGACCGATGCAGGTCACGGTCATCCCGGGGGTGGGGCCCGCGACCGCAGAGCGGCTCCGCCGGGCGGGTGTCCAGACCGTGGAGGAGCTCGAACGGCTCTCCGTCGAGGAGCTGGTGAGCCTGCTGGGCCGTGCCCACGGCACCGGCCTGCACGCCCTGGCCCGGGCCGAGGACGACCGCGTCGTGGAGGCCTCCCGCGAGGCGAAGTCGATCAGCGTCGAGGACACCTACGACACCGACCACGTCGACCCCCGTCTCCTCGTGGCGCTGCTCGACCGCCAGTCGGCCAAGGTGACCGAGCGGCTGCACAAGGCCCAGACCTCGGGTCGCACGGTCTCGATCAAGGTACGCCTGCACGACTTCTCCACGCTGAGCCGCTCCGCGACCCTGCCCGAGCCCTCCGACGACGGGCGCCAGATCGCGCGCGTCGCCCGCGCCCTGCTGGGCGAGCTCGACACCTCCGGCGGCGTGCGGCTGCTCGGGGTCGGGGTGTCCGGCCTGGCCAACTGGATCCAGGAGGACCTCTTCGCCGACGAGGAGGACCCCGTCGAGGAGCTGCTGGACCCCGAGACCGACGCCGCCCTGGAGCTGGCCTCGCGACGCCGGGGCTGGGTCCCCGGGATGGACGTCGTCCACGGCACCCACGGCCGGGGCTGGGTCTGGGGGTCGGGCCGCGGCGTCGTCACCGTGCGCTTCGAGACCGCCACCAGCGGTCCGGGGCGCGTGCTGAGCTTCGCCACCGACGACCCGGAGCTGACCCCGCTGGCGCCCCCCGAAGAGTGAGGCCGGGGCCCGACCGCCGCGCCGCACGAGGGGTGGCGGAAGGCCGCCACAAAATCTTCAACAAGGTGTGGAACACCTGCATCAAACCGTGACCTCGGGGCACAAGGGAGGAGCCGACGAACGGAGTCACTCCCACCGCGGCGACCAGTGCTGAGAAGTCTCTGAGAAGTGGTCCCGGGTGCAACTTCGCCCGGATCGCAGGCGTCAGAACTGGTGAGGACGCACGCAGCGCACTCACCACCGCACGGTCGCTCGAGGGGAATCCCCCGGCTCGGCCCCGCGTTGGACTAGAACAGGATCCGGCCAGCGAGCCGGTCCTCCCGAAGAAAGGGAGCGAGTGCCATGACCACCACCCGCATCGAGCGTGAGATCGAGGGCCGCGACAGCGTCGGCCTCTACCTCGACGAGATCGCCCGCACTCCGCTGCTCGACGCCGCGACCGAGGTCGAGCTGTCCAAGACCATCGAGGCCGGCCTGTTCGCCGCGAAGCTCCTCGAGGAGGGTCGCGTCGGGCGCCGCAAGGGTGGCGCACCGCGCCGCGCGACCGAGGACGAGCTGGTCTGGCTCATGGAGGAGGGCGAGCGGGCGATGCAGCACTTCATCAACGCCAACCTTCGCCTCGTCGTCTCCATCGCCCGCAAGTACGGCCGCTCGCAGATGCCGATGCTCGACCTGATCCAGGAGGGCAACACCGGCCTGATCCGGGCCGTGGAGAAGTTCGACTACTCCAAGGGCTACAAGTTCTCGACCTACGCCACCTGGTGGGTGCGCCAGGCGATCACCCGCGGCATCGCCCAGCAGGCCCGCGTCGTGCGGCTCCCCGTCCACGTCGTGGAGGAGCTCAACCAGGTCGGCTCGGCCCGCCGCACCCTGGAGCGCCAGCTGGGCCGCGAGCCCGACCCGTCGGAGATCGCCGCCGAGCTCGACATGGACCTCGACCGCGTCATCGACCTGATGTCGTGGGGACGTGACCACGTCAGCCTCGACACCCCGGTCGACGAGGACGGCGACACCTCGCTGGGCGACCTGATCGCCCAGGAGAGCGCCCCCGGACCGGACCTGACCGTGCTCGACACCGAGTCGCGCGACCGCCTCAACACGCTGGTCGAGCTGCTCGACCCGCGCTCGGCCGACATCGTCCGCTCGCGCTACGGCCTCACCGACGGTCGCCAGCACAAGCTCGCCGACATCGGCAACCGGCACGGCATCTCCGCCGAGCGGGTGCGCCAGCTGGAGCGGGAGGCGATCGCGAAGCTGCGTCGCCTGGCCGACCCCGACCTGGCGGCCTGACCCACCCCACGAACCCTCGACGGGGCCGGGCCGGTCTGGGCGCTCGACCCTTCGGCCCCGGTCGGGACCACGTGCAGCACCACGGCGACCTCCGCACCTCGTGCGGGGGTCGTCGTGCGTCGCACGCCCGGTCTAGGAGTCGGCGGAGCGGTGCCGCTCGGTGATCTCGGCCAGGACGTCGTGGACGCGCGCGGCGAGCTCCTCGCGCGTGCCGGTGTTGCCCACCACGTGCGTGGCCACCGCGAGCCGGTCCTCGCGGGAGGCCTGCGCGGCGATCCGGGACCGGGCGTCCTCGGTGGTCCACCCGCGGTCCTGGGTCATCCGCTGCACCTGGAGGTCCTCCGGGGCGTCGACGACGACGACCGCGTCGAAGTCGTCGGTCCCGCCGGGGCCGCGCTCGGCCAGGAGCGGGATGTCGTGGACGACCACGGCGTCCGCCGGCGCTGACTGCTCCAGCTCGATCATCCGCTCGAACACCAGCGGGTGCACGATCGCCTCGAGCCGCTTGCGGGCGTCGGTGTCGGCGAAGACCAGGCGCCCCAGGGCGGCCCGGTCGAGCTCGCCGTCGGCTCCCACGAGGTCGTCGCCGAAGGCGTCGCGGACGGCGTCGAAGCCGGGCGTGCCGGCGGCCACGACCTCGCGGGCCAGGGCGTCGGCGTCGATCAGCACGGCTCCCTGCTCCACGAGCAGGGCGGCGACCGTGCTCTTGCCGGAGGCGACCCCTCCGGTCAGTCCCACGCGGATCATCGGCGCTCCTGGGTCGTCGGGCGCCGGGACCGTCCGGTCCACGGCGCCCGACAACCTACCGCGCGCCGTGGGCGGCGCGGCGGTCCGAGGTCAGCGCTGGGCCTGGTCGCCCTGCTGGCCCTGGCCGGCGCCGTCGACCTTCTGCTGGAGGCGGTCGATGTGCTCCGAGGCCTGGGCCTTGTTGAGGTCGGCGGGGATCTCCTCGCCCGCCTGGCGGGCCAGGTTGTCGAGGTAGCTGCGCTGGGGGCCGGTCATCGGCTCGTCGCCGGTGACCCAGTGCTCGGGGTCGCGCACGGCACCGGGCTCGGGGGTGGGGGCACCCAGCGTCTCACCCTGCTGCGGGGCCTGCTCCTGGTCGGTCGAGGTGGTGGGGACGTTCTCGTCGGTTCCTTCGCTCATGTGTTCGAACGTACCCCGATCGGGCAAGCCCCACACCCGTGCGGACGAGGGCGTGGGCCCGGTCGACTCAGTCGGCGTCCGGGCGCTCGGCCCGTCGCCGCTGCTCCTCGCGGTAGCGCGCCCGCTGCTCCTCGGCCCGCTCGCGGACGCCGCGCAGGAACGCCTCGTCGGCCGCGGGGTCGGCGGCCGCGGCGCGCCCCGGGCGGTCGTACTCCGGGAACTGCGGGACGGCGCGCTCGTACGGCGAGCGACGGTCGCCGGCCACGTCGGGCCGGCCGGCCACGAGCCACGCGATCGACCCGGCCAGGGGGAAGAACAAGATGATGAGCAACCACCAGACCTTGGGCAGGTGCCGGATGCGCCCCTCGTCGGCGCCGATCGCGTCCACGAGGCAGTAGACCCACAGCGCCAGGGACACCAACCCGAAGAACAGCTCGAACCTGATCACGGGCAGCAGTCTCACCCACCGCGCCCGTGCTGTCCTGGAGAACGGGCACGATGCTGGCAGGATCGCGGCGTGGACCTGATCCCCGGCACGCGCGTGGCGCTGCTCGTCCCCGGCTCCCCGGCGTACGCCGACCTGGTGGTCGCCCTGCTGCGCCACGGCGTCTTCCCGGTCCCGATGGACCTCAAGCTGACCGCCAGCGAGCGGGCCGACCTGCTCGGGACCCTGGAGCCGGTCGCGGTGCTCACCACCCAGGCGGAGGTCGAGACGCTGCTCGCGCAGGTCCCAGCGGTCGACTGCCCTCCCCTGGGCCGGCCGATCCACCTGACCAGCGGCACCACCGGACGACCCAAGGGGGTCTTCTCGGGCGTGCTAAGGCCCGAGGACGCCGCGGCGCTCGTGGCCGAGGAGCGCGACCTGTGGGGCTTCGACCCGGACGACGTCAACCTCGTGCTCAGCCCGATGCACCACTCGGCCCCGCTGCGGTTCGCCACCGGCACCCGCCTGGCGGGGGGACGCGTGGTCGTCCCGGGCCCCTTCGACCCCGCCACCGCGACCCGCGCCATCGAGGCGGAGCGGCCGACCACGATGTTCTGCGTGCCCGCCCACCTCCAGCGGCTGATGGCGCACTGGGACGAGCACGGCGTGCCGGACCTCTCCTGCTTCCGGCTGGTCGCCCACGCCGGCGCCCCGTGCCCGGAGTGGGTCAAGCGGCGGCTGGTCGAGCTGTTCCCGCCGGGGTCGACCTGGGAGTTCTACGGCTCCACCGAGGGCCAGTTCACCGCCTGCCGCAGCGAGGAGTGGCTGGCGCGCCCCGGCACCCTCGGGCGCGCCCGGCCGGGCCGGTCGATGAGCGTGGACGACGACGGCCGGCTGTGGTGCGCCGTCCCGCCGCACGCGCGGTTCACCTACCTCGACGACCCCGGGAAGACCGCCCAGGCGTGGCGCGAGACGCCGGACGGGGCGGCGTTCAGCGTGGGCGACCTCGGTCGGCTCGACGACGACGGACACGTCTTCCTCGACGGCCGCCGCGAGGACCTGATCATCACCGGCGGGGTGAACGTCTACCCGGCCGAGGTCGAGCGGGTGCTCGCCGAGGTCGACGGGGTGCGCGACATCGCGGTCTTCGGCGTCGAGGACCCCGACTGGGGCATGCGGGTGTGCGCGGCCGTCGTCGGCGACGCCGCCCTGGACGACGTGCGCCGCCACGCCCGCGAGCACCTCGCCGGGCCCAAGCGGCCGAAGTCCTGGCACCGGCTGGCCGAGCTGCCCCGGACGCCGACCGGCAAGGTGCGTCGCCTGGACCTGCCGGCCCTGGTCGCGCAGGAGCCGGCCCCCGAGAGCCCCGACGACCCCGGCGGCCGGGCCTGATGGGGTTCACCCGCGCCGAGCTCGAGGGGTTCCGCGACGCGCTGGTCCCCGACCTGCTCCCCCCGCCCGACCGGCCGCTGCGCCTGCTCTTCGTCGGCATCAACCCCGGGCTGTGGACCGCGGCGGTGCAGACCCACTTCGCGCACCCGGGCAACCGGTTCTACCCCGCCCTGCTGCAGGCGGGGGTGCTGGAGGAGCCGGTCGACCCCTCGCGCGGGATGACCGACGCCGACCGGGAGCGGTTCACCGCGCGCGGGCTCGGCATCACCAACCTCGCTCCCCGGGCGACCGCGAGGGCCACGGAGCTGACCGCGGCGGAGCTGCGGGCCGGGGGCGAGCGGCTCCGCGCCCTGGTGCTCGCGCGGACCCCGCGGGTGGTCGCGGTCGCCGGCGTCACGGCGTACCGCCAGGCCTTCGGGGAGCGGCACGCGGTGACCGGTCGCCAGCCGGAGCCGTTCGCCGGCGCCGAGCTGTGGGTGGTGCCCAACCCCAGCGGGCTCAACGCCCACGAGACCACCGCCAGCCTCGCCACGGCGTACGCCGCCCCGGCCCGCGCGGCCGGCCTGCTCTGAGCACCGCTCCGGGGAGACCCCCCGGACGCGCCGGAGCCCGGCCCCCGCGAGGAGGACCGGGCTCCGGTCGGTGCTGCGCTGGTCAGGGACGCGAGCGTCCGCTGACCGTCCGGATCAGCTGGCGCCGCCGGTGAGCTTCTCGCGCAGGGCCTGCAGGGCCTCGTCGGAGGCCAGCGAGCCGCCGTCGGACTCGCCCGACTCAGCAACGTCGTCGCCGCCGCTGGAGTAGGACGTGGCCTGACCGGCCTCGGCCTCGGCCTGCTTGGCCTCGGCCTGCTGCTTGACGTGCGCCTCCCAGCGGGCGTGCGCCTTGGCGTACTGGTCCTCCCAGACCTTGCGCTGCTCGTCGAAGCCCTCGAGCCACTCGCCCGAGTCGACGTCGAAGCCCTCGGGGTAGATGTAGTTGCCCTGGTCGTCGTACGTCGCGGACATGCCGTAGAGCGTCGGGTCGAAGTCCTCGCCCTCGACGGCCGCAGCGGTCTCGTTGGCCTGCTTCAGCGACAGCGAGATCCGGCGACGCTCGAGGTCGATGTCGATGATCTTGACCATGACGTCGTCGTTGACCTGGACGACCTGCTCGGGGATCTCCACGTGGCGCTCGGCCAGCTCGGAGATGTGCACCAGGCCCTCGATGCCCTCCTCGACGCGGACGAACGAGCCGAAGGGCACCAGCTTGGTGACCTTGCCCGGCACGATCTGGCCGATCTGGTGGGTGCGGGCGAAGTGCTGCCACGGGTCCTCCTGGGTCGCCTTCAGCGACAGGGAGACGCGCTCGCGGTCCATGTCCACGTCGAGGACCTCGACGGTGACCTCGTCACCGACGGTGACGACCTCGGACGGGTGGTCGATGTGCTTCCAGGACAGCTCCGAGACGTGGACCAGGCCGTCGACGCCACCGAGGTCCACGAAGGCACCGAAGTTGACGATCGAGGACACGACACCCTTGCGGATCTGGCCCTTCTGGAGCTGGGTGAGGAAGCCGTGGCGGACCTCGGACTGGGTCTGCTCGAGCCAGGCACGGCGCGACAGGACCACGTTGTTGCGGTTCTTGTCGAGCTCGATGATCTTGGCCTCGAGGGTCTGGCCGACGTACGGCTGCAGGTCGCGCACGCGGCGCATCTCCACCAGCGAGGCGGGCAGGAAGCCGCGCAGGCCGATGTCGAGGATCAGGCCGCCCTTGACGACCTCGATGACGGTGCCCTCGACGACGCCGTCCTCCTCCTTGACCTGCTCGATGGTGCCCCAGGCGCGCTCGTACTGGGCGCGCTTCTTGGACAGGATCAGGCGGCCTTCCTTGTCCTCCTTCTGGAGGACGAGGGCCTCGACCTTGTCGCCGACCTCGACGACCTCGTTGGGGTCGACGTCGTGCTTGATCGAGAGCTCGCGCGAGGGGATGACGCCCTCGGTCTTGTAGCCGATGTCGAGCAGGACCTCGTCGCGGTCGACCTTGACGATGGTGCCTTCGACGATGTCGCCGTCGTTGAAGTACTTGATCGTCGCGTCGATGGCGGCGAGGAAGTCCTCCTCCGACCCGATGTCGTTGATCGCGACCTGCGGGGCGGCGGAGAGAGTGGGGGTGATGGTCATAGGAGGAGAGGAACCTTCGGGTGGACTAGGAGTGGTGCGAGAACGCGCAGGAGACCGTTTCACTCCTCACGAGCGTGAGATCGTCCCCGGGGACCGGGGTGGAGGGCGAGCATGGGACTGCTAGGTCTGAGCCACAGGCAGACTCCTGGCGCACCGCCCAGTCTATCCGCCGCCTGACCACACCGTCCAACCGGCGTCAGCGGTGGGATCCCGGCTGGTCCCCCGCCGTCCGCGCGAGCAGCTCCCGGGCCTGGTCGACGCCCGGCCCCGGCTCGGTCCTGGCGGCCAGCTCGACCAGCGACCAGAGGTCGGCCGCCCTGGCGAGGGCGAGCAGCTCGGCGTGGCCGTCCGGCCCTCCCCGGCCCCGGCCCGGGCGCGGTGCCAGGTCGGCGTACGCCGTCAGCACGGCGCGGGTCCAGGCCTCGTCGTCCTCCCGCCCGCGCAGCAGGTGCCCCAGGTCGGTCCAGGCGGACCCCACGTGGGCGAACTCCCAGTCCAGCAGGGCGCTCACCTCCAGCGTGCCGGGGTCCACGAGCACGTTGGCAGGCCCCAGGTCGCCGTGCACCAGGCAGCGGCGACGCGTGGTCGCGAGCAGGTCCTCGGCGTACGCCGCCCGCACGCGCAGCGCCTGCGTCACGCCCTCCCCCAGCACCTCCTCCAGGCGCTCCGCGTGGTGCTCGACCCAGGCCTCCAGGTCGCGCAGCTCCGACGGCAGCGGCGCGGGCACCAGGCCGGGCTCGAGGAACAATCCCGGCGCCGGGTGGACCACGTGCCCCAGCCGTGCGGCCACCGCACCCAGCTGCCGACCCACCCGCTCCGAGCCCGCGTCGTCGAGGTCGTCGACCAGGTCCGCCAGCCGCACCCCCTCGACGCGCTCGCACACGAGCAGGCCGGGCAGGTCCGCCGACGGGTCGCCGGGACGGACCTCCAGCACGCGGGGCACCGGCACCAGCTCGGCCACGAGCTCGAGCACCGCCGCGTCGACCTCCGGCGCGCGCGGCCCCCGGGCCAGGGACCGGCCCCCGTAGATGCGCAGCACCACCTCGACCCCGTCGGGGCCGGGCGAGAGGAAGGTCTCGCCGCTGGCCCCGCCCTCGAGCGGGCGCAGGCCCCATCCCCCGTCGTCGCTCACGGCCCCGAGCCTGCCACGGTCCGGCGGGGGTCTAGCCTCGAGGCGTGTCTGGAGTGCGGCCCGAGCGGCGACCCGTGGACGAGGCCGAGTCCCTGAGGGCCAACGCGGCCGACTGGGACGCCTACGCCGACGAGTACCAGTCGACCCACGGCGAGTTCCTCGGCGACGCCGGCTTCCTCTGGGGGCCCGAGGGCGTCCGCGAGGACGACGTCGCCGCCCTCGGTGACGTCGCCGGTCGCCGGGTCCTGGAGATCGGCTGCGGGGCCGGCCAGTGCTCGCGCTGGGTCCGGGAGCGCGGAGGGGACGCGATCGGGATCGACGTCTCGCTGCGCCAGCTCCAGCACAGCCGCCGCATCGACGAGGAGCACGGCGTCGTGGTCCCCACCGTCCTGGCCACGGCGGCCGACCTGCCGTTCGCCGACCGCAGCTTCGACGTCGTCTTCTCCGCCTTCGGGGCCCTGCAGTTCGTCGCCGACGCCACCGCCCTGGTCGGTGACGTCGCCCGGGTGCTGCGCCCGGGAGGAGTCTTCGCCTTCTCGGTCACCCACCCGACGCGGTGGATGTTCCAGGACGACCCCGGCGAGGAGGGGCTGGTGGCGTCGCAGTCCTACTGGGACCGCACGCCGTACGTCGAGGTCGACGACGAGACCGGTGAGACCAGGTACGTCGAGCACCACCGCACCCTCGGCGACTGGGTGGCCGCCCTGGCGGGGCACGGGTTCTCGCTGACCGACCTGCACGAGCCCGAGTGGCCGGCCGACCACGACCGCACCTGGGGCGGCTGGAGTCGCACCCGCGGGATGCTCACCCCCGGGTCGGCGATCTTCGTGTCCCGGCTGGGCGCACCGCGCTGACGCACCCACCGGAGGCGCCGGGCCGACCCGCAGGCCGACCCGACCCCGTCTCGCTCAGTCGCGCCGGCGGCGCAGCACCAGCAGGACCACCGCGGCGGCGAGGCAGACCAGACCGCCCACGATGCCCACCAGGGGCACGGTGCGCGTCACCAGGTCGAGCTGCTTGATGTTGTCCTGGGTGTCCTTGACGTTGGCCGCGACCTGCTGGTCGGTGAAGTCGAGCTTGAGGTCGAGCACCTTCTGACCGCTGTCCAGCGCACGCTGCTGGCTGTCCTTCTGGTCGATGATCGTCCCGGTGCGGGGGTCGACGTAGATCTGCTTGCTGTCGTCGTAGGTGCCCTTGATGCCCTCGGCGATGTCGATCGGGGCCTGGGAGACGCTCACGTCGTAGACGTAGGTCTCCAGGCCGCGGACGGTGGCGGTGCGCTTGAAGGTGGCGTCGACGGCCTTGCCGGCGGTGCCGTCCCAGTAGGCGTAGGTGCGCTTCTGGGCGTCGAAGGGCCACTTGTTGACCACGCCCTGGTGCGGGGTGGCGTCGGAGGGCAGGTACTTGCTGGAGTTGACCGACAGGGCGGTCTTCCGGTCGGTGGCGAAGACGTCGGTCGAGGCCGAGATCAGGCGCGGGTCCTTGCCGTCGACGCACGCCGGCGGGTTGCCGGTGTCGATGACCAGGCAGGTGGAGTTGGTGAAGGCCACGACCGAGCCGTCGGAGACCTTCGAGTCGGCCTTGGTGATGCTGGTGGCCTTGACCGCGTTGCTCTCGAGCTGGCCGCTCGCGGTGTTCAGCTTCTGGGCCTGGCCGCTGAGCCGGGTCGTGGAGTTCACGTCGAGTGGGGTCTTCTTCACGGTGCCGGGCGCCCACAGAGCCGCCACCAGACCCGCCACCAACAAGAACCCACCGAGTCCGAACAGCACCGGAACAAACTTGCGCATTACCCACCCTTCCCTGGTGTGTGATCGCCGAAGGTTAGCCCACGTCGTCCCGATAGATGAGACGGGGCTCACGGAGATCGGTCACATTCCGAGCACGGCCCGTTGCGCCGGGTCGCCCGCCCCGCCTGTGGCACAATCGCCAGCCGAGGAGGCACGGTGCGACAGCTCGTGGCGCGGCTGGGTCGTCGCCTGGACGTGCTCGGCACGTCCCCGTCCACCCCCGGCCTCGTCCTGGGCGCTGCGACCCTCCTGGTGCTGGCCCAGCTGGCCCTGCGTGCGTGGGCGCTCTACCCGAGCTGGTTCTACCTCGACGACTACCTCCTGCTCCTGCGCGCCCAGCAGGGCGCGGGCCTCCACGTCCTGCTGGAGCCGCACAACGGCCACCTGATGCCCGCCGGGCGGCTCCTCGCCTGGCTGGTGCTGTCGTCCGGCACGCTGAACTGGTCGCTGGTGGCCACGACGACGCTCCTGCTCCAGGCGGTGGCCGACGTGGCCGCGGTGTGGATGCTGGTCACGCTGTTCGGTCGCCGGTGGGGCATCCTCGCCCCGCTCGTGCTCTACCTCTTCGGGACGCTCACGCTGCCCGCGCTGATGTGGTGGGCCGCCAGCCTGAACCAGCTGCCGATGCAGACCGCCTTCTTCGTCGCCGTCGGGTCCTGGACGCTCCACCTGCGCGAGGGCCGACGGCGGTGGTTGGCCGTGACGGTGCTGGCGGTCGGGTTCGGGCTGCTGTTCGACGTCAAGGCGCTCCTGGTGCTGCCGGTGCTGGTGTTCCTGCTGCTGGGCTACTTCGCCACCGGCGGACTCCGCTCGCGGGTCACCCAGGCCGTGCGCCGCTGCTGGCTCGCGGCGCTGGTGCTGGGGGGCGCGGCCGCGGCGTACGTCGGCTACTACGTGTCCGCGGTCGACGCCCCCTTCACCCCCGTCTCCACCTCCGCGGTGCTCGGCACGGCCTCCACCATGCTCGGCACCGGCTTCGTCACCGCGGCCGTGGGCGGCCCCTGGCGCTGGGCTCCCCCGATCGCGCCCAACGTCGGGGCCGCCCCGCCCGACGTCGCCGTCCACCTGTCGTGGGTCGTGGCCAGCCTGGTCGTCCTGCACGCCGTGCTGCGGCGCCGGCGCACCCTGCGGGCCTGGATGCTGCTGCTGGGCTACCTGCTGGCCCTGCTCGCCCTGCTCGTCACCAGCCGGGTCTCGGCGTACGGCGCGGCCCTGGGGCTGCAGTTCCGCTTCCTGACCGACGCTGCGTGCGTGCTCACCCTCGTGCTCGGGCTGGTCTTCCTGCCGCTCCTGGGAGCCCGGGAGTCGAGCGAGGAGCGGTCGGAGCCGTGGCTGCGCGGCCCGCTGCCGCGGCCGGCCGTCGTGGCCCTGGTCCTGGCGCTGGTCGTGTCCGGCGTCGTGAGCTCGGTGCGCTACGTGACCTGGTGGCACCGCGACAACACCAGTGCGCCGTACGCGCGCAACCTGGAGAGCGACCTGCGGGCCGACGGCCCCGTGGACCTGGCCGACCTCGCCGTGCCCGGAGGGGTCGTCGAGCCGCTCGCGGCACCGGCCAACCAGCTCGAGCGCTTCGTGACCCTGCTGCCCAACCAGGCCAGGTTCCCGCGGGCCACGGCCGGCCTGCACGTCGTCGACGACGCGGGGCGGGTGCGGCCGGCGGTGGTGGCCGCCAAGCTCACGTCGGCGCCGGGGCCGCAGCCGGGGTGCGGGTGGCGGGTGAGCGGCACCGGGCTCACGATCCCGCTGGACGGCCGGGCGGTGCCCTACCCGTGGTGGGTGCGGGTGGGCTACCTCTCCTCCTCGTCCTCCCCGGTCGTCGTGCGCGCGGGCGGCACCGTGGTCCAGACCGAGGTCCGGGCGGGCCTGCACAGCCTCTTCGTCCGGCTCGACGACACCTTCTCCAGCGTGCGTCTGGAGGGCCTCACCTCCGGGACGACGCTGTGCGTGGACACCGTGCAGGTGGGTGACGCCGTACCCTCGGACCCACGATGAGCGACCACGAGACGGCCGACCAGGAGCTGCTGCGCCACGAGTTCCCGGTGCTCGACACGCTGCGTGCGGTCGGCGCCCTGGCGGTGTTCACCACCCACGCCGCGTTCTGGGCCGGCGCCTACACCCGCGACGGCGTCGGGGGCACGCTGCTGGCCCGGTTGGACGTCGGCGTCGCCATCTTCTTCGTGCTGTCGGGGTTCCTGCTCGCGCGGCCCTTCCTGGCCCGGTCGATGCTCGGCCACCCGGCACCGCCCGTGCGCCGCTACCTCTACAAGCGGGCGCTGCGGATCCTGCCGCTCTACCTGGTCACCGCGGTGCTCGCCCTCGCCCTGATCACGAAGAACGACGGTCTTGGGCCGCGCGACTGGGCGGTCACCCTGGTCCTGGGCAACACCTTCGTCGACCCCACCCTGCCCAACGGCCTCACCCACATGTGGAGCCTGGCGGTGGAGGTCTCGTTCTACCTCGTGCTGCCCCTGCTGATGCTGGCCGCGGTGGGTCGCCAGAAGTTGCTCGACCCCCGCCGGGTGACCGCGGTCGTGGTCCTCCTGGCGGCGGCCTCCGCCTGGTGGATCCTCGCCGGCGTGCCGCGCGTGGGCGCGGCGACCCACGCCCAGCCGGGCCAGTGGCTGCCGGCCTACCTCGGGTGGTTCGGCATCGGCATCTTCCTGGCCCTGGTCGAGCTGCTCGCGCGCCGGGACCGCTGGACCCCCGTGACGTCCCGGGTGATCGCACTGGCCCACCAGCCCGGCGCCTGCTGGGCGATCGTGGCCGGTCTCCTCCTGGTCGCGGCGACGCCGATCGCCGGCCCCTCCATGCTCGCCGCCCCCACGGTGGGACAGGTGCTGACCAAGAACCTGCTGTACGCCGTCGTCGGCGCGCTGGTCGTGCTGACCGGCGTCTTCGCCGAGGCCGACGGTCGCTACCGCCGGCTGATGTCGCACCCGCCCGGACGGCACCTGGGCAACGTGTCCTTCGGGTTCT
This sequence comes from Nocardioides korecus, assembly GCF_054778395.1. Lineage (NCBI taxonomy): Bacteria > Bacillati > Actinomycetota > Actinomycetes > Propionibacteriales > Nocardioidaceae > Nocardioides > Nocardioides korecus. The sequence continues at coordinate 445,162 of NZ_BAAGZO010000003.1, read as the reverse complement.
TCTGCCTGCACCTGCCGGTCCTCCACCTCGTGATGTGGGTGACCGGGTGGCAGCTCTTCGAGGGCCGCTTCGTCGCGATCTGGACGATCGGCCTCTTGGTCAGCCTCGCGGCCGCCGAGCTGGCCTACCGGCTGGTCGAGACCCCGGCGCTGCGTCTGCGCGACGCGCGCATGTCCGACCTGCGGCGACGCCCGCCCGCCGACACGATCGCGACGACCACCGGGACCAGCACCAGGTAGTGCGGCCAGGCGAGGTCGCCGGCCCACCCGCCGGGATCGGCCCAGGGGTGCAGCAGGTAGGCGCCCGAGGCCAGCACGGCCACCGCCGCGAAGACCCACGGCACCGCACCGGGGGCGCGCCGGTCGACGACGTGCGCCAGGCCGGCGGCGGCCACGGCCACCAGGCCCCCGGGCCACCCCGCGAGCAGGACGGCCGCGACCAGTGCGAGACCGACCGCGACCGGGGCCCCCACGGTGGCCGTCCCGACTGGAGCGGGTCCGTCGGCACCGCGTCGGCGCCACGGTCCGAGCACGAGCGCCACCAGCCCGAGGAGGCACACCAGGCCGAGACCGAGCCCGAGGCGGTAGGCGGTGTCGGGTGCGAAGCCGGCCCGGACGGGCTGGGTCGGCGAGCGCAGGAACCACCCCTGCTGCCAGCCGTCCAGGGTGACCGCGGTCAGGCGGCGCCCGCCCTGCTGCGCCTGCCACCCGGGGTTCTGGTTCTGCTCCAGGTCGACCACCCGGGCCGAGCCTCCCGCGGGGTCGACCACCCGGCGCACGGGGCTCTGAACGTCGGTCGGGGCGGGTCCGCCCGCCGACGACGCGACCGGCGCCGCCGGGTCGCGGAGCACCAGGGAGACCGCGTCGAAGGCGCTCGACCCCCGCAGGGAGACGTCGGTGCGTCCGGCGCCCAGGGCGATCGTCCCGGTGCCGCCGTCGTCGCAGACCGTCGCGGGGAGGTCCTGGCCGGAGAGGAGCTGCGCCGGCGAGGCGACGACCGTGGTCCGGTGCAGCACCCCGTCGACCGTGACGGCCGGGCCGGTCCCGCACCCCAGGTCTGCCTCGGTCGTGGACACGACCGAGGGCACGTAGGACAGCCCGTCCAGCCGGAGCTCGGTGACGCCCACGGGCAGCTGGCTCTGGCGGGCGGCGAAGTCGAGTCCGGTCGCGAACCTGGCCTCGTCGACCTGGATCGTCACCCGGGAGGCGCGGAACGCCGGGAAGCGCGCCCGTCCGCTCCGGTCGAGCGTCACCTCGCGCCGTCCCCCCGGCCAGACCAGGGTCACCGTGGAGGGGGCTCGCGCCGCCGTCTGGTCCGCGGTGGTGAGGGTGAGACCCCGGATCGTGCGGCGGCCGATCCAGTTCAGCTGCAGCGACGGCCGGAAGTCACCGGTGCGCGCGACCCACGTCGTGGTCGGGTCGCCGTCGATCGCGGCGATCGCCGACCCGCGCGGGTCCGCGGTCCCGACCGAGGAGGCGGCGACGTTGACCGGCTGGTCGCGCTGGACCAGGTCCTCCAGCGCCTGGCCCGCGCGGGGACGCACCCGCACGCTCGGGGTGAGGGCCCGCGCGCGCGTGAGCTCGAAGCGGCGGTCGAACCCGGCCTCCTCCTCGCCCGTGCGGTCCCGGTCGGGGGCGCACCGGACGTCGCCGTCCACGACGGCACAGCCCCGGCGGGCGTCCAGGTCGGCCCGGAGCACGATCGCCGCGGGGTCCCCCCACGACGCGGGCGGCGTGGGCAGCACCAGTCGGCGTACGACGGAGCGACCCGGCCAGGTCACCTCGGCCAGGGACAGCGAGGACCGGGACGCCGACGGCGACTCGACCCGGATCCAGGAGGTGGACCCGGCCGGGAGGTCGAGCTCGACCCGCTCCCCGGCGTCCACGGCGCGCTCCGCGCCGACCCCACGGGCGGTCCGGACCCGCAGCACCTGGTTGTCCTGGGAGTCCGGGCCGGCGACCACGCTCACCCGGCGCACGTCGGTGGCCCGGTCGAGGTCGACCCGCCACCACGCCTGGCCCTGCTGGCCGGGCGAGGTCGACCAGGCGGTCGCCGACGACCCGTCGAGGGCGGCGAAGGGCAGGTCGCCCCGACGCGACCCGCCGGGCGCGCCGGCGTCCGAGGCCGACGAGGAGGCGGACACCGACCGCGCTCCCTCCAGCACGGCCCGCGTCGCCCACGCGTCCTGCCCGGGATCGACGTAGTCGCGCCGCGGGCTGGCGGAGCGCAGCCGGTCCCCCGGCGTCACCACCGGGGAGTAGCCGTCGTGGATGCGGGCGAAGGAGCGCTCGCGCTCGCGCAGCCCGTCGGTGAGCACGAACCCGCCCGGTGCTGCCGGCAGTCCCGAGCCGCGTGCGACGTCGGACGCCAGCACCGTCGGGTCGGCGCCGATCAGCCCGAGGTCGGCGAGGTCGGGCAGGTCCTCGGGGCCGCCGGCCACGACGGTGGGCACGCCCCCGGTCCGGGCGTCGCTGGTGCCCGGCACGCGGAACACCTCGATGGCCGGGTAGCGGGTCTGCCACCCGTCGTTGACCACGCTGCGGAGGCCGCCCCGCGTGAAGGAGGCGCTCCCCCCGACGACCGGGCCGAACGACGCCACCCGGGTCAGGCCGGGTGAGTCGGCGATGGCCTGGTGCACCAGCACCGGGTCGGGCACGTCGCTGCCCGGCTGCAGGTCGTTGCGCACGACCAGGTAGCCGACCCCGCTCCGTCGCAGGAAGGCGGTCGTCCCGGCCGAGCCCCGTCCCTGGGCGAAGCGGTCCTCGATCGCGTCGAGCGCGCGGATGTTGCCGGTGGGCGCGAGGGGGATGGCGTTGCGCACCGACCAGGCCGCGGTGGTGAGGAACTGGAGCGGCTCGTCGCGCGGCGTACCCCACAGGTAGCTGCCGAAGGACGTGCCCGGCGCCAGCAGCGCGCTGCCGGCGTGGTGGTGGTCCTCCAGCCACCGCGCCGCCTGGGTCCAGTACGCCGGGACGCTGGCGACCCGGCCGGACGTCTCGAGGCGACCCGCGAACGCCGGCACGGCCGACCCGGCGACACCGAGCAGGACCAGCCCGACCAGCACGGCCCCGTTCACGCGGTCCAGCCGGGCCTGGAGCCCCGCGCTGCGGCCGGCGGGGGCGCGCCGCGCGGCCAGGACGCGGTCCAGGGCGAAGGCCAGCCCGAGCACGAGGGGCAGCCGCACCACCGGGTCGAACTTGTGCACGTTGCGCAGCGGGGCCAGCACGCCGTCCAGGAGACCGTGCAGCGGGCCGGCGAGGACGCCCTGGACCTCCCCGAGGTGGCCGGCCGTCACCATCAGCAGGCCCACCGCGAGCCCGAGGGCGAGGAAGAGCCGGTGCGGGTTGCGCCGGTCGACCAGGCCGGCCAGGCCCGCCATCAGGACCAGGCCGCTGTCCAGGGCCAGCACGCCGGTGATGAGCAGGTCGTTGCCGGCCCGGGAGTCGGCCGAGACGTAGGGGACCCAGTTCGAGGTGCCGCGCAGGGCGTCGAAGAGGGTGGTCGGGAAGGTGGTGACGGTGGTGGTCTCGATGAAGTCCAGGAACGGCGGGCTGTAGGCGCCCATCACGAACAGCGGCACCAGCCACCACAGGGTGCCCAGGAGGGTGAACAGCGGCCACCACACCATCAGCGCCGTACGCCGCCGCCCGCGACGCCGCGTCAGCAGCCACACCACCCCCAGGGGCAGCACGGCGAACGTCGCGGCCGCGTTGACCCCGCCCACCATCGCGACCGCCAGGGCCGAGAGCGCAGCCGCGCGTCGGGGCGACCCCGACGTGGAGCCGAGCACGAGCGGCAGCAGGACCCAGGGGGCCAGGGCGCTCGGCCAGGCCTCGATGGAGATCGGTCCCAGCACCGTCAGCATCCGCGGCGACAGGGCGTAGGCCAGGCCCGCCACCACCACGGTCACGTCGGAGCGGGCGCCCAGGGCCCGGCTGACCCGTGCCGCTCCCAGGAAGGCCACGCACAGCACCAGCGCCTGCCAGAGCCGCTGCACCACCCAGCCGGGCACGTCGAGGGCGTGGAAGAAGGTGAAGAACGGGCCCATCGGCCACAGGTAGCCGTAGGCCTGGTTCTGCAGCTGCCCGAAGGCACCGCGGTCGTCCCACAGGTGCAGCGCGCGCTGCAGGAACTCCCCGGGCGAGACGGCGAGGTCGAACTTGGTGTCACCGACGAGGTAGCCGGGGTCCTGGACGAACGCGAGCCCGACCAGGAGCACCACGACCGCGACCAACCGGACCCGGGTGCGGCCGCTCACCTCGTGCGCAGGACGATGACGAGGTTCCACGTCACCACCTCGCGCACCACCGGCACGTGCAGGAGCCAGCGGGACCACCAGGGGTTGTAGCGCGGCGAGAGCTCCACGACGTCGGCCCGGTCCTGGGTCCGGGCCCAGCGCAGCCCCTGGCCCACGGTGACGGCGAACAGCGACTCCCCGAAGCGGTTCTTCGGCTCGTGCCCGTGCGTGCGGCGGTAGCGCCTGCGTGCGCGGCGACCCCCCAGGTAGTGCCACGGCGCGGTCTCGTGCCCGCCCCACGGCCCGAACCAGACGGTGTAGCTGATGAACACCGTGCCGCCGGGTCGGGTCACCCGGACCATCTCCTCGGCCATCCGCCACGGGTCGGGCACGTGCTCGAGGACGTTGGAGGAGTAGCAGACGTCGAGGCAGTCGTCGGCGAAGGGCAGCTGCATCCCGCTGCCGATCACCGTGCGGGGAGCGATCTCCCCCAGGCCGGCGAGCTCGCCCACGTCGCTGTCCAGGGCGAGGTACGTCGCACCGGCCGACTCGAAGGCCGTGCGGAAGTAGCCGGGCCCGCCGCCGACGTCGAGCATCGTGGCCCCGGCCAGGTCGACGTGGTGGGCGAGCTGCGCGGCCGAGTCCTCGGCGAGCGCGGAGTAGAACCGGTCCGGGTCGGGCTGCTCGTACCGGAACTCCCGCAGCAGCCGGATCGAGCGCCGCAGCGTCGCGCGCCAGCGCGGGTTCGACGCCGGAGGTGGGAGTGGCACGCGGAGGACCATATCCTGAGACGTACACTTGGTCCGAAATGAGCAGAGCGATCGACCTCACCGGCCGGCACGTCGTCTTCCTGAGCTGGCGTGACACCCACAACCCCGAGGGGGGCGGGGCCGAGCGCTACCTGGAGAAGATGGCCGCGGGCCTGGTCGCCCGCGGCGCCTCCGTGACGATCTTCTGCGCCGCCCACCCGGGCGCCGCGCCCGACGAGGTCGTCGACGGCGTGCGGTTCGTGCGCCGCGGCTCCAAGCTGAGCGTCTACCCCGCCGGCATGCGGGCCCTGCGGCGCGGCGACCTGGGCCGGCCCGACCTCGTGGTCGACGTGCAGAACGGGCTCCCCTTCTTCTCCCGCCTGGTCACCTCCGCGCCCGTCGTGGTCCTGGTGCACCACGTCCACCGCGAGCAGTGGCCGGTCGTCTACCCCGGCCTCGTCGGCCGGGTCGGCTGGTGGATCGAGCACGTGCTGGCGCCCCGGCTCTACCGCAGGTCGCAGTACGTCGCGGTCTCCCGCGCGACCCGCGACGAGCTCCGCGAGCTCGGCGTCCGCGGGCCCCGCGTGGCCGTGGTCCACAACGGGACCGACCTGGCCCTGGGGCTGGGCACCGGCCGGTCGGCCGCTCCCACGGTCGCCACCGTCGGCCGCCTCGTGCCCCACAAGCAGGTCGAGCACGCGATCGACGCCGTGGTCGCGCTCCGCGAGGAGGTCCCGGGCCTCACCCTGCACGTCGTGGGCAGTGGCTGGTGGGAGGGCCGGCTGCACGAGTACGCCGCCGAGCACGGCGCGCTGGACAGCGTCGTCTTCGAGGGCCACGTCGAGGAGGACCGCAAGCACCGCGTCTACGAGCAGGCCTGGGTGCAGGCGCTCCCCTCGCTCAAGGAGGGCTGGGGTCTGGTGGTCGGCGAGGCCGGCATGCACGCGACCCCGACCGTGGCCTACCGCAGCGCCGGCGGGACCCGCGAGTCGATCGCGGACGGGCGCTCGGGGCTGCTGGTCGAGACCGGCACGGAGTTCACCGAGGCGCTGCGCCGCGTCCTCACCGACGAGGCCCTGCGGACCCGCCTGGGGGACGGGGCCCGCGAGATGAGCCACGCCTACACGTGGGACCACGCGCAGAGCTCCTTCGCCGTGGTCGTCTCCGAGGTGCTCGCGGGGCGTCGGGTCGACAGCCAGGACCCCGAGCCCGAGGTGTCCGCCCGCTAGTCCGTCGTGGGCGCTGCCCGGGGACGACGAAGGCGCCCGCCCGGTGGTGCCGGGTCGGACGCCTGTCCTAGGACCCCGTCGCGACGGGGTGGTGGGGTCGGGTCAGCCGTTGCTGCCGTAGTCGATGCTCACCGGCTGCGAGATGTTGCCGGGCGAGTTGGTCGGCGCACTGGTCTGCGAGCTGACGAGCCCGACGACCGACACGACGGCGACGGCGCCGCCCGCGAGGATGCTGCCGATGGTCGCGAGAATGGTGGTGGTTCCCACAGTCGTTGTCCCTCCCTGGAATCAGCCGCGATCGTACCAGCAGGTGGACACCTCCCCCGCCGCACCCGGCGCGCCCCGCCGGCGCCGTCGTGCGCGTGCCGGGACCACCACCAGCCCCGCGAGCAGCCCGAGCACCGGCCCGGCGGCGTACGCCGTCCAGGCGACCGCCACCGCCGCCGTGCGCCAGGCCGGCGGACGCTCCACCCGGACGCCGCGCAGCGCCTGCAGCCGCAGCCCGGACGAGCGCAGCAGCACGGTCCCCGCCACCCGCGGCGCCGGGCCGGCACCGACCTCGGTGAGCACGAACCCGACGCCCTCCGCGGCCAGGGCGGCCGACCGGGCGGCCGGCCCGGACCGGCGCAGGTCGTCGGCGACCCGACGCACCCGGGGGTCCTCCCCCGCCACCCGGCGGCCCGAGACGAGCAGGTCGTCGCCGGCCACGACGTCACCGCCGACGAGGCGTCCGGTGGGGTCCAGGACCTTGCGACCGCCGTTCCAGCCCGGCGCGCGGTAGCTGCTCAGCGGCAGCAGGAGCACGTCGCCCTCGCGGCCCTGCGACCGCGCGCGGTCCAGCACCGTCCGTGCCGCGACGAGGTCGCGGGGGTAGGCGACCGGCTCCAGGCGGCCGGCCCAGCCCAGCGCGACGTCGGGCATGGTCGCGACCGGCAGCAGCAGCAGCGCCACGGCGGCCGCGGGACGGGCCGGCGCGGCCAGCCGCTCGACCACCCGTGCCGCCCCGTGCCCCGCGACCACGGCCAGCAGCGGCGCGCACAGGGCCAGCACCCGCGCGCCGTCGCGCAGCAGACCGGCCCCGGGGACGTGGGCGCCCAGCCACCCCGACGCCGCGGGCCAGGCCCACGTCAGCACGGCCAGGCTCCAGCCGACCACCCAGCACACGGCGTACGCCGGCACCTCGCGCGCGCCGGGACCCGCCGCGTCCCGGCGCCACCGGCTCCACCCCAGCGCGACCAGCACGAGCAGCAGCACCAACCAGGTCCAACCGAGCACGCCCCCCCGCGACCCGGGGACCACCTCGCTGTTCCAGATCCCGCCCAGGCTCAGCGCGGCCAGCGGCGCCGGCACCGACCCCTCGCCGGCCAGCGCGAAGACCCGCGCGCCCAGCGGGTCGGTCAGCGCGGTGCCGCCGTGCAGGGCGCCGGTGACCACCCACGGCGCGTTCGCGAGGGCCAGGAGGCCGGCGAGCAGGAGCAGCCGCCGCGGGCTGCGGGCGACCGCGAAGACGACCAGGACCACCGCGCTGACCACCCCGGCGCTCGCGCTGAGGCTGGCCGCCGGCAGCACCACCCACAGGGCCACCGGCACCCGACCGGTCGTGCGCCACGACCGGGCCAGCAGCACCAGCCACGGCAGGGCGGCGTACCCGAGGAGGACGGGCCAGTGCCCGATCAGCAGCCGCTCGGCCACGAACGGGCTCCACACGTAGACCCCGGAGGCCACCAGCTGCGCCGTCACCGAGCGCCGGTCGGTCAGACGTGCGGCCCCGGCCCCCGCCAGCACCAGGGGGACCAGCAGGACCAGCTTCTCGAGCAGCATCCCCGGCACGACCTCGTCGAGCACCGCGACGACCGCGTCCGACGGGACCGCGCGCGGCAGCCCGGTCCCGAGACCGAAGACGTCGGAGTGGAGGGTCAGGTCGGGCACCCAGACCATGTCGTAGCTCAGGACGTAGCCCCGACCCAGCGCCGGCCCCAGCAGGAGCAGGGCCAGGCCCAGGGACCACACCCAGGGCGCCCAGGGCAGGACACGGCGCCACGTCGTCGGCTGGGACGTCGGACCCGGTGTGCTCACCCCGCAGAGCATCCCCTACCGGATCGACACGACGATCCGGGCACCGTCGCGGCACCCGGCGGGGTGGGTGGCCTTAGGCTCCTGGACGTGAGCTCTCCCCTGGCGCGCGTGCGCGACCTCCTGCGCGGCAGCGCCGGCATCGCGGTCGCCATGGGCGTCATGAACGTGACCACCTACGGCTACACGATCATCGCCGCCCGTCTCCTCGGCCCCCGCAGCTACGGCGCGTTCGCGGCCGTGATGGGGCTGCTGCTCGTGATCGGCGTGCTCCAGCTGGGCCTCCAGGCCACCGGCGCGCGACGGATCGCCGCCGACGAGCGCGACGTCGCCGAGATCGAGCGGGCCCTGGTCCGGGTCTCGCTGGGGTCCAGCCTGGTGCTGGCCGCCGCCTGCCTGGTGCTCTCCCCCGTGATCAACTCCCTGCTCCACCTCGGCAGCCTCGGCACGGCCGTCCTCGTGGGGCTCACCGCCTTCCCGATGACGCTGATGGGGGGCCAGGCCGGCATCCTCCAGGGGGAACGACGCTGGACCGCCCTCTCGCTGCTCTACCTGGCCGCCGGGGTGCCCCGCATCCTCATCGGCGGTGCCCTCCTGCTGTGGCGGCCCACCGAGGCGATGGCCGTGACCGGGGTGCTGATCGCCTTCTTCGCCCCCGTGGCCGTCGGCTGGGTGGCCCTGCGCACCTCGCGCCGCCCGCACCGCGACCACCACAGCGGGCGCCACGACGCGCGCAGCATCCTGGGCGAGACGCTGCGCAACTCCCACGCGCTGCTGGCCTTCTTCGCGCTGTCCAACGCCGACGTCATCGTCGCGCGCGACGTGCTCTCCGGGCACCAGTCGGGTCTGTACGCCGGCGGGCTGATCCTGGTCAAGGCCGTGCTGTTCCTGCCGCAGTTCGTGGTGATCATCGCGTTCCCCTCGATGTCCACCCAGGCCAACCGCCGCGGGGCGCTGGTCAACAGCGTCGTCCTCGTGCTCGCCCTCGGCGCGTTCTGCACGGCGGGTGCGTGGATCCTCAGCTCGATCGCGGTCACGTTCGTCGGCGGGCCGGCGTACGCCGCGATCCAGGGCCGGCTGTGGCTGTTCGCGGTGCTGGGCACCGTCTTGTCGATCATCCAGCTGCTGGTCTACAGCGTGGTCGCCCGTCAGTCGCGCAAGTCGGTCTACATGATCTGGACCGCCCTGGTGGTGCTGGTGGTCGCCACCCGCGGCGCCGGCGACACGACCACGCTGCTGCTGACCGTGACCACCGTCGACCTGCTCCTGCTCGTCGTCCTGCTGCTCACCAGCCTGCGCAAGCTGAGCGCGACGGCGCCCGCCGAGGAGCTCGAGGGGCAACCGGCGGCCTGAGCCGCCCGACCGTGCGACCGTGCGCCCCGCTCGATCAGTGGGCGGCGGCGTGCCAGCTCGCGCCGGTGCCCACCGAGACGTCCAGCGGCACCGCGAGGTCGGCCGCGGCGGCCATCTCGCGACGCACCAGCGCCTCCAGCGCGTCGTGCTCGCCCTCGGCGACCTCGAGCACGAGCTCGTCGTGGACCTGCAGGAGCAGCCGCGAGGCCAGCCCCTCCTCGCGCAGACCGCGGTCCACCTTGAGCATCGCGACCTTGATGATGTCGGCGGCCGAGCCCTGGATCGGGGCGTTGAGCGCCATCCGCTCGGCCATCTCGCGCCGCTGGCGGTTGTCGCTGGTCAGGTCGGGCAGGTAGCGCCGGCGGCCCATGATGGTCTCGGTGTAGCCCGTGCGACGGGCCTCGTCGACGATCCCGCCGAGGTAGTCGCGGATGCCGCCGAAGGTCTCGAAGTACTCCTCCATCAGCCCGCGCGCCTCGGTGGTGTCGATGCGCAGCTGCTGCGACAGCCCGAAGGCCGACAGGCCGTAGGCCAGGCCGTAGTTCATCGCCTTGATCTTGGCCCGCATCTCCGAGGTCACCTCGGTGGGCTCGACACCGAAGACCCGCGCCGCGGTCACGGAGTGGAAGTCGTGGCCGGAGCGGAACGCCTCGATCAGCGCCGCGTCCTCGGAGAGGTGCGCCATGATCCGCATCTCGATCTGGGAGTAGTCGGCCGTCATCAGCTCGGCCCACCCCGGACCCACCACGAACCCCTCGCGGATCCGACGCCCGGCCTCGGTGCGGACCGGGATGTTCTGCAGGTTGGGCTCGGTCGAGGACAGCCGGCCGGTCGCGGCGATCAGCTGGTTGAACGTGGTGTGGATGCGGCCGTCCTCGGCCACGGTCTTGAGCAGGCCCTGGACGGTCTGGCGCAGCCGGATCGCGTCGCGGTGCTCGAGCAGGTGCTCGAGGAAGGCGTGGCCGGTCTTCTCGTACAGGCTCTGCAGCGCGTCGGCGTCGGTGGTCCAGCCGGTCTTGGTGCGCTTGGTCTTGGGCATCTCCAGCTCGTCGAAGAGGATCACCTGGAGCTGCTTGGGCGAGCCGAGGTTGACCTCCTTGCCGATCACGGCGTACGCCGCCTCGGCCGCCTCGCGCACCCGGGAGGCGAAGCCCTCCTCGAGCTCGTCGAGGAGGTCGTGGTCGACCGCGATCCCGACCTGCTCGACGCGGGCCAGCACGTCGATCAGCGGCAGCTCCACGTCGGCCAGGAGGCCGGTGCCGCCGCGCTCGGCCAGCTCCTCGTCCAGGGCCGCGGCCAGGTCGAGGACGGCACTGGCGTGCAGCATCGCGGTCTCGGCGCCCGCCTCGTCCGCGGAGCCGTCGAGCCCGTCCAGGCTGAGCTGCCCGTCGTCGACCGCGCCCTGCTTGAGCTCGCGCTTGAGGTAGCGCACGGTCAGGTCGGCGAGGTCGTAGGAGCGCTGGTCGGGCCGGGCGAGGTACGCCGACAGCGCGGTGTCGCGCTCCAGCCCGCGCAGGGTCCAGCCCCGGGCCGCCAACGCGAGCATCGGCCCCTTGGCGTCGTGGAGCACCTTGGGCTGCGCCGGGTCGCCCAGCCAGGCCACCAGGGCCGCGTCGTCCTCGGGGGTGACGTCGCCGACCGGCAGGTGCGCGGCCGTGCCGGCGGTGGTGGCCAGCGCGAGCGACTCCACCTCGCCGGTGCCCGAGCCCCAGCTGCCGTCGACGTGCAGGCCGACGCGCTGACCGTCCGCGGCCTGGTCGGCCAGCCACGCGGCGACCTCGCCGGGGGCCAGGCGGGTCATCTCCAGCGCGAAGCCGGAGGCGTCGATCTCCTCGACCGACTCCAGGGTCTCGAAGAGCCGGTCGCGCAGGACGCGGAACTCCAGGCCGTCGAAGAGGGTGTGCACCTCCTGGCGGTCCCACGGGCGCAGCGCGAGGTCTCCGGGGGCCAGCGGCAGGTCCAGGTCGGTCACCAGCGCGTTGAGGCGCCGGTTGCGGATGACGTCGCCGAGGTGCTCGCGCAGGCTCTCGCCCGCCTTGCCCTTGATCTCCTCGGCGCGGTTGACGACGTTGTCGAGCCCGTCGTAGGTCGCGATCCACTTGGCGGCGGTCTTCGGACCGACTCCGGGCACGCCGGGGAGGTTGTCGGAGGTCTCCCCCACCAGGGCCGCGAGCTCGGGGTAGCGGCCGGGCACCACGCCGTACTTCTCCTCGACGGCGGCCGGGGTCATCCGCTTCATCTCCGAGACCCCGCGCATCGGGTAGATCACGGTGGTGTGCTCGTCGACCAGCTGGAAGGAGTCGCGGTCGCCGGAGCAGATCAGCACCTCGAAGTCCTCGGCCCGGGCGCGGGTGGCCAGCGTGCCGATGACGTCGTCGGCCTCGAAGCCGTCCTTCTCCACGAACGGGATCCGCAGCGCGTCGAGGACCTCCTTGATCAAGGAGACCTGACCGGCGAACTCCGAGGGCGAGGTGGAGCGGTTGGCCTTGTACTCGACGTACTCCGCCGAGCGGAAGGTCTGGCGCGAGACGTCGAAGGCGACCGCGAGGTGGCTCGGCTGCTCGTCGCGCAGGACGTTGATGAGCATCGCGGTGAAGCCGTAGACCGCGTTGGTGTGCTGTCCGGTGGAGGTCGAGAAGTTGTCGACCGGCAGCGCGAAGAACGCGCGGTAGGCCAGCGAGTGGCCGTCGAGCAGGAGCAGGCGGGGACGGTCGAGGTCGACGGCGGAGTCAGGCACGGATTCGACCCTAACCGAGCCCGCCGACAGGTGGACCGGGCAGGCGTCGGGCGGCGGTCCGACCGGGTCAGCTCGAGGTCTGGCGGCGCCGGGCCGAGCGCCGCTGGGCCAGCACCTCGACCAGGTGGCGGTTGGTCCCGCTGACGCGTCGACGCTCCGCGGCGAGGTGCTTGCGCAGGGAGGCGGTGGTGGTGTGCCGCACCGACGCGACCGAGACCAGGCCGAGCCGGGCGAAGAAGCGGTTGGTGTCGCGGTCTCCGTCGGTGATCGCGGTGACCTGCGCGACGTCCTTCTCCTCGGCCCACGTGACCGCGGCCTCCATCAGGGCGTGGCCGTAGCCGTGCCGGCGCTGGCCCGGCTCCACCATCAGGTGGGAGGTGTGCACGACCGACTCCCGCGAGAGCGGGGACAGCGGCGCCCGGGTGAGCTGCAGCGCGGCCACGACGTGACCCTCGACCTCGGCCACCAGCAGACGGTCGTCGGGGGCGGCGGCGGTGCCGGCCAGGGCCTGCTCGGCCTCGGCCAGCGCGCGGGGCGCGGCGTCCTCGGACGGGGACGTGCGGACCCAGAGTCGCAGCAGGTCCGCGGCGTCCGCGGGGACGGCGTCACGGATCTGCGGTGCGGGACGAGGCATCGGACTACTCCTGGTGTCCCCGAGATCGACTGTGGACGGGTGAGAGACTAACCGCCAACGTAGTTCAGTTGTAAAGGAGATGCGGTGTTCCCGGGTACCGGCACCCTCGTCAACGCCCTCGCCGTCCTCCTGGGCGGCACCGTCGGCGCCCTGGTCGGTCACCGGCTCCCCGAGCGCACCCGCACGGTCGTCACCGACGGGCTGGGCCTGGTCACGCTGCTGATCGCCGCGGGGTCGGCCGCCGCGGTGGGCGACCAGGTGCTGAGCCGGGCCGTCGGCTCCTCGGCCCCGATGCTGATCGTGCTGGGGTCGGTCCTCGTCGGCGGCATCGTCGGCTCTCTCCTGCGCATCGAGGACCGGCTCGAGGGTCTGGGCGGCGTCCTCCAGCGCTTGCTCGTACGCCGGCCGGCCGACGCCGCGGGTCACCACCGGACCGCGCACGAGTCGCGCGAGCGGTTCGTCCAGGGCTTCGTGGTCAGCTCCCTGGTCTTCTGCGTCGGCCCCCTGACCATCCTGGGCTCGATCAACGAGGGCCTGGGGAACGGCGCCGACCAGCTGCTCCTGAAGTCGGCGCTGGACGGCTTCGCCAGCATCGCCTTCGCCGCGTCCTTCGGCTGGGGGGTGACCGCGAGCATCCTCTCCCTGGTCGTCGTCCAGGGCGGGCTGACGCTCGTGGGGGCCGCCCTGGGCAGCTTCGTCCCCGACGCCCACCTGGCCGCCCTGACCGCGACCGGAGGCCTGCTGCTGATCGGCGTCGCGCTGCGGCTGCTCGACGTCAAGCAGGTCAAGGTCGCCGACCTGCTGCCCGCCCTCGTGGTGGCGCCGCTGCTCACGCAGCTGGTCGTCAGCCTGCGCTGAGGGGTCCCACCGTGGCTCAGTCGGCCGTGGGTGGAGCCTGCTCCGACGACGCGCCCGGCTCCCCACCCGACTCTCCACCCGACTCCGGGGTGAAGCCCCCCGTGCCGTGGGTGAGCACCCCGTCGGCGACCTGGCGCATCGACAGGCGCAGGTCCATGGCCGTCTTCTGGATCCAGCGGAACGACTCGGGCTCGCTGAGGCCCAGGGACTGCTGGAGCACGCCCTTGGCCCGGTCGACCAGCGTCCGGGTCTCCAGCCGCTCGGTCAGGTCCGAGACCTCGGCCTCGACCTGCCGCAGCTCGGCGTACCGGCTGACCGCCATCTCGATGGCCGGCACCAGGTCGGTCTGGTCGAAGGGCTTGACGAGGTAGGCCATCGCCCCCGCGTCGCGGGCCCGCTCGACCAGCTCGCGCTGGCTGAACGCGGTGAGGATCACCACGGGTGCGATCCGCCGGGCCGCGATCTGCTGGGCGGCGCTGATCCCGTCGAGCCGGGGCATCTGCACGTCGAGGATGACCAGGTCGGGTCGCAGCTCGGTGGCCAGGGCGACCGCCTTCTCGCCGTCCTCGGCCTGACCCACGACGTCGTACCCCTCCTCGGCGAGCATCTCGGCGAGGTCCAGGCGGATCAGCGCCTCGTCCTCGGCGATCACGACGCGGCGCGCAACGGCGCTGGTCGAGGGGGCGCGGGGCGAGCGGGGCGGGGTTCTCACAACCCCAGAGGGTAGTGGGGTCCAGGTCCGGTAGCGTGTGCGCGCGGTCGGCCCCGGTATCCCAACGGCAGAGGAAGCGGTCTCAAACACCGTCCAGTGTGGGTTCGAGTCCCACCCGGGGCACCCCGTCGTACTCCGTCGCACGCCCCTCTGGTCGCCCACCTCCCCGGGCGACCGGACGGTGAACCGCCGGTGCACGGCAGGATGACAACGAAAGACGAGCAGGCCACCCTAGGCCCGCAGCGCCCCAGGAGGGGCGGGCTTCGCCCTACTTGTCCAGACCAGTGGAATCGTCCATGTTTCGCTTAGGCCACGAACGGCCCTGACGCTTGACTCCGCTCACCGCGACCCACAATCTCAAGCCTGCGGGCTCACCCGAGACCCAGATCACGTGGCCCAGAACGGGCCCCGGCAACGGAGGAATTGCATGCGCACTCGCCCCATGGCGAAGCTGGCAGCGGTCGGTCTCATCGGCGCGATGGCGCTCACCGGCTGCGGCAGCTCCAGCGACAAGAGCAGCGGCGGCGGCCTCAGCGGCGGGAGCAGCGGTGGCGGTGGCAGCAACAGCACCTACACCATCGCCTTCGAGGGCCCCCTGTCCGGCGACAACCAGCAGCTCGGCATCAACGAGGTCAACGGCACGCAGCTGGCCATCGACCAGGCCAACAAGTCCGGCAACCTCGGCTTCAAGCTGAAGCTGCTCAAGGCCGACGACGGCGGCGACCCGGCCAAGGCGCCGGCTGCGGCCGCCCAGGTCATCCAGGACAACAGCGTGATGGGCGTCGTGGGCCCCTCCTTCTCCGGCGCGACGCAGGCCGTCGGCAAGAAGTACGGCGACGCCGGCATCACCATCGTCAACCCCTCGGCCTCCAACGGTGAGCTGCAGAAGCAGGGCTTCACCACCTGGCACCGGGTCATCCCCAACGACTTCGCCGAGGGTCCGGCCGCGGCCGACTGGCTGGCGAAGAAGGCCAAGAAGGTCATGGTCGTCAGCGACAAGAGCGCCTACGGCGACGGTGTCGCGCAGGCCGTGGCCAAGGAGCTCAAGGCCAAGGGCGTCACCGTGGTCAACCAGGCCGCGGACGCGACCTCGACCAAGGACTACGGCCCGATCGCCCAGACGGTCGTCCAGGCGGGCGTGCAGGCGATGTTCTACGCGGGCTACGACCAGCAGGGCGCCCAGTTCGCCAAGGCCCTCCAGGCCGCCGGCTACAAGGGCATCCGGATGTCGGGCAACGGCGTGAAGTCCAGCGTCTTCACCGACGGTGCGGGCACCGCGGGCGAGGGCTACTACTTCTCCTGCGGTTGCGCGGACGCCACCGTGGCGCCCGACGCCAAGCAGTTCACGGCCGACTACCAGGCGGCGTTCAACACCCCGCCGTCGACGTACTCCCCCGAGGCCTACGACGCGACGAACATCATCATCGCCGCGATCAAGTCCGCCAAGGCCGCCGGTGGCGTGAACCGCAAGGCCGTCAACGACGCCGTGAACAAGACCGACTACAAGGGCATCACCGCCCAGATCAAGTTCGGCTCCGACGGCGACCTGCCGGCCGGCACCGGCACGGTCAACCTCTTCCAGCAGAAGAACAAGAAGATCGTGAGCCTCGGCGACATCAAGAACGCCAAGTGACCTCGCCCGACCTTCACTGATCCACACCTGCTCCATCGGCGCTCGGGCGCCGTCGCCACCTCGACCAGGGGTGGCGGCGGCGCCCGCTCGTCAGCGAACGACCGCACCGGCCGGCCCGATCGGCCGCCGCTGCGAGAACGACCTCGACCCTGGCCCCTGGAGAGGACCCCCTCCGTGCACGACTTCTTGAACTTCTTGATCCTCGGTCTGACCCGAGGATCTCTCTACGCGCTGATCGCGTTGGGCTACACGCTGGTCTACGGCGTGCTCCAGCTGATCAACTTCGCCCACAGCGAGGTGTTCATGTCCGGTGCGTTCGGCAGCTTCCTCGTCGTCCAGGCCGTCATCGGCGGCAGCTCCAACCCGCCGTGGTACGCCGTCGTCGGCGTCCTCGCGCTCGGGCTCGGCTCCGGCGCCCTCGTCGGCGCAGCCGTGGCCTGGTCCCTCGAGCGGGTCGCCTACCGCCCGCTGCGCAAGCGTGGCGCCCCGAAGCTGGCCTTCCTGATCAGCGCGATCGGCGCCTCGTTCTTCCTCTCCCAGCTGGCCGGCAAGCTCTTCAGCCGCCTGAACAACAGCTTCCCGACGTACTTCAACCTCAACGCCCACGTGCTCGACCTCGGCGGGGTCTACGTCTCCCTGATCCAGGTCATCATCATCGGCTCGGCCATCGTGATGATGCTCTTCCTCGACACGCTGGTCTCGCGCACCAAGCTCGGCCGCAGCATCCGCGCGGTCGCGGAGGACGCGCCGACAGCGGCCCTGATGGGCGTCAACATCGACAAGACCATCTCGCGCACCTTCATCATCGGCGGCGCCCTCGGCGGCGCGGCCGGCTTCCTGTTCGGCACCGCGCTGTTCTTCTCCAACACCATGGGCTTCATCCCCGGGGTCAAGGCGTTCGCGGCGGCCGTGCTCGGCGGCATCGGCAACATCCGCGGCGCCATGATCGGTGGTCTGCTGCTCGGCGTGGTCGAAGCCCTGCTCCCGACCTTCCCCTGGTACAGATCCGGGTTCATCGGCATCCAGTGGACCGACGTGGTGGCCTTCCTGGTCCTCGTCCTGGTCCTGGTCGTGCGACCCACCGGCATCCTCGGCGAGCGTCTGGGGCGTGCGGCATGAAGAAGCGTCGTTCCGAAGCGGCCGAGAACCGCATCGCCCACGCCCAGCGCCTGGTCGCCTGCCTGGCCGGCGGCTTCGTCCTTGCCCTGATGGTCGGCACCCAGGAGGGCACCCAGCAGGACATCTGGCTCGCCTTCCGCCAGGCCGTCTTCAGCCCCCGCATCGTGCTGTTCCTCCTGATCGGCGTGGCGCTCTACGTCGCGATCACCTTCGGTCCCCGGGGCGTGCCCTACCTGAGCCGACCGGGCCTGCGCCCGCTCGGCGCCGGGTTCCTGACCGTGCTGGTGGCCTTCACGCTGCTGCGCTGGACCGACAGCACCGACATCGGCGCGGGCAAGTTCAAGGACCTGGCCGGCGCCGCCGCCCAGACCGGCGGGCTCGACCCGATCACCCGGGTGTTCTTCGGCTCGCTGTTCTCGCTGTTCCCCTGGGTGCTCCTGCTGGGGGTGGCCCTCCTGGCCGCCGTGGCCATCCTGCGCCGCATCCCCGCCCTGGGGTACGCCGCCGGGGCCCTCGCCGTCGTGTTCGGCCTCTGGGCGATCTACGCCCAGGTGGCGGTGCGCAACTTCTTGAACTTCCCCGACCACGCCACCGGCGGCGCGGTCGCCATGCTGGGCTTCTTCGCGATCGCGGCCGCCGCGCTCGTGGCGGCCCGCAGCAAGTCCGACGTCGCCGACACCGACGACTTCGTCGACCGGGCGATGGCCTGGCGCCCGGGCATGCCCCTGGTCGTGCTCGGCGCGGTCATCGGCCTGGTCGGCGTCCTGGTCGCCACGTGGTTCTCCCCCGGCAACAAGAACGCCACCCTGAGCGGCACCGCCGGTCTCTTCCAGGGCGAGGGCCTCGACGCGTTCGCGTCGGCGTACCTCGGCTGGCTGGGCTACGTGCTGTTCGTGGTGACGCTCGCCGTCGCGGCGGCCGCCTCCTTCCTGCGCCACCGCCTGCTCGGCACGGTCGCCGCCGTGCTCGGCGTGGTCTCCGTCGTCATCACCCTGGTCGTCATGCACGACTTCTCGGGGCTGGCGGCCGGCAAGGGCTTCGACGGCGCCTCGGGCGGCTGGGCCAACCTCGGCACGGGCGGCTGGATGACCTGCGGGGCGTTCTCGCTCCTCGCCGGCGCCGGCTACCTCGTCGTCAAGGCCCTCTCCGACCAGACCCGCCTCGCCGAGGACCGGGCCGTCGCGGTCGACTCCGACCACGCCCCCGCCCGACGCGCGGGCCGCAGCCAGCTCGGCACGGCCACCCTGCTGGTCGTCATCACCGCCGCGCTGTTCTACCCGCCCACGGCGACCGACTTCTGGCAGACGGTGCTCGTCACCGAGATCGGCATCTACGTCCTGCTCGCGGTCGGCCTCAACGTGGTCGTCGGCTGGGCCGGTCTGCTGGACCTGGGGTTCATCGCGTTCTACGCGATCGGCTCCTACACCACCGCCTACCTGACCGGCCGCCTCCCGGTGCAGCCGCCGGAGTGGCTGCAGCTGTCGCCGTTGGCGGCGATCCCGTTCGCCATCGCGGTCTGCCTGGTGGCGGGCGTGACGCTCGGAGCCCCGACCCTGCGGCTGCGCGGTGACTACCTGGCCATCGTCACGCTCGGCTTCGGCGAGATCATCCGGGTCATCGCCAACAACGCCAACGGGTTCACCAACGGTCCCCGCGGTGCCTTCAAGATCCCGCCGCCGGAGATCCACCTCGGCCCCATCCACCTCACCTGGGGCAGCAGCGCGCTGGGGTTCTGGTACCTCCTGCTCGTGCTCGTCGTGATCGTGGTCCTGCTCTTCCGTCGGCTGGAGAACTCCCGCCTCGGTCGGGCCTGGGCCGCCGTCCGCGAGGACGAGGTCGCGGCGCAGGCCACCGGCATCAACACCACCCGGGTCAAGCTGCTCGCCTTCGCGATCGGCGCCTCCACCTCGGGTGTGGCCGGTGTGTTCTTCGCCAGCCAGGTCGGGTCCTTCACCCCGGAGAACTTCGTCCTGAACAACTCCATCCTCGTGGTGGCCTACGTCGTCTTCGGCGGCATGGGCTCCCTGCCGGGCGCCATGGCCGGTGCCGCGGTGCTCACCTGGCTCCCGGAGTTCCTCAAGGACCAGGTGCCCGCCGAGGACCGTCAGATGTGGATCGGTGCGGTCATCATCTTGATGATGATCTTCCGCCCGGCGGGCCTGATCCCGGCCCGCCGTCGCAAGGCCGAGCTGTCGGGCCTGGAGAAGCGCGAGAGCGCCGAGACGACCGCGGTCCCCGCGGGCGAAGGAATGTGAGCCGGTCATGAGCGTCGACACCAGCACGAGCGACACCTCCGCCACCACGCGCGAGGTCGTCTACGACGTCAAGGACGTGGTGCTCCGCTTCGGCGGCGTCACCTCGCTCAACCACGTCTCCCTGCAGATGCACCGCGGCGAGATCCTCGCGGTGATCGGGCCCAACGGCGCCGGCAAGACCTCGCTGTTCAACTCCCTCACCGGCGTCTACACGCCGCAGGAGGGGTCGATCGACCTGGCGGCACGCAAGGGCGACACGTTCAGCTCGGTGCTGGGCAAGAAGACCCACGTGATCAACCGGCTCGGGGTCGCGCGCACCTTCCAGAACATCCGGCTGTTCCCCGCGCTCACGGCGCTGGAGAACGTCAAGGTGGGGGTCGAGACCCGGCAGAAGTCGGGCCCGATCGCGGCCATGCTGGGGATGCCCTGGCAGCGTCGCGAGGAGCGCGAGTCCACCGAGCGCGCCTACGAGCTGCTGCGCTTCGTCGGCCTGACCCGACGGGCCAACGAGCTCGCCGGCTCCCTGGCGTACGGCGAGCAGCGCCGCCTGGAGATCGCCCGTGCCCTCGGCACCGACCCCGGCGTGATCCTGCTCGACGAGCCGGCCGCGGGCACCAACCCGGTCGAGAAGCAGGAGCTCGCCGCGCTGATCCAGAAGATGAACGTCGAGGACGACATCTCCGTGCTGCTGATCGAGCACGACATGAAGCTGGTGATGTCGGTGGCCCACCGGCTCGTGGTGCTCAACTTCGGCGAGAAGATCGCCGAGGGCACCCCCGAGCAGATCCAGAAGGACCCCGCGGTGATCGCGGCCTACCTCGGCACCTCCGAGGACGAGGCCGCCCAGATGACCGAGGGCCTCGAGGTCCACACCATCGACGTGGACGAGAGCGTGCTCGACGAGCCGCAGCCCGGCGGCACGACCGCGCCGGACCACCCCGCCAACCCCGGCCACACCGGCCGGACCGACCAGACCGGCGACAGCGCCCAGCCCGGAGGGACCCACCGATGAGCCTGCTCGAGGTCGACGACATCGAGGTCCGCTACGGCGCGATCCGCGCCCTCAAGGGCGTCAGCTTCCACGTCGAGGAGGGCGAGGTCGTCGCCCTGCTCGGCGCCAACGGCGCCGGCAAGACCACCACCCAGAAGACCGTCTCGGGGATGATGCGCCCGAGCCTGGGCGAGATCCGCTACGACGGCCAGCGCATCGACGGCCTGCCCGCCCACGACCTGATCCACCTCGGCATCTGCCACGTGCCCGAGGGTCGCCGGGTGTTCCCGCTGATGTCGGTCTCGGAGAACCTCGAGATGGGCGCCTACCGGTTCAAGCGGCCCGACCAGCAGGTCCTCGACCGCTGCTTCGAGCTGTTCCCGCGGCTGCACGAGCGCCGCACCCAGTACGCCGGCACCCTGTCCGGCGGCGAGCAGCAGATGCTGGCCATCGGCCGGGCCCTGATGGGCAAGCCGCGGCTGCTGCTGCTCGACGAGCCCTCGATGGGTCTGGCCCCGCTGATCGTCAAGCAGATCTTCGACATCGTGCGCGAGATCAACTCCACCGGCGTGACGGTCCTGATCGTGGAGCAGAACGCCGCGCAGGCGCTCGCGCTGGCCAACCGCGGCTACGTCCTGGAGACCGGCGAGATCGTGCTCTCCGGCACCGGTCGCGAGCTGCTCGCCGACGACCGCATCCGCGCGGCGTACCTCGGCGAGGAGATCAACGCCTGAAGCCCTGACCGACCGGGTCAGGACCAGCGCACCTCGACGACCCGGTCGGTGACCTCGGGCGACTCCCCGCCCAGCAGCCAGACCCGGTCGGGGCCGGCCACGATCGCGGCGTCCGAGAGGGCGACCGGCAGGCGCCCGGCGCGCGTGAACCGGTCGGTCGCGGGGTCGAACCACCACGCCGCCGAGGTCTGGGTGTCGGGGTCGGTGCGGCCGCCCAGCAGCAGCACCCGCCCGCCCACCGTGGTCGCGACGGCGTGGCCCAGCGGGCGCGGCAGCCGGGCCACCACGCGCGTCCGCCCGGTCCGGAGGTCCAGGCGCTGCACCTCGGCCAGCTCGCGGTGGTCGACCTCGCCGCCGAGCACGTAGACGGCACCGCCCACCTGCGCGGTCGCGGCGTACCGCACACCCTCGCGGAGCGACCCGACCCGCCGGAAGCCGCCCGGGGTGGCTGTGGCTGGCCGCAGCACGTCCGTGGGGACGTGGACGCCGTCGTAGCCCCCGACGACCACCGAGGACCGGCCCGTGGTGACCACGGAGAGGTCCGAGCGGGTGGTGGGCAGGTGGGCCGCGGTGTGCCAGCCGCCCCGTCCCAGGGTCTGCACGACCGACTGCTCGCTGCTGTTGCCGCCGCCGAAGACCGCAGGCCGTCCGAAGGCCCACCCCGCGGCCGCGTCGTGGACCGGGACGGGCAGCGAGGGCGCGGCGTGGGTCCGGCCGGCAGTCGGGTCGACCGCGGTCACCTGGCCGGTGGACGAGTCGCCCGGCAGCATGCCGCCGACCAGCAGCGTGCGGGCCAGGGTGCCGTCGGCCGAGGTCACCGCGGCACGGGCGACGGCGTACGGCAGGTGCCAGGTGGTGGTGCGGGCCCGGATGCGGGTCGGGACGGGCGCGGGGGTCGGCGAGGCCGCCGCTCCCCCGCTGGCCGACGGACTGGCCGACGGATTGGCCGACGGGCTGGCGGCCGGGCTCGAGGCGGGTGCCGCGGACGACGCACCGGCGTGGGTGGCGCAGCCCGTGGCGACCGCCGCCAGGGCGAGGACCGTCGTGCCGACCCGGGTCGTCCGGGCGAGGTGGGTGCCGCGCGAGCGGGAGCTCACCGCATGTTCCCGGTGTGGCCGAGCGAGTACCGGCCCGGCTGCGGCCAGACCGCGAGCCCGTGGGGGCTGCCGCCCACGGGGATCCGGGCGACCAGGCGGCCGGTGCGGGTGTCGAAGCCGTAGACCTCCCCGTCGTAGCGGCCCGCGAGCCACAGCATCCGGCCGTCGGCGGAGACCCCGCCCATGTCGGGGCTGCCGCCCCCGGGGATGGTCCAGGTGGCGACGATGCGGTTGGTGCGCGGGTTCACCACGCTGACCTCGCCCGCACCGCGGTCCGACACGTAGAACAGCCGGCCGTCGCGGCTGGGGTAGATGCCGTGGGGGTGGCTGGGCATCCCGATGACCCCGACCTGGCGGAAGGTGCGGGCCGAGACCCGGCGCAGCTCGTTGGTGCCCATGTCGGCGACGTAGAACGTGCGGCCGTCCGGGGAGAGCCGCACGTCCTGGGGCATGCTCATCCCCATCGTGCTGGCGTCGCCGCCGGTCGCCGTGCGGTGCGGGTCGAAGGAGATCTCGCCCAGCACCCGGTGGGTCAGGGTGTCGACCTTCACCAGCTGACCGGAGAACTCGCAGGTCACCACGAAGAAGCGGCCGTTGGCGGAGAAGTCTGCGTGGTTGGGACCGCGGCAGCCTGCGGGGTGGACCTCGTCGCGGACCGCGAAGGTGTGCGGGTCGGAGAACCGCAGCGTGTCGTGCTGCTCGACCATCACCACGGCCTGCTTGCCGTCGGGGGTGAAGTAGAGGTTGTAGGGCCGCGGCACCGTGATGGACCGGCCCCGGGTCACCGTGTGCGGGTTCAGCGGCACGAGCTCGTTGGCGACGCTGGCGTTGACCAGCAGCCGCTTCAGGTCGTACGCCGGGACCACGTGCTGGCTCAGGTAGCCGGTCGGGATCACCTTGACGATGCGACGCGTGCGCGGGTCGATGACCGTGACCGAGCTGCCCCGCGAGTCGGGCACGTAGAGCAGCGACCGCTCGCCGGCAACGGTCGGGCTGAGCATGCCGCGCCCGGTCTGGGAGTAGACGTTGTCGCCGATGACGGGCGGCATGCCGGGCAGCGGGTTGCGGAAGGGCCACGCGAGGGGGGTTGCCCGTGCCGGGGCCACCGGGGCACCCCGCGCGGGCGTCGTCGCCGTGCTGCTGCTCGACGCCCCGGGACGGCCCGGGCTGCTCGCCGACGTCGCCGTCGGGCCCGATCCGCACGCGGCCAGCGTCACCGTGGCCAGCAGGCCCGCGGCGACGACCGCTGCTCGACTGCGCCGCACCAGCACCCCTCTCGGTTCCCCACCGCACGGCTCGCCCGGGGTCGGGCTGAGCCCGTGTCGGGGCACGGCCGGGACTGCCCACGGCCGAGGCCCGAGCCTAGGCCCCGTCGCTGAACGCAGCCTGGCGACACCCGGGAGGGTGGGCCGGGCCGTCCGCGAACGGCCGCCCGGGCGTGACGGGGTCAGCGACGCCGGTAGGCGGGGGCGACCTCGTTGATCGCGTCCCCCATCCGGTGGATGCGCAGCGCGTTGGTCGACCCGGGGATGCCGGGCGGGCTGCCCGCGATGATGACCACGAGGTCGCCCTCGGTGACGCGACCGCTGCGCAGCAGCTGGTCGTCGACCTGTCGGACCATCTCGTCGGTGTGCTCGACCGAGGCCGTCTTGAAGGTCTCGACGCCCCAGGTCATCGACAGCTGGGAGCGCACCGTCGCCTCGGGGGTGAAGGCCAGCACCGGGACGGCGCCGCGGTAGCGGGCCAGCCGCCGGGCGGAGTCGCCGCTCTGGGTGAAGGCGACGAGGTACTTCGCCCCGACCCGGTCGGCGACCTCGGCGGCCGCCTTGGCGATCACACCGCCGGTCGTGCGCGGCTGCCAGTCGATGGCCGCCATCGAGGCCAGGGCGTGGTCCTCGGTGGAGGAGATGATGCGGGCCATCGTGCGGACGGTCTCGATGGGGTACTCCCCCACGCTGGTCTCACCCGAGAGCATCACCGCGTCGGCCCCGTCGAGCACGGCGTTGGCCACGTCGGAGGCCTCGGCCCGGGTGGGCGCCGGGTTGGTGATCATCGACTCCAGCATCTGGGTGGCCACGATCACCGGCTTGGCGTTGCGCCGGGCCTTCTCGACCACGCGCTTCTGCAGGAACGGCACGTCCTCGAGCGGGCACTCGACGCCGAGGTCACCCCGGGCGACCATGAAGCCGTCGAAGGCCTTGATGATCTCGTCGAGGTTGTCGATCGCCTGCGGCTTCTCGATCTTGGCGATGACGGGCAGCAGGATGCCCTCCTCGCGCATCACGCGGCGCACGTCCTCGGCGTCGGCGGCGTTGCGCACGAAGGACAGCGCGATGAAGTCCACCCCGAGGTGCAGCCCCCAGCGCAGGTCGGCGAGGTCCTTCTCCGACATCGCGGGGACGCTGACCGGGACGCCGGGCAGGTTGATGCCCTTGTGGTCGCTGACCCGCCCCCCGGTGACCACGACCGTGTGGACGTCCTGGCCGTCGACCTCGACGACGCGCAGGCGCACCTTGCCGTCGTCGATCAGGATCGGGTCGCCGGCCGAGACGTCACCGGGGAGGCCGGCGTACGTCGTGGAGGCGATCTCGTTGTCGCCGGGCACGTCGCGCGTGGTGATCGTGAACGACTGGCCGGTCTGGATCCGCGACGAGCCCTCGCGGAACTTGCCCAGGCGGATCTTGGGGCCCTGGAGGTCGACGAAGACGCCGACCCCGTGGCCGCTCTCGTCCGCCGCCTGGCGCACCCGGTGGTAGACGACCTCGTGGTCGTCGTACGACCCGTGGGACAGGTTGAGCCGGGCGACGTCCATCCCCGCATCCACCAGTTCACGGATCCGCTCGGCCGACGACACCGCCGGGCCGAGCGTGCACACGATCTTCGCTCTACGCACGCCCTGACCCTAGCCGTCCCCGCTTGAACGTTCCAAGCAGCGGGTCGGGCCGGGCTACTTTTCCCCGGCTAGCCGGGGAACAGTCGCCTTGTCGGCCGAACGTTCACCCGACAAGGTCACCCTTTGCCCGACAACCTCACCCCGAGCACGTACGCCGACGCGAGGGGTGGCCCGACCGCCACGGGTCGGGCCACCCGGCGCGTCAGACGGTGAGGGGGCGCTCGCTCGGGCGGATCGGGGCCGGCAGCGTGGTGGACCCGGTGAGCCAGGTGTCGACGGCGGCCGCGGCGGCGCGGCCCTCGGCGATCGCCCACACGATCAGCGACTGGCCGCGGCCGACGTCGCCGGCCACGAACACGCCCTCGACCGAGGAGGAGTAGCCGTCGTCGCGGGCGACGTTGCCGCGCCCGTCGAGCTCGACGCCGAGCTGGTCGATCAGGCCGTCCTTCTCGGGGCCGGTGAAGCCCATCGCGAAGAGCACCAGCTCGGCCGGGATCTCGCGCTCGCTCCCGGGGACCTCGGAGAACTTCCCGTCGACGAACTGCACGTCGACCAGGCGCAGGGCGCGCACGCGGCCGTCGTCGTCGCCCAGGAACTCCTGGGTGGAGACCGAGTAGACGCGCTCGCCGCCCTCCTCGTGGGCCGAGGAGACCTTGTACGTCATCGGGTACGTCGGCCAGGGCTGGTTGCTGGGCCGCTCGTCCGCGGGGCGGTCCATGATCTCGAGCTGGGTGATCGAGGCCGCGCCGTGGCGGATCGAGGTGCCCAGGCAGTCGGCCCCGGTGTCGCCGCCGCCGATGATCACGACGTGCTTGCCGTCGGCGCGGATCTGGTCCGGCACGTCCTCGCCGAGCGAGGCCCGGTTGGACTGCGGGAGGAACTCCATCGCCTGGTGGATGCCCTGGAGCTCGCGGCCCGGGATGGAGAGGTCGCGGGCCTCGGTGGCCCCCATGGCCAGCACGACGGCGTCGTAGCGGTCGCGCAGCTGGTCGCCGGTCAGGG
Organism: Nocardioides korecus; assembly: GCF_054778395.1. Classification (NCBI taxonomy): domain Bacteria; kingdom Bacillati; phylum Actinomycetota; class Actinomycetes; order Propionibacteriales; family Nocardioidaceae; genus Nocardioides; species Nocardioides korecus. The sequence goes on along the minus strand of NZ_BAAGZO010000003.1, from coordinate 418,856 downwards.
TGTCGCCCACCGCGACGCCGGCCCTGAAGACGGTGCCCTCGCGACGCATCTGGTCCAGGCGCCGGTCGAGGACCTTCTTCTCCATCTTGAACTCGGGGATGCCGTAGCGCAGCAGCCCGCCGATCTTGTCGGCGCGCTCGTAGACGGCCACGGTGTGCCCGGCCCGGGTGAGCTGCTGGGCGACGGCCAGGCCGGCGGGGCCGGAGCCGACCACCGCGATGGTCTTGCCGGTCAGCCACTCCGGCGGCTGGGGGCGTACGGCGCCCGACTCCCACGCGCGGTCGATGATCGTGACCTCGACGTTCTTGATGGTCACCGGGTCGGCGTTGATGCCCAGCACGCAGGCGGTCTCGCACGGGGCGGGACACAGCCGACCGGTGAACTCCGGGAAGTTGTTGGTCGCGTGCAGCCGCTCGATCGCGGCGTCCCAGTCGTCGCGCCAGACCAGGTCGTTCCACTCCGGGATGATGTTGCCCAGCGGGCAGCCCTGGTGGCAGAACGGGATGCCGCAGTCCATGCAGCGCCCCGCCTGGGTGGTGATGATCGGCAGCAGCGCGCGGCCGGGGCCACCGGGGTAGACCTCGTTCCAGTCGTGCTTCCGCTCCTCGACGGGGCGGCGCTCGGCGACCTCGCGGCCGTCCTTCAAGAATCCCTTGGGGTCAGCCATGGAGGGCCTCCATCATCGCCGTGGCGATCTCGTTCTCGTTCTTCCCGTCGGCCTCGGCCTTGGCCTTGGCGTCCATCACGACGCGGTAGTCGCGCGGGATCACCTCGGTGAAGCGGGTGATCGCGGTCTCCCAGTCGGCCAGCAGCTCCTCGGCCACCTCGGACCCGGTCTCCTCGTGGAAGGTGCGCACCAGGGCGTGGAGCTCCTCGGCCGCGTCCTCGACGACCGGGGCCAGCTCGACGAGCTCCTGGTTGACACGGAAGTCCTTGAGGTCGAGCACCCAGGCGACGCCCCCGGACATGCCGGCCGCGAAGTTGCGCCCGGTCTTGCCCAGCACGGCCACCCGGCCACCGGTCATGTACTCGCAGCCGTGGTCGCCCACGCCCTCGGTGACCACCGAGGCGCCGGAGTTGCGCACGGCGAACCGCTCCCCGACGCCGCCGCGGATGAAGATCTCCCCCGACGTGGCGCCGTAGGCGATCGTGTTGCCGGCGATGATCTGCTCGTGGGAGGCGAAGGTCGCCGCGCGGTCGGGCCGCACCACGATCCGCCCGCCGGAGAGGCCCTTGCCGACGTAGTCGTTGGCGTCGCCCTCCAGCCGCAGGGTGATCCCGCGGGGCAGGAACGCCCCGAAGGACTGCCCGGCCGAGCCGGTGAAGGTCAGGTCGATGGTCCCCTCGGGCAGACCCTCGCCGCGGTGCCGCTTGGTCACCTCGTGGCCGAGCATCGTGCCGACCGTGCGGTTGACGTTGCGGACCTCGAGCTGGGCGCGCACGGGCTCGCCGCGCTCCAGGGCCGGCTCGCAGATCTCGATCAGCTCGCGGTCCAGCGCCTTGTCCAGGCCGTGGTCCTGCGTCGTGGTGTTGCGACGCGCGGCGTCCTGGTGCAGCTCGGGGACGTGGAAGACCGGCGCGACGTCGAGGCCGGCGGCCTTCCAGTGGTTGACCGCCCGGTCGGAGTCGAGGACGTCGGCACGGCCGATCGCCTCGTCCAGGGTGCGGAAACCCAGCTGGGCGAGCAGCTCGCGGACCTCCTCGGCGATGTACTCGAAGAAGGTCACGACGTACTCCGCCTGGCCCGAGTAGCGCTGGCGCAGGACGGGGTTCTGCGTGGCCACGCCCACCGGGCAGGTGTCGAGGTGGCAGACCCGCATCATCACGCAGCCGGAGACGACCAGCGGCGCGGTGGCGAAGCCGTACTCCTCGGCCCCGAGCAGCGCCGCCACGACCACGTCGCGGCCGGTCTTGAGCTGGCCGTCGGCCTGCACCACGATCCGGTCGCGCAGCCCGTTGAGCAGCAGCGTCTGCTGGGTCTCGGCCAGGCCCAGCTCCCAGGGTCCGCCCGCGTGCTTGAGCGAGGTCAGCGGCGAGGCGCCGGTGCCGCCGTCGTGCCCGGAGATCAGCACCACGTCGGCGTGCGCCTTGGAGACGCCCGCCGCGACCGTGCCGACCCCGACCTCGGCGACGAGCTTGACGTGCACCCGGGCCGAGGGGTTGGAGTTCTTCAGGTCGTGGATCAGCTGGGCGAGGTCCTCGATGGAGTAGATGTCGTGGTGCGGCGGCGGGGAGATCAGGCCCACGCCGGGCGTGCTGTGCCGCGTCTTGGCCACCCACGGGTAGACCTTGTGACCGGGCAGCTGGCCGCCCTCGCCGGGCTTCGCGCCCTGCGCCATCTTGATCTGGATGTCGTCGGCGTTGGTGAGGTACTCCGAGGTGACACCGAAGCGGCCCGAGGCCACCTGCTTGATCGAGGAGCGCCGCTCCGGGTCGTGCAGCCGCTCGGGGTCCTCGCCGCCCTCGCCGGTGTTGGACTTGCCGCCGAGACGGTTCATCGCGATCGCGAGGGTCTCGTGGGCCTCCTGCGAGATCGACCCGTAGGACATCGCGCCGGTGGAGAACCGCTTGACGATCTCGGAGACCGGCTCGACCTCGTCGATGTCGATCGGGGCGCGCCCGGTGGTCTCGCCGTCCTTGAAGCGGAACAGCCCGCGCAGCGTCATCAGCCGCTCGGACTGGTCGTTGACCCGGGCGGTGTACTGCTTGAAGACGTCGTACTTGCCGGCGCGCGTGGAGTGCTGGAGCTTGAAGACGGCCTCGGGGTCGAACAGGTGCAGCTCGCCCTCGCGGCGCCACTGGTACTCCCCGCCGACCTCGAGCTCGCGGTGCGCGGGCGCGATGCCGCCGACCGGGTAGGCGACGTGGTGGCGCTTGGCCACCTCGTCCGCGACCACGTCGAGGCCGATGCCGCCGAGCTTGGAGGTGGTGCCGGTGAAGTACTGGTCCACCAGCTCCTGGGACAGGCCGAGGGCCTCGAAGATCTGGGCCCCGGTGTACGACGCGACCGTCGAGACGCCCATCTTCGACATCACCTTGAGCACGCCCTTGCCCAGGCTCTTGACCAGGTTGGCCACGGCCTTCTCGGGCTCGACCTTGACGTAGTAGCCGTCGCGGGCGAGGTCCTCGACGGTCTCCATGGCCAGGTAGGGGTTGACCGCGGCGGCGCCGTAGCCGATCAGCGTGGCGACGTGGTGCACCTCGCGGACGTCGCCGGCCTCCACGATGACCCCGACCTTGGTGCGGGTCTTCTCGCGGACCAGGTGGTGGTGGACCGCGGCCGTCATCAGCAGCGACGGGATCGGTGCCTGGGTGGCGTCGGCGTGACGGTCCGAGAGCACGATCACGCGGGCGCCGCCCTCGATCGCCTCGCTGACCTCGGCGCAGATCTCCTCCAGGCGCGCGGCCAGGGCCTCGCCCCCGCCCTCGACGTCGTAGAGACCGCGCGAGACGTGGGTGATGAAGCCGGGCATGTCGCCGTCACGGTTGATGTGGCGGATCTTGACCAGCTCGTCGTTGGTGATCACCGGGAACGGCAGCACCACCTGGCGGCACGACGCGGGCGTCGGGTCGAGCAGGTTGGCCTCGGGCCCGATGGTCCCGTTGAGGCTGGTGACCAGCTCCTCGCGGATCGCGTCCAGCGGCGGGTTGGTGACCTGGGCGAAGAGCTGCACGAAGTAGTCGAAGAGCATCCGCGGCCGGTCGCTGAGGACCGCCACGGGGGTGTCGGTGCCCATCGAGCCGATCGGCTCGGCCGAGGTGTTGGCCATCGGCGAGAGGATCACGCGCAGCTCCTCCTCGGTGTAGCCGAAGATCTGCTGGCGACGGGTGACCGAGGCGTGGGAGTGGATGACGTGCTCGCGATCGGCGATGTCGGCGAGCTTGATCAGCCCGGCGTGCAGCCACTCGTCGTACGGGTGCTCCGAGGCGAGCTCGTCCTTGATCTCCTCGTCCTCGATGATCCGGTGCTCCTCGGTGTCGACGAGGAACATCTTCCCGGGCTGGAGGCGACCCTTGCGGACCACCTTGTCCTGGGGGATGTCCAGGACGCCGACCTCGCTGGCCAGCACGACCAGGCCGTCGTCGGTGACCCAGTAGCGGGAGGGTCGCAGGCCGTTGCGGTCCAGGACGGCGCCGACCTGGGTGCCGTCGGTGAACACCACGCAGGCGGGCCCGTCCCAGGGCTCCATGACCGCGGAGTGGAACTCGTAGAAGGCCCGGCGCTTGGCGTCCATCTCGGCGTGGTTCTCCCACGCCTCGGGGATCATCATCAGCACCGAGTGGGGCAGGCTGCGCCCGCCCACGTGCAGCAGCTCGAGGACCTCGTCGAAGGAGGCGGAGTCGCTGGCGCCGGGCGTGATGATCGGGAAGATCCGCTCCAGGTCGCCGGGGATCACGTCGGAGGACAGCAGCGCCTCGCGGGCCCGCATCCAGTTGCGGTTGCCCATGACGGTGTTGATCTCGCCGTTGTGGGCGATGTAGCGGAACGGGTGCGACAGCGGCCAGCTGGGGAAGGTGTTGGTGGAGAACCGCGAGTGCACCACGGCGACGGCGCTCTCGACCCGCTCGTCGACCAGGTCGGGGAAGACGTGGTCGAGCTGGTCGGTGGTGAGCATCCCCTTGTAGACGATGGTGCGCGCCGACAGGGAGGGGAAGTACACGTCGGTCTCGAGCTCGGCGCGCTTGCGCAGCACGTAGGCGAGACGCTCCAGGCCCATGCCGACGACACGGCTGCCGCGGGCGGCCACGAAGAGCTGGACGAAGGACGGCATGCAGTCCACGGCCGTGCGGCCCAGCGACGACGGGTCGGTGGGGACCTCGCGCCAGCCCAGGACGCTCAGGCCCTCCTCGTCGGCGATCTCCTCCAGGCGGGTCCGCGTGGCGGCCACCTGGTCGGCGTCACCGGGGAGGAACGCGGTGCCGACGGCGTACGCGCCCTTGGTGGGCAGGTCGAAGTCCACGACCTCGCGCAGGAACCGGTCGGGGACCTGCATCAGGATGCCGGCGCCGTCGCCGGAGTTGACCTCGGCACCCGCGGCACCACGGTGCTCGAGGTTGCGCAGGGCGGTCAGCGCCTGGTGGACGATCGTGTGGCTCGGCTCGCCGGTCATGGTGGCCACGAAGGCCACTCCGCAGGCGTCGTGCTCGTGAGCCCCGTCGTACAAACCCTGGGGCGGCGGGAATGCGTGCATGGGCATTCTCCCGTCGTCTGTCAGCGCACCACAGGAACAGCCCGGGATGGACGGCCCGTCGAGTGCGTCGGTGTGAGCATGCAGGTGCTGGGACGACATTGGCCCATACGCCGCTGAGCGTACCGCAGGGCCGCAGGACCTCCGCGGGTCGTTCGACCCCCGGGACACCGCGGGGAGAGTCGTCAGCCGGGACGGCTCAGGCGTGCTCGACCGGGTCGGGCTCCGCCGCGCGGGTGTACGGCGTGGTCTCGCGCGTGTCCGGCGGGCGGTGGCGCCGCCCGACCACCAGGAGGTACGCCGTCGCGAGCGCGAACAGCACGATCGACATCCAGACCCCCCAGCGCAGCCCGAGCACGTCGTTGAGCTCGATGGTGTCGATGCGGAAGGTCTCGATCCAGCCGCGGCCGGAGGTGTAGATCATCACGTAGATCGCGAACACCCGGCCGTAGCCGAGCTTGAAGCGCCGGTCGAGCCAGATCAGCAGCGCCATCCCGGCCAGGTTCCACAGCGCCTCGTAGAGGAACGTGGGGTGGAAGGTGGTGCCCATCGCGAAGGTGCGGCCCGTGGGCCAGTGGGCCGGCGAGATCTCCAGGCCCCACGGCAGCGTCGTGGGGCGGCCGTAGAGCTCCTGGTTGAAGTAGTTGCCGAACCGGCCGAGCACCTGGGCGAGCAGCAGCGCCGGGGCCAGGGCGTCGGCCAGCGGGCGCAGCCGCACGTCGTGGCGGCGGCAGTAGAGCCACGCCCCGAGCATGCCGCCGGCGATGCCGCCCCAGATGCCGAGGCCGCCGTGCCAGATCTTGAGGGCGTCGACGACGTGCTTGCCGGGCCCGAAGTAGAGCTCGTGGTCGGTGGCGACGTGGTAGAGCCGGGCGCCGACCAGGCCCGCCGGCACCGCCCAGATCGCGATGTCGCCGATCTGGCCGGCGGTGCCGCCGCGGGCCACCCACCGGCGCTCCCCCAGCCACACCGCGGCGAAGACGCCGGCGATGATGCACAGCGCGTAGGCCCGGATCGGCAGCGGTCCGAGGTGCCAGACGCCCTGGGCGGGGCTGGGGATCGACAGGGGGATCATGAGGGGCAGGTCGAGCAGCGTCACCGGTCGGCCCCCAGCACCTTGTGCAGGTCCGAGGCGAGGTCGCTGGGCGAGGTCGAGGCCGTCCACACCAGGTCGCCGACCGCGTCGCGGACGCTGATCACGTTGGTCGTGTGGTCGACCTCGTAACCGCCGCTGGGGAGCTTCTGGCCCTTGGCCACCTCGATGCCCATCGGCTTGCCGAGCGCCTCGATGCGGGCCAGCGGGCCGGTGACGCCCTGGAAGGACGGGTCGTAGCGGTCGAGGTAGGTGCGCAGCACCTTCTCGGTGTCGCGGGCGGGGTCGGTGGTCACGAACAGGACCTGCACGCGTGCGCGGTCGGCCTGGTCGAGCCGGGCCACGGCCGAGGCGATGGTGCTCATCACGATCTGGCAGATGTCGGGGCACTTGGTGTAGCCGAAGAACACGATGGTGCGCTTCTGCTGCTTCGACAGGTCGTAGGGCTTGCCGGCGGTGTCGGTCAGCGGCACCGACGGGACGCGGTAGGCGGTGTCGAGCTTGATGCCCTTGTAGCCGTCGTCGTCCGGGACGCGGAGGTCCTTGACCGGCGCGCCGGACTGCGACGCGGAGTCTCCTGCGTCGCTGCCGCAGCCGGCGAGGGCGGGAGCGAGCAGGAGCGGCAGGGTGGCGGCGAGCGCGGCCAGCCTGCGACGGGAGCGGTCAGCGGCCACGGCGTACTCCCCCGGCGAGGTCCTCGGTGAGGGCCGCGAGGGCCTTCAGCCCGGCGCGCGGGTCCTCGGCGTCGAGGAGGGTGCGCACGAACGCGGAGCCGACGATCACCGCGTCGGCGTACGCCGCCACCTCGGCCGCCTGGTCGCCGTCGGAGACCCCGAGGCCGACCCCGATCGGGAGGTCGGTGACCGCCCGGGTGCGCTCGACGAGCGGGCCGGCGAGGTCGGAGGTGGTGGTGCGCGCCCCGGTCACGCCCATCACGGCCGTGGCGTAGACGAAGCCGCGGCAGGCCGCGGTCGTCGCGGCCAGGCGGGCGGGCGTGGAGGACGGGGCGACCAGGAAGATCTTGTCCAGGTCGTGCTCGTCGGCCGCCGGGATCCACTCGTCGGCGGAGTCGGGGATCAGGTCGGGGGTGATCAGCCCGGCGCCCCCGGCCGAGGCCAGGTCGCGGGCGAACCGGTCGACGCCGTAGCGCTCGACCGGGTTCCAGTAGGTCATCACCACCGTGGGCGTGCCGGTCGCGGCCACGGCCTCGACGACGCGCAGGACGTCGGTGGTGCGGGTGCCGTGCTCCAGCGCCTGGAGGGCGGCCGCCTGGATCGTGGGGCCGTCCATCACCGGGTCGCTGTAGGGCAGCCCGACCTCGATCACGTCGCAGCCCGACTCCACCATCACCCGGACGGCCTCGATGGAAGCGTCGACGTCGGGGAAGCCGGCCGGCAGGTAGCCGACCAGCGCGGCGCGGCCCTCGGCGCGGGTGCGCTCCAGGACCCGGCCGGTGGAGGCCTCGTTCACTTCGCCCCCTCGGCGATCTGCTCCTGGTCGGCGGGCTCGGGGGTGCCGTCGGGCGCCACCTGACCCAGGCCGAACCACTCGATGGCGGTGCCCATGTCCTTGTCGCCGCGGCCCGAGAGGTTGACCAGGATCGTGGAGCCGGGGCGCTCGCGAGCCAGGTCCATCGCGCCGGCGACGGCGTGGGCCGACTCGATCGCCGGGATGATCCCCTCGGTGCGCGAGAGCAGCGCCATCGCCTCCATCGCGGCCTGGTCGGTCACGGGGCGGTACGTCGCCCGGCCGATGTCGGCGAGGTGGGCGTGCTGCGGACCGACGCCGGGGTAGTCCAGGCCGGCGCTGATCGAGTGCGACTCCGAGGTCTGGCCGTCCTCGTCCTGGAGCACGAAGGTGCGGGCGCCGTGCAGCACGCCGACCTGACCGGCCCAGATGGTCGCGGCGTGCCGGGGGGTGTCCACCCCGTCGCCCCCGGGCTCGAGGCCCACGAGGTCGACCCCGGCGTCGCCGAGGAACGCGGTGAAGATGCCGATGGCGTTGGAGCCGCCGCCGACGCAGGCCAGCACGGCGTCGGGCAGCGCGCCGGTCAGCTCGAGCACCTGCTCGCGGGCCTCGTCGCCGATGCCGCGGCAGAAGTCGCGCACCATCGCGGGGAACGGGTGCGGGCCCGCCGCCGTCCCGAAGCAGTACGCCGTGTGGTCGACGCTGGCGACCCAGTCTCGGATCGCCTCGTTGATCGCGTCCTTGAGGGTGCGCGAGCCGCTCGTGACCGGGATGACCTCGGCGCCCAGCAGCTGCATCCGCGCGACGTTGAGGGCCTGGCGCTGGGTGTCGACCTCGCCCATGTAGACGGTGCAGTCCAGGCCGAGGTACGCCGCGGCCGTGGCGGTCGCGACCCCGTGCTGCCCGGCGCCGGTCTCGGCGATCACGCGGGTCTTGCCCATCCGCTTGGTCAGCAGGGCCTGCCCGAGCACGTTGCGGATCTTGTGGGCGCCGGTGTGGTTGAGGTCCTCGCGCTTGAGCAGGATCCGGGCGCCGGCGAGCTCGCTGAGCTTGGTGGCGTCGTAGAGCAGGCTGGGCACGCCGGCGTACTCCACGAGCATCCGCTGGAACTCGGCCGTGAAGGTCTCGTCGCGCATCGCCTCGTGCCAGGCGGCGGTGAGCTCGTCGAGGGCGGCCATCAGCGCCTCGGGCATGAACTGACCGCCGAAGACGCCGAAGCGGCCCCGCTCGTCGGGCCCCATTGCGTCGGCCTCGACCGTGCGGGCGAGGTCCGCCCCGGAGGCGGCCTGCCCGGGCACGGCGGTGCCGGGGTCCCGGTCGGTGACGGGGTCGTGCGCCCGGTCGGGTGCCTGCCCGGGTCGGGTGGAGGAGGTCGGTGCGCTCATCGGCGGGTGTCCTGTCGTGCGGGGCCGGTGGGCACGGCCCTCATGGCGGCGACGGCGACGCGGGGGTCGCCGTCCTTGACCAGCGCCTCGCCGACGAGCACCACGTCGGCGCCCTCGCCGGCGAACCGCTGGGCGTCGGCGAGACCGGTGACCCCGGACTCGGCGACCTTGACGACGTCGGCGGGCAGGTGGGGGGCGAGGCGCCCGAAGGTGTCGGGGCGGACCTCGAGGGTCTTCAGGTCGCGGGCGTTCACGCCGACGACGTCGGCGTCGACGGCCAGCGCCCGCTCCAGCTCGTCCTCGTCGTGGACCTCGGTCAGGACGGTCAGCCCGAGATCGCGGGCGGTCTGGTGCAGGTCGCGCAGGGCGACGTCGTCCAGGGCGCTGACCATCAGCAGCACCAGGTCGGCGCCGGCGGCGCGGGCCTCGAGGAGCTGGTAGTCGGTGACCATGAAATCCTTGCGCAGCACCGGCGTCGGCACGGCGGCCCGCACCGTGCGCAGGTCGTCCAGGCTGCCCCCGAAGCGGCGCTGCTCGGTGAGGACCGAGATGGCGTCGGCCCCGCCCGCGGCGTACGCGGCGGCGAGCGCAGCGGGGTCTGGGATGTCGGCCAGGTGGCCCTTGCTCGGGGAGCGCCGCTTGACCTCGGCGATCACCGACAGCCCGGGCGACCGGAACGACGGGCGCGGGTCCAGGGGCGCGGGCAGGTCACCGACGGCCGCCTCGAGGTCGGCCTGGGTCACCCGGGTGCGCCGCTCCTCCAGGTCCTCGCGGACACCGGAGATGATGTCGTCGAGCACGGACATGCGGCAGCCTTTCGGGGGCGGGGAGGGCGCGCAGCGCGGCGCGCCTCGTGCCCTTCAAGGTTCTCACACGCCTCCCACCGGTAGGTTCACAGCCACCGCACGCCGCTCGGGCAGCTCCGGCTGCCCGTCGACCACGAAGGGCACCCCATGAGCAACCAGTACCCGCCGTCCGGGCCGCCCCCGGAGGGCGACGACCCCCACGCGTCCGGGGACCAGCAGGGCCAGCCGGGTCAGTACGGCCAGCCCTACGGCGACCAGCAGGGTCAGCGCGGCCAGTACGGCCAGCCCTACGGCGACCAACAGGGTCAGCCTGGCCAGTACGGCCAGCAGGGCGGCTACGGCCAGCCCGGTCCGTACGGCGCTCCCCCGCCGTACGCCGGTGGCGGCTACGGCGGCTTCACGGAGCCGAAGACCTCCCCGCTGGCCATCGTGTCCCTGGTGCTGTCCATCGTCGGCATCTGCGGGTGCGGGGTGTTCGTGTTCGGCATCGGTGCCGTGGTCACCGGCGTGATCGGCCGCAAGCAGATCAACGAGTCGCAGGGGCAGCTCAAGGGCGCCGGCATGGCCCTGGCCGGGATCATCATCGGGGCGGTCGGCCTCGTCCTCGGCCTCGTCTACTGGATCCTGATCGCGACCGGCGGCTTCAACTTCAGCACCAGCCCCTAGCCCGCCGGGCCCGCACCACTCCTGCGGGCGTCCTGGCTCGCCCCCTCCCGGTCACCGACCTCAGGGTGCGAGCCAGGCGCCGGCCGGGGTGTTGCGCAGCACGGTGAACACCACGGTGACCAGGACGGCCCCCGCGATGACGACGGTGCGGGTCCGGGCCGACACGACCGGGGCGGGCGCGCCCGTCCAGGCCCGTCGGACCCAGCGGACCCACCACACCAGCAGGAACGGCACGGAGAGCACGAAGACCAGGTTGCTGCTCAGGGCGGCGACGACGTGGCCGTCGGTGAGGTCGTTGACGGCGCGCAGGCCGCCGCACCCGGGGCAGTACATCCCGGTCAGGGCCAGCCACGGGCACCCGCCCCAGCTGCCGCTCGTGTGCGGGTCGCGCAGGTGCAGGGCCAGGGTGAGGGCGGTCACGGTGCCGCCGACCAGCAGCGGGTCGCGCACCCCGCGCCACCGTCGGGGGCGCTCCGGGGCCGGCGGACGGGAGAAGGCGGACGGGTCCCCCACGACCGGCGTGGCGGGACCCTGGCTCACCGGCTCAGCGGTGGTGCTCGCGGGGGGCGGACCCCATGCCCGCGAGGGACATGACCTTGCCCAGCACGATGGCGATCGGTGCGCAGGCGACGCCGATCCAGAAGACGGTGATGCTCCCGATCATCAGGCCGATGCCACCCACGACGAAGGCCAGGAGGCCCACGATCACGGCCGCCCAGGCCGCCGGGGTGTTGCCGTGGTTGTCGGACATGGAGCTCCTCGTCGTCGTGCGGGTGTCGGCGGTCATCCTAGTGGGCCGGACCTGTCGGCCGGGTCGGTGGGATCGTGCCCGGCGTCGAGCGCCTTCCACAGCTCCTGCTCGGTCTCCGGCGCGGGAGCCGCCTCGCGGGCCAGGCGGTCGGCCTGCACCCCGGGCGCGTCGTAGCGGCTGCCCATCTCGGGCCACGAGCCCACCAGCCGCACCGCGAGGACGGCCGGGACCAGGGCGAGCACGGCGGCGACGGCGCTGGTCCAGAACCACCCGGTGAAGCCGGTGTCGGCCGCGCGACCGGCCAGGACCGACTGCGTGCTGGCCCGCGCCTGGTCGGGCAGCTGCGCGTGCCCGGCGACCACGGCGGCGAGCAGGCCGAGCGCGGCCAGGGCGGCGAGCACGGCGAAGGCCCGGCGCACCCGACCCCGGGTCACCAGCAGGACGCCCCACCCGGCGAGGAGCACCAGGGCCAGGGCCGAGGCGACCGGGTAGCGGGTGCCGTTGTCGACCGCCGACATCGTGGCGTCGGTGCCGCCGGCCGAGGCTCCGCCGATCCACGGCTTGGAGCTCGCCACGGCGGCCAGACCGGCCGTGGCCAGCCCGAGAAGCACGACGGGGCCGAAGGTGCCGCGCCGGGTGCGCCCCGACTGGTCCGACTGGCCCGACGGTCCCGGGGTCTCGGGCGGCTCGGTCGCGTCAGCCACGAGCGGGCTCGGCGAGCAGCACGTCGGCGTCGAAGCAGGTGTGGTCCCCGGTGTGGCAGGCGGGACCGGTCTGGTCGACGGTGAGCAGGATCGTGTCGCCGTCGCAGTCGAGCCGGACCTCGACGACGCGCTGGACGTGGCCGGAGGTGTCGCCCTTGACCCAGTACTCCTGGCGCGACCGGCTCCAGTAGGTGCCACGGCCGGTGGTCAGGGTGCGGTGCAGGGCCTCGTCGTCCATCCACCCCAGCATCAGCACCTCGCCGGTGCCGTGCTGCTGGACCACGGCCGGGACCAGGCCGGAGGGGTCGCGCTTGAGCCGTGCCGCCACGGCAGGGTCCAGGGAGGAGGAGCTCACCGGCCCAGTATCCGTGACGGCCGCGCGCGAGGAGTCACAGGGACTGCTGGGCCGACCACGAGTCGTGCAGGCGGGCGTAGACGCCGTCCCGGGTGACCAGCACCGCGTGCGGGCCGCGCTGCACCACCCGTCCGGCGTCGAAGACCACGACCTCGTCGGCGTTCTCGGCCGTGGAGAGCCGGTGGGCGATGGTGACGCTGGTGCGCCCCGACATCAACCGCTCCAGGGCACGACCGATCCGCATCTCCAGCGCGGGGTCGACCGCGCTGGTGGCCTCGTCCAGGACGAGCAGGTCGGGGTCGGCGAGGTGGGCCCGCAGCAGGGCCACGAGCTGGCGCTCGCCGGCCGAGAGGGACTCCCCCCGCTGACCGACCCGCGTGTCCAGACCTCGGGGCAGGCCCTCGAGCCAGTCGCCGAGTCCCAGCTCGACGGCGGCCGCGACGACCTGGTCGCGGGTGGCGTCGAGGTCGCCGTACCGCACGTTGTCCAGCAGGGTGGAGTCGAACAGGAACCCCTCCTGCGGCACCAGCACCACCCGTCGGCGCAGCGAGGCGAACTCCACCTCGCGCACGTCGATGCCGTCCAGGCGCACCACGCCCGCGGTCGGATCCATCAGCCTGGTCAGCAGCTTGGCGAAGGTGGTCTTGCCCGAGCCCGTCTCCCCCACGACCGCCACCCGGCTGCCCGAGGCGATGTGCTCGTCGACGTCGCGCAGCACCAGCGTGCCGCCGGGGTAGCCGAAGTCGACGCCCTCGAAGGTGACGTCCATCGCGCCACGGGGCAGCGAGGCGCCCGAGGGGCCGGGGTCGTCGAGGTCGGCCGGGGTGTCCAGGATGCCGATCACCCGGCGCCAGCCCGCGATCGCGTTCTGGGCGTCGGTGAGCACCTGGGTGCCCATCTGCACCGGCCCGACGAACAGGGTCACCAGGAAGGCGAACGCGATCACCTCGCCCGAGGTGATGTCCCCGGCCAGGCCCAGCAGGATGCCCAGGACGATCACGCCGGCGTTGGCCAGGCCGGCCGAGACGCCGCCCAGGCTGAAGGAGAACGCGGTCAGGCCCTGGGCCTTGGTCGAGGCCTCCTGGTTGACCCGGATGGCCTCGTCGATGCGGGCCTGGGTGCGCTCCTCGATGGCGTAGGTGCGCACGGTCACCGCCCCCACGACCGGCTCGGAGACGGCCGAGAGCATCGCGCCGACCGAGCGCCGCACGACGGCGTACGCCGCGGACAGGCGGCGCTGGAAGTAGCGCAGGGACAGGAACAGCGGCAGGAAGCAGATCCAGACCAGGATGGTGAGCTGCCAGGAGTAGAACAGCATCACGACGGTCGCCAGGAGCACCTGCCCGACGCTGATGATCCCGAACACGCCGCCGAAGACCAGGAACTGCGACACCTGGTCGACGTCGCTGGTCACCCGCGACACCAGGGCGCCCCGCCGCTCGGTGGACTGCGTCAGCAGGGGGAGGTCGTGGACGTGGCGGAAGGCCTTGGTGCGCAGCGTCGCCAGGCCCCGCTCGGAGGCGGTGAACAGCCGCACCGTCATGAGGTACGACGACAGCCCGGTCACCAGGATCGCGACCGCGGCCACCGCGGCCATCAGCCCGACGAAGCGCAGGTCGACGCCGCCCGGGGCGTTCACGCCGCGGTCCAGGGTCTGCTGCACCGCGATGGGCACGACCAGGCGCCCGGCGGTGCCGACGGCGGCCAGGAGCAGGGTGATCCCGAAGCCCTCGGCGAGCTCGGGTGAGTGGACCAGGCCACGGCGCAGCGTCTGGCGGGCCGAGATCTCCTCGCCGCTGTCGACGTGCGTGCCCTCGGCGGTCAGGTCGGGGTCGGTGACGCTGGACGTGACGGTCGCGCTCATGCGTCGACCTCCTCGGTCTGGTAGGCGTTGACCAGGTGGGCGTACGCCGGGTTGCGCGCCAGCAGCTCGGCGTGGGTGCCCCGGTCGGCGATCCGGCCCTGGTCGAGGAACAGCACCTCGTCGGCCAGCGCGATCGTGGCCTTGCGGTAGGCGATCAGCAGCATCGTCGAGCCGCCCCCGTCGGTGGGGTCGGGACCCCCGCGCCGGCGTACGGCCTCCAGGATGCGGGCCTCGACCTCCGGGTCGACCGCGGACGTCGCGTCGTCGAGCACCAGCAGCCGCGGGTGGCGCACCAGCGCGCGGGCCAAGGACAGCCGCTGGCGCTGGCCTCCGGACAGGGTGGTGCCGCGCTCGCCGAGGACGCCGTCGAGCCCGTGCGGAAGGGCGGCGACGAAGCCGTCGGCCTGGGCGGTGCGCAGGGCGTCCCAGACGTCCTCGTCGGAGACGTCGGCGCCGAGGGTGACGTTGCCGCGCACGCTGTCGTCGAAGAGGAACGCGCTCTGCGGGACCAGGGAGACGTGCTCGGCGATCTCGCCCGGGGCGAGGTCGCGCAGGTCGTGCCCGTCCAGGAGCACGGTCCCCTCGTGGGGGTCGACGAGCCGGGTGACCAGCGAGGTCAGGGTGCTCTTGCCCGAGGCGGTCGCCCCGACGACGGCCACCGTGCTGCCCGGACGCAGGGTCAGGTCGACCCCGCGCAGCAGCGGCTGGTCCGGGTCGTAGGCGTAGGACAGGCCCCGGACCTCCAGGGCGGCACCTCCGGTGCCGGTGACGCGGTGGTCCCCGTGGGTCGTGGTGGAGACCGTGTCGAGCACCCGGTGCACGCGGTCGAAGCCGACCACGGAGCGGGGGAACTCCCCCAGCATCCAGCCGATCGAGCGGATCGGGAAGGCCACGATCGTGAGCAGGTAGGCCACGGTCACGACGTCACCGGGACCCGCGAGGCCCTCGCGGACACGCCACACGCCGACCCCGAGGACGGCCAGCACGCCCAGGTTGGGCAGGCTCTCCAGGAAGGGGTCGAAGGCGGCCCGGATCCGACCCGCCCGGATGCCCTCGTCGCGCAGCCGCCGCGCGGTCGCCGCGAACCGCTCGGTCTCCTCGGCCTCGCGGCCCAGGGTCTTGACGACCATGGCGCCGTCGAAGGACTCGTGCGCGACCTCGCTGAGCTCGGCGCGCAACGACTGGATGCGGGTGAAGATCGGCGAGGAGAACCGCTGGAAGACCACGTTGACCACCATCACCAGCGGGAAGACCAGCAGGCCCACGACGGCCATCGTCAGGTCGGTGAGCAGCATCTGGGCGACCGCGATCACCATCATCGCGACCGTGCCGACCGCCATCGGCAGCGGGGCGATCGGCGACCAGGCGGCCTCCACGTCGGAGTTGGCGTTGGACAGCAGCTCGCCGGTGGGGTGCTGGTGGTGCCAGTCCATCGGCAGGGTGAGGTACTGCCGTGTCACCTCGCGGCGGTAGGCCGCCTGCATCCGGTACTGCATGATCCCGGCCCCGAGCCGCCGCGCGACGATCCCGACGGCACGCAGCAGGGCGACACCCAGGAACAGCGCCACCACGGCGAGCAGCGCGCCGCTGGTGGTGGCGCCGCTGCGGAACGCCGGGAGCAGGACGTGGTCGGTCGACCAGCCCAGCACCCAGGCGTCGGCCACCGTGAGCGCGCCGAAGAGCACGCTGCCGACGGTGGAGAGGGTGAAGACCCACGGCTCGCGACGGATCGCGACCCCGAGCACGCGGAAGCCCGCGGTCATCGAGGACCCCCGTGTCGACCCGGAGGCCGAGCCGGTGCTCGCGGTGGTGCTCGCGGCCGGACCACCGGCGGGGGTCGACGGGGGCGGGCTCACGGCAGGCGCGGCGGCGGGTGGGGTGGAGGACGGCACAAGACCTCAACTTAGGCCGGGGTCCTGACATTCCTGACCCCCGGACCGGCTGCCGTCGCCGGGGCGCCCGTCCTAGGATCCTGGGTCATGGAGCCGATGTCGCGCTCGGAGCGCGCTGCGCTGTGCAACACCGCCCTCGAGACGGGGCAGGAGGCGCCGACGCTGTGCGACGGCTGGACCGTGCAGGACCTCGTCATCCACCTGCTGGTGCGCGAACGCGACCCGCTCGGCGCACCGGGCATCGTGGTGCCGGCGCTCGAGGGGCTGACCCGTCGGTCGGCGGCGCGGCTCCAGGGCCACGACTTCACCGCCCTCGTCGAGCGGGTCCGCAACGGTCCGCCGCGCTGGTCGCCGCTGGCCCTGCCCCCGATCGACCGCGCCGCGAACACGCTGGAGTACTTCGTCCACCACGAGGACATCCGCCGGGCCCAGCCCGGCTGGGCGCCGCGCGAGCTCACCGACCGCGAGCAGAGTGCCCTCTGGAAGGCCGTCTCGACGGCCGGCAAGGGGCTCGTGCGCTCGGCCGGGGTCCCGGTCGAGCTGCGGTGGGACGACGGCGAGCGGCGGCGCACCGCCGTGCTGCGCGGCGGGGACGAGCCGGTCGTGCTGACCGGCCCGCCCGCCGAGCTGGTGCTGCTGCTGTTCGGGCGCGAGCAGGTCCGCGGCGTCGACACCACCGGCCCGCCGGAGAAGGTCGCCCGGCTGCGCAGCGCCGACCTCGGCTTCTGACCTCCGGGTCCCCGTCGCGGGACCCGGAGACCGACCGGGTCAGTTGATCTTGATGTGCACGTGGTCGAAGTGGTTGGCCGTGGCCGACCCGCGGTCCGGCATCGGGCGGAAGCCCTCCGAGGCGCGCTGGATCGTCCAGATGTGCTGGGACCAGATGATGTCGAACAGACCCAGCTCGGTGTGGTGGGCGTAGACGAAGTCCTTCACGCGCTCGCCGACCGAGGAGCTGGGCACCATGAAGTCGATGGCCTCGCCGTTGACGTGCTCGCCGTGCCCGTCCTGGCCGCCGTACGACGACAGCTCGGGGAAGGCAGCGCAGACGGCGCGGTAGACCTTGACCGCCTGGGGCTGAAGGGCGCTCTCGATGGCGGACCCGTCGGGGCAGGGCGCGCTCGACAGCCCGGCCGGGGCCGTGCGGGCCGAGGACGCTGCCGCGGTGGTCGTCGCGGGCTTGACCCGGGGCTTCGGCGGGACCGGCTTGGTGCGGGCGAGGTAGGTCGAGCTCACCCAGCGGGTCGCCGTGGGGCCCGTGACGATCTCGGTGAACGACCCCGAGCGGCGACCGGACAGGACGACCTTGCGCGAGGCCGGCAGGACCCCGCGCACCCGGGCGCGGTCGGTGGGGGCGCCGCGCAGCTTCAGCGGCGCCGTGCTCCACCTCGTGCCCTCGCGCTGCGGCACGCGGCTGTCGACCAGCGGGACGCGGTCGGTGGAGCGGGAGATGCCGGGTGCCCGGGCGTCCTCGGGGCTGGACGGCACGGTGGCGTCGGCTCCCAGGATCCGCGGCTCGCGGCTGACGGGACGGGCAATGGCGGCGCCGTCGAGGGCGACGGTGGCCGACGCGGCGCTCACCGCGGCGTCGTCCGAGGTGGGTGACGCGGGGGCGGCGGCACCGGAGGTGAGCACGCCGACGCCGATGACGGCGAGGGTGGCCAGGGGGGCCACGACCAGCGCGGTGCGCCGGGGGCCCGCGGTGGCCGAGGACTGCTCGGCGGCGGAGCGACGGGCGGCCGGGGACAGCGTGTGCTTCCCGGTGGAACGGCCTCGGGGGATGCCTCGGGGCACGGTGGATCCAATCGTCGGGGGCGGGGCAGACCACCGATCACACCACGACCGAGCCCCCCACCTCAAAATCCGGGCGCGTGAGAGAGGCCACGCGACGTCGCCATCGGGGCCTCCGCCGGCTCAGCCTCCGGAGGTCTCGGAGGCGTCCTCGGCCACGATGCAGGCCGTCCCGTCGGTGTCCTCGAGCCACCCCTCGGGCAGGGCCACGGAGCGGCGCGGGCTGCCCTGACGGCCGCGCGGGGTGCCGAGCTCGAGCACCGGGAACGGCGCGTCGGGGTCCAGTCGCGCGAGCAGCTCGTCCAGCTCGACCAGCGAGGACACCAGCGCCAGGGAGCGACGCAGCTCGCCACCGGCGGGGAAGCCCTTGAGGTACCACGACACGTGCTTGCGGAACTCCCGGCACCCGCGCTCCTCGCCCTGGTGGCGGGCCAGCAGCTCGGCGTGGCGGCGCATCACCGCGGCCACCTCGCCCAGGCGCGGCATGGTGGCGACCTGCTCCCCGGCGAAGGCGGCGGCCAGGTCGCGGAACAGCCACGGGCGGCCCAGGCAGCCGCGGCCGACCACGACGCCCGCGGCGCCGGTCTGCTCGACCATGCGCAGCGCGTCGGAGGCCTCCCAGACGTCGCCGTTGCCCAGGACCGGGATGTCGACGTGGGCGACCAGCTCCGCGATCGCGTCCCAGTCGGCGGTGCCGGAGTAGCCCTGGATCGCGGTGCGGCCGTGCAGGGCGATCGCCGCGGCCCCCGACTCCTGGGCGATCCGCCCGGCGTCGAGGAAGGTCAGGTGGTCCTCGTCGATCCCCTTGCGGGTCTTCATCGTCACCGGGACACCGTGGCGCTCGCCGGCGGCGACCGCCGCCTCGAGGATGCGGGCCAGCAGCGTCCGCTTCCAGGGCAGCGCCGCTCCCCCGCCCTTGCGGGTCACCTTGGGCACCGGGCAGCCGAAGTTGAGGTCGACGTGGGCCACGCCGTACTCCGTGCAGAGGATCTCGGTCGCGCGGCCGACGTACGCCGGGTCGGTGCCGTAGAGCTGCACCGACCGGACCTGCTCGGACTCGTCGAAGACCAGCATGCGGCGCGTGGTGTCGTCGCCCTCGACCAACCCGCGGCTGGTGATCATCTCGCAGACGTAGAGGCCGGCTCCCTGCTCACCGCACAGGGCGCGGTAGGCCGCGTCGGTGATCCCGGCCATCGGCGCGAGCACCACCGGCGTGGCCACCTCGAGCGGACCCAGGCGCAGCGGTCCCGTGCGCGGCGCAGGCTCCAGCGCGGACTCCAGGAGGGGGGCGGCACTCATGCCCACCAGTGTCCGACGGGCGGGGCCGTCCGCCCAAATCGCTGCGGCGCTACTTCTTCTTCTGCAGGGCCACCGGCTTGACGGTGCCCTTCCAGGTGATCGGCTCGAAGGCCTGCAATGGGCGGTAGCTCATCGCGGTCAGCGAGCCGGCCGAGGGCACCAGGTAGACCAGGCACACCGACGCCGTGGCCCCGCCCGCGAACTTCGCCGGGAGCCCGGTCGAGGGGCAGCGCTTGAAGGTGTTGCTGAAGCTGGAGGCCTGGATCAGCGTGTTCTTGGCGTCGACGGCCAGCAGCGGGACCCCCGCCGCACCGAGGTCGCCGGTGCCGACGTTCTTCACCGTCGCCCGCACGTAGAACGGGGTGGACTGCTTGGTGCGGGCGTCGAGCTGGTAGGCGGAGAAGTCCTTCATCGTCCCGGTCTGCACCGACTGGACGGTGAGCGCGAGCACCGAGGCCTTGAGCTTGTTGGCCTCGTAGGCCACCGTCGCGGTGTCGCCGAAGCCCAGGTCGGTGCCCGGCGCGGTCAGCTTGGTGCCGCTGGGCACCTTCACGTCGCCGGTGGGCAGCGCCACCGACGGCGACGGCGTGGGCGCGGCCGACGCGCCGGCGCCGGACTTCGCGCCCCCGCAGCCGGCGACCACCAGCACCGGCGCCAGGGCGAGCGCCACGAGTCCGGCACGCCGGGTGCGGACCGAGGCGGTGCGGTGGACGACAGCGGGCACGGCGGTGGAGGTCGAGGTGGGCGTCACGGCGCCCATCATGCCCGGACCCGAGCCGACGTGCGGCGCTTTGACCTGCGGCTCGCCGGGCGTCTGCACCGCCCGGCGGCCGTGGCTCAGCAGCCGACCAGGCGCTCCGCGAACCAGGTGCGTACGCCGGACAGGCTGATCCGCTCCTGGCGCATCGTGTCGCGCTCGCGCACGGTGACCGCGTCGTCCTCGAGGGTGTCGAAGTCGACCGTCACGCAGAACGGCGTGCCGATCTCGTCCTGGCGGCGGTAGCGGCGCCCGATCGCACCCGCGTCGTCGAACTCGACGTTCCACAGCGTGCGCAGCTCGGCGGCCAGCGCCCGGGCCTTGGGGGTCAGCGCCTCGTTGCGGCTCAGCGGCAGCACGGCCACCTTGACCGGCGACAGGCGCGGGTCGAGCTTGAGCACGGTGCGCTTGTCCACGCCGCCCTTGGTGTTGGGCGCCTCGTCCTCGGTCCAGGCGTCGACCAGGAAGGTCATCAGGCTTCGCGAGAGGCCGGCCGCGGGCTCGATCACGTAGGGCACGTAGCGCTCACCGGCGGCCTGGTCGAAGTAGGACAGGTCGGTGCCGGAGTGCTCGGAGTGGGTCTTGAGGTCGAAGTCGGTGCGGTTGGCGATGCCCTCGAGCTCACCCCACTCCGACCCGGCGAAGTTGAAGCGGTACTCGATGTCGACGGTGCGCTTGGAGTAGTGGCTGAGCTTCTCCTGGGCGTGCTCGAAGTGGCGCAGGTTGGCCGGGTCGATGCCGAGGTCGGTGTACCACTTCGTGCGCTCGTCGATCCAGTGCTGGTGCCACTCCTCGTCCTCGCCGGGCTTGACGAAGAACTCCATCTCCATCTGCTCGAACTCGCGCGTGCGGAAGATGAAGTTGCCCGGCGTGATCTCGTTGCGGAAGCTCTTGCCGATCTGGGCGATGCCGAACGGCGGCTTCTTGCGCGAAGAGGTCACCACGTTGGCGAAGTTGAGGAAGATGCCCTGGGCGGTCTCGGGGCGCAGGTAGTGCAGGCCCGACTCGTCCTCGACCACGCCGAGGTAGGTCTTGAGCAGGCCGGAGAACTGGCGCGGCTCGGTCCACGCGCCGCGGGTGCCGCAGTTGGGGCAGGCCAGCTCGGCGAGGTCGACTGAATCAGGATCGATGTCCGGGCCGCCCTTGACACTCTTCTTCTCGGCGTACGACTCCTGGAGGTGGTCGGCGCGGAAGCGCTTGTGGCACGACTGGCACTCGGTGAGCGGGTCGGAGAAGGTCGCGACGTGGCCGCTGGCCTCCCAGGTCTGGCGCGGCAGGATCACGCTGGAGTCCAGGCCGACGACGTCCTCGCGCGACTGCACCATCGAGCGCCACCACTGGCGCTTGATGTTCTCCTTCAGCTCCACCCCGAGCGGGCCGTAGTCCCACGCCGACCGGGTGCCGCCGTAGATCTCGCCGCACGGGTAGACGAATCCCCGACGCTTGGCGAGGGAGACGACGTGGTCGACGGTGGAGGGGGGCGGCTTGGCCACGGGAGGGGCTCCTGGGAGTGATCGCGGGCCCGCGCGCTGGCTGCGGCGGGCGAGCGGTCACCCTATCGAGACGGCTGTGCCGTCGAGGGCACCACCTCGGACCGACCTAGCCCAGGTCGCGCGGCTGCCAGCGGTTCAGCTCGCCGTCGAGCTCCTCGTAGGCCGAGGGCTCGTCGACGGCCCGGCTCAGCAGCGGCACGGCGTGCACCTTGACGTCGTACGCCGACAGGGCGCGGCGGTAGCTGCCCACGTCGCGCCAGCGCGTGACCATCGTCCACAGTCCCGGGTTGTCGACGTTGCGCCCCAGCCGGCCGTCCTCGAACCCGGCGCGCTCCCCCAGCACCTCCAGGGCGCGCTCCAGGTCGCGGCGGAACGCCTCGACGTCGGCCTGCTCCTGGGGGACCTCGAACCTGTTCACGACCAGCACCCGGCCGACCCTAGGTCACGCCGCGAGCGGTGCTCCCGACCCGGCCCCCGGCGTCCGAGTTGACAACAGTTCTCATTCCCACTGAGAATCATTCTCATGAAGCGGCGCCCTCTCCCCCTCCTCCTCCTCGTCGGTGCACTTCTGGCCGGCGGCGCCCTCAGCGGCTGCGCGGCCTTCTCCGACGACGCCCCGGGCACCACCCGTCGCGCCGACGGCCGGCTCTCGGTGGTCACCGCCTTCTACCCCCTGCAGTACGCCGTGCAGCAGGTCGCCGGTGACCGCGCGGACGTCACCAGCCTGACCCGCCCCGGGGCCGAGCCCCACGACCTGGAGATCACCCCGACGCAGACCGCCCAGGTCGCCGACGCCGACCTGGTCGTCTACGAGTCGGGGTTCCAGCCGGCCGTCGACGACGCCGTCGCCCAGGACGCTCGGGGCAAGCGCCTCGACGCCTCCGCCGTGGTCGGCCTCGAGGCGCCGGGCCACGCGGGGCACGACCACGGGGCGAGCGACAGCGGCTCGAGCGAGTCCCACGGCGCCGGCGCGAACGGCGACCAGGATCCCCACTTCTGGCAGGACCCCACCCGGATGGCGAAGCTGACCGCGGCCGTGGCCCGCGAGCTGGTCCGGATCGACCCCGCCCACGCCGCGGACTACCGCGCCGGAGCGGCGGCGTTCCGGGCCCGCCTGGCCACGCTGGACCGCGACTACCGGACCGGCCTCGCGTCGTGCCGGCGCGACACCGTGGTGGTCTCCCACGACGCGTTCGGCTACCTCGCCGAGCGGTACGGTCTGACCATGGAGCCGATCGCGGGCCTGTCCCCCGGCGCCGAGCCGACCCCGGCCGACCTGGCCCGGCTGGAGGACCTGATCAAGAGCGACGGCATCACCACGGTGTTCTCCGAGCGGCTGGTCAGCAGCCGGATGAGCGCCTCGCTGGCGCAGGACTCAGGCGTGCGCACGGCCGTGCTGGACCCGATCGAGGGCCTCAGCGACCAGACCGCCGACCAGACCTACCTGACCCTGATGCGGCAGAACCTGGCCGCGCTGCAGAAGGCGAACGGGTGCTCGTGAGCGACCCCGGCACCACGGCTCCGCCGGTCCTGCTGCGGGGCGGCGGGGTCGCCATCGGCGGTCGACCGATCCTGCGCGACGTCGACCTGCGCGTCGGCACCGGCGACTTCCTGGCCCTGATGGGCGCCAACGGGTCGGGCAAGTCCACCCTCGTGCGCGCCCTGACCGGCCTGCTGCCCCTGGGCGCCGGCACCCTGGAGGTCTTCGGCACCCCTCGGGAGCAGTTCAGCGACTGGCACCGCGTCGGCTTCGTGCCGCAGCGCTCGGGGGCCACCTCGGGCGTGCCGGCCTCGGTCTGGGAGCTGGTCGCCTCGGGCCGCCTGACCCGCCGCCGGCTCCTGCGGCCGCTCTCGCGGGCCGACCGGGCCGCCATCACCCGGGCCATCGAGGTCGTGGGCCTGACCGCGAAGACCCGCGACGGCGTCGCGCAGCTCTCCGGCGGGCAGCAGCAGCGGGCCCTGATCGCGCGGGCCCTGGCCGGGGAGCCGGACCTGTTCTTTCTCGACGAGCCCACCGCCGGGGTCGACCTGCCCAACCAGCAGGTCCTCGCCGACACCCTGGCCCACCTCAAGGCCGAGGGCGCCACCATCGTGCTGGTCGCCCACGAGCTCGGTCCGCTGGCCCCGCTGGTCGACCGGGCGGTGGTCATGCGCGACGGCCGGGTCGCCTACGACGGCGCTCCCCTGGGTGACCACGAGGTGCACGACGCGGCGTACGCCGAACCGCACGCGCACCACCACCACCCGCGCCAGGAGGTCGGCCGCGACCAGGGACCCGCGAGCCGGCACGACCACGCCCCCCACGTCTCCTCACCGCTGGAGCGCCCCTGATGAGGTCTGCCTGATGGATCTGTTCACCTACGGCTTCATGCAGCGCGCGCTGCTGGCCGCGCTGTTCACCGGCCTGGCCGCACCCGCCGTCGGCACCTACCTGGTGCAGCGCCGGATGGCCCTGATGGGCGACGGCCTCGGCCACGTCGCCGTCACCGGTGTCGCCCTGGGCCTGCTGACGGGCACCTCCCCGACCTGGACCGCCGTGGTCGTCGCGGTGCTCGGCGCGGTGCTGATGGAGGTGATCCGCGAGCGCGGACGCACCAACGGCGACGTCGCCCTGGCCCTGCTGTTCTACGGCGGCCTGGCCGGCGGCGTGCTGCTGACCGGGCTCGGCGGCCAGAGCGCCGCGCGCCTGCAGGAGTACCTCTTCGGCGCGATCACGACCACCTCGATCGCCGACGTGCTCGTGGTGATGGTGCTGGCGGCCATCGTCGTGCTCATCTGCGTGGGCCTCTCGCCCCAGCTGTTCGCGGTCAGCCACGACCAGGAGTTCGCCCGGGTCGCCGGACTGAAGGTGCGCGGCTACAACCTGCTGGTGGCGGTCCTGGCCGCGGTGAGCGTCACCGTGGCGATGCGCACCGTCGGGCTGCTGCTGGTCTCGGCCCTGATGGTCGTGCCGGTCGCCACCTCCCAGCAGCTGACCCGCTCGTTCCGCACCACCCTGGGCGCCGCGATGGTGCTGGGAGTCGCGGCCTCGGTGGGCGGCCTGGTCGTCTCGGCCTTCGCCTCCGCCCACGCCACCGTGGCTCCGGGACCCGCGATCGTGCTGCTGTCCCTGGTCGGCTTCGTCGCGACCTGGCCGCTGGGGGTCTGGCAGCGGCACCGCGCGCGCCTGCACGCCCCCTTCGCCGAGCTGGAGCCGACCGGGCACGAGGCGGCCGAGGAGCACCCCCACGACCACAACCCGCAGTGCGGGCACACCGCGGTGCCCCACGGGGACCACCTCGACTACGTCCACGACGGACGCCGGCACGCGGTCCACGGGAGCCACTATGACGAGCACTGAGAGCCCGCGGCCCACGCGCCAGCGCCGGGCCATCGCGGCCACGCTGGAGTCGTTCGGGGACTTCCGCAGCGCCCAGGAGATCCACGCGCTGCTGGCCGAGCGCGGCGACCAGGTCGGTCTGTCGACGGTCTACCGGACGCTCCAGTCGCTGGCCGACGCCGGCGAGATCGACGCGCTGCGCACCGAGTCCGGCGAGAGCATCTACCGCCGGTGCAGCGGCACGCACCACCACCACCTGGTCTGCCGCTCGTGCGGCGCCACCGTGGAGGTCGAGGGGCCGACGGTGGAGTCCTGGACGACCGCGGTCGCGGCGGCCCACGGCTACTCCGACGTCAGCCACACCCTGGAGATCTTCGGGACCTGCGGGAACTGCTGACCGCGACGGCCCCCGGCGTACGCTCGGGGGGACCGCAGGAGGTGGCAGGTGGCACGTCGTCGCAGGGTCCCCGCACAGCGCCGGGACGTCGAGGTCCCGGTCGCGCCCGAGGGCGTCGCCCCCACCGGTCCCGGCAAGTACAGCCGCCTCCCCGCACCGGTGCGCCGCGAGGACCTGCGGACCTCCCAGGACGTCCTGGCCCACGCCGACGAGGTCGGCGAGGCCGACCGCGAGCGGGCCTGGCTGCTGCGCACCACCGGCCTGTTCATCTAGGCCCGACCCGTCCCCCGACCCAAGCACCCAGCTCGGTCACGACCACCGGTCGGCGCGGAGGGCGCGTCCTGGTGCCTGCCCGGAGCTAGCCTCGACGCGTGGAGACCCTGATCGCGGAGGACCTGCTGCTGGTCCTGCTCGAGGACGAGTCGGGGAAGCTGCGGCACGCGACCTTCCTGGACGCGGGGATCGGCGGAGCACTCCTCGTCGAGCTGGCGCTGGCGGGCCAGGTGGAGGTGCGCGAGCGCAGCGGGTTCTGGTCGCGGGCCACCGTCGTGCCCGTGCCGGGTGCGCCCGCGGCCACCGACCCGGTGCTCGCCGACGCGCTCGCCGTCATCGGTGAGAGGCCTCGCCCGGCGCAGGACCTGGTCACGCGACTGGGCAGACGCCGGCGCGAGCCCCTGCTGGAGCGGCTGGCCGGACGAGGGATCCTGCGACGCAAGGACGACACCGTGATGGGCCTGTTCACCCGCACCCGGTGGCCGATGGTGGACCGCCACCACGAGGACGAGGTACGACGCGCCCTGGCCGACGCGCTGGTCCGTGGCGTCGATCCCGACCCGCGCACCAGCGCCCTGGTCTCGCTGCTCTCCGCCCTCGACCTGGCGGCGAAGGTGGTCGACCACGAGGGTCTCCCGTCGGGTCAGGTGCGCAAGCGCGCCCGGGCCATCGGCGAGGGCGACTGGGCCGCCAGGGGGGTCCGGGACGCCGTCGCGGCGGCGCAGGCAGCCGTCGCCGCCGCCGTCGTGGGGTCCACGACGGCGGCGGCGACGGGCAGCAGCTGACTCCCGGCGGGGCCGGGGCTGGGGCGACCTAGCTGAAGTCGAGGTCCGCGCTGCGGCTGCGCTTGAGCTCGAAGAACAACGGGTACGACGCGACGGACACGACGCCGTCCCAGAGCTTCCCGGCCTCCTCGCCCCGCGGGGCCTTGGTGATGACGGGGCCGAAGAACGCGGTGCCGTTGACGTGGATGGTCGGGGTGCCGACGTCGTCGCCGACGGCGTCCATGCCCTCGTGGTGGCTCGTGGCCACGGCCTCGTCGAGGGAGGTGTCGTCCCAGGCCTCGATCAGCTCGGCCGGCAGCCCGGCCTCGGCGAGGGCGTCGACCGCCATCTGCTGGTCGAACTCCTGCTCCTCGACGTGGATGCGGCGGCCCATCGCGGTGTAGAGCGGCAGCAGCACCTCGTTGCCGTGCTCCTGCTCGGCCTTGATGCAGACGCGCACGGGACCCCACGCGGTGTCGAGCATCTTGCGGTAGTCCTCGGGGATGTCCTTGTCCTTGTTGAGGTAGGCCAGGCTCATCACGTGCCAGCGCACCTCGATGTCGCGCACCTCCCCCACCTCGAGGATCCAGCGTGAGGTGATCCAGGCGAACGGGCAGCGGGGGTCGAACCAGAAGTCGGCGCGGTCTTTGCTCATGGTCTGCCCAGCACGTCGGGAGCCGGTTTCATTCCCGCCCCGTGGCCCTGCCCGTGGGCCGTGCGGAGCGGCTGGGGACGGGTGACATGATGCCCGGCATGCCTGGAACCAACCTGACCCGTGACGAGGCGCAGACCCGCGCCCGGTTGGTCGGAGTCGACTCCTACACCGTGGAGCTCGACCTGACCACCAGCGAGAAGACCTTCGCCTCGACGACCACGCTGCGGTTCACCTGCACCGAGCCCGGCGCCGAGACCTTCGCGGACCTGGTCGACGCCCAGATCCGCGAGATCCGCCTCAACGGCACGGTCCTCGACCCCGCCACGGCGTACGCCGACCACCGGATCCGCCTGACCGACCTGCAGGAGAGCAACGAGCTGGTCGTCGCGGCCGACCTGCCGTACTCCCGCACCGGCGAGGGCCTGCACCGCTTCGTAGACCCGGTGGACGACCGCGTCTACACCTACACGCAGTTCGAGGTGCCCGACGCCCGCCGCGTCTACACGACCTTCGAGCAGCCCGACCTCAAGGGCGTGTTCAGCTTCGTGGTGACCGCCCCCGAGGGCTGGGAGGTGGTCTCGAACTCCGCGACCCCCGAGCCCGAGCCGCTGGGTGACGGCAAGGCCGTGTGGCGCTTCGGGCGCACCGAGCCGATGTCGACGTACATCACCGCGCTGATCGCCGGGGAGTACCACGTCGAGCGCGACGTCTACCGCGGTGCGCACGGCGAGATCCCCCTGGGCCACTTCTGCCGCCAGTCGCTGGTGGAGCACATGGACACCGCCGAGCTGGTCACGATCACCAGCCAGGGCTTCGCCTTCTTCGAGGAGGCCTTCGGCTACCCCTACCCGTTCCACAAGTACGACCAGCTCTACGTGCCGGAGTACAACATGGGCGCGATGGAGAACGCCGGGGCCGTGACCCTGCGCGACGAGTACCTCCCCCGCAGCCGCCAGGACGCCTCGTTCTACGAGTTCCGCGCCTCCGTGATCCTGCACGAGATGGCCCACATGTGGTTCGGCGACCTGGTCACCATGAAGTGGTGGGACGACCTGTGGCTCAACGAGTCCTTCGCGGAGTGGGCCTGCTACCACGCCGCCGTGGAGGCCACCGAGTTCACCGAGTCCTGGACCGGGTTCACCAACGCCCGCAAGAACTGGGCGCTGCGCCAGGACCAGCTGCCCAGCACGCACCCGATCGCCGCGGACAACCACGACCTCCAGGCCGTGGAGGTCAACTTCGACGGGATCACCTACGCCAAGGGCGCCTCGGTGCTCAAGCAGCTGGTGGCCTGGGTGGGCCTGGACAACTTCCTGGTCGGCCTGCGCACCTACTTCCGCAAGCACGCCTTCGGCAACTCCGAGTTCGCCGACCTGCTGGCCGCCCTCGAGGAGTCCTCGGGCCGCGAGCTCGACTCGTGGGCCAAGGAGTGGCTCCAGACCAGCGGCGTGAACACCCTCTCCCCCGCCTTCGAGGTCGGCCCGGACGGGACCTACACCAGCTTCACCGTCGAGCAGGCCGCCGCGGTCGAGTACCCCACGCTCCGCCGTCACCGCCTCGGCATCGGGCTCTACGACGAGGTCGTCAACGAGGCCGGCGAGTCGCGCCTGGTGCGTCGCTCGCACGTCGAGGTCGACGTCGAGGGCGAGCGCACCGAGATCGCCGAGCTGGTCGGGGAGAAGCAGCCCGACCTGCTGCTCCTCAACGACGGTGACCTCACCTACGCCAAGATCCGGCTCGACGAGCGCTCCCTGGCCACCGTCGTCGGCGGCCTCGGCCGACTCGACGACTCCCTGGCCCGCGCCCTGTGCTGGGGCGCCACCTGGGACATGACCCGCGACGCGGAGATGACCGCCACCGACTTCGTCGACCTGGTGCTGCGCAACGTGGCCTCCGAGACCGACGCCTTCGGCTCCTCGCGGATCCCGGGCTACGCCGCCCAGGCCGTGAACAGCTTCTCCGACCCGGCCCACCGTGACGAGCTGGCGCTGACCTGGGAGACCGGCGTACGCCGTCTGCTGCACGAGGCCGAGCCGGCCAGCGACCACCAGCTGACCTTCCTGCGCTCCTTCGCCGCCGCCGCGCGCAGCGACGAGGCGCTCGACGAGGTCGAGGCGCTGCTCGAGGGCACCACGACCCTCGAGGGTCTGGCCGTCGACACCGACCTGCGGTGGACGCTCGTGGGCGCCCTCGCGCGTCGGGGTCGCGTCGAGGCCGACCGGATCGACGCCGAGCTCGCCCGCGACCGCACCATCTCCGGCCAGGAGCGCGCGGCCGCGGCCAAGGCGTCCCGGCCCACCGCCGAGGCCAAGGCCGAGGCCTGGGAGATCGCGGTCGTGCGCGACGACGTGGCCAACGAGACCCAGCGCAGCGTGGTGATGGCGTTCATGCAGCACGGTCAGGACGATGTGCTGGCGCCGTACGTCGAGCGCTACCTGGAGATCGCCGACACGCTGTGGGAGGACAAGGGCACCCAGCGTGCCTCCACCGGCCTGGAGCACCTGTTCCCCCGCCCGCTGGCCTCGCGCGAGCTCCTCGAGCGCGTGGGTCGCTGGCTCCAGGAGTCGCCGGCCAACCCCGCAGCCAAGCGCTACGTGCGCGAGGGTGCCGCCGACGTCGAGCGCTTCCTCGCCGGCCAGGAGCGCGACGCCCAGCGCTGAGCTCCGCCGCACCCGTCACGAGGGCCGTCCCACCGGGGGCGGCCCTCGTCGCGCGTCCACGTCGGTCAGCATGGCGGCGCCGGGAGGTTCGTCGGTCGGGCGGGGCGTTCTGCGCCCGTCGTCGGGGCCTGGTGACCCGGGGAGCAGCGCCCGGGCACGCCGATGGCCCGTCCAGGTGGTGCCGTCTGGACAGGTCTCGGGGCGGTGAGGCTAGGAGGGTGCAGGTCGCTGGCGTGGCAGGTGGATCGGCCCGGGTGGGACCCGCGGTCGGTCGGTGGTGACGTCTCTGGTGCCGCCGGGGTCGCGCAGGAACTGGTAGCCGTGGGGGCTCGACCACAGGTAGGTCCCGGGACTGAGTGTCGTGTAGGTCCACAGTGCGTGGGTTTTCAGCCGGTGGTGTCGTCGGCACAGGGGCGCGAGGTTGCACGAGCAGGTGGGTCCGCCGTCGGCGTGGGCGATGACGTGGTCGCAGTCGCACCTGCGCGCGGGGGCGCTGCACCAGGGGAAGACGCAGGTGTGGTCGCGCAGCTGGGCCTGGTGATGCAACCGGTCGGGGACCTCGTAGGCCTCGCCGTGGATGAGGTCCTCGGTGTCGACGACAGGCCGGACGGTGATCTGGGTGTCGGGGTTGGCGCACCAGCCGCGGACCTGGTCGGCGGTCACGATCCGTCGGCCCTCCTCGACCCGGGCCAGATGGAGGTCATCCTCGGCCCGTCGACCTTGTCGAGATCCGTTCCACTCGCAGCTGCAACCTGAACCACTGCCGGTGAGGGCGGCGTGGGAGAGGTGGACGTGCAGGACCACCTGCCGTGCCTTGGGCCGCGCAGCCGGTCGCGGCGCCTTCGTCTCCTGGTTCTCCTGGGTGGTGAGCAGGTCGAGGGTGAGCTGGTCGCGGGTGTGCTGCCGTCCGAGCTCCCCGGCGGCCATGGCACGGCGGACGTCGAGGGACTTGTCGCAACCTGCCGCCTTCAACACGGCGGCCTCGTGAGACAGCGCGTTGTCGAGGTCGCGGGCGTCGGCGGTGTCGAGCTGGGCGTGCAGGTAGGTCATCCCGCCGATCGCCGAGTCCGGGGTAGGGCGGTCGTGCTGGAAGGTGACGTGACGGCCGTCGGCGGCCTTCTCGGCGTCCTCCCGAGCCCTCTCGGGCATGAACCGGGCGATCGCTTCGGTGACCAGGCGTTCGACGGCGGTGTAGCCGACCTTGTGGGCGTACGCCGCTACCTGGTTGTCCACGTGGGCAGCGGCTTCGGGGGTGAGGGTCATGGTCTGGTCGGCGATGTTCTTGGCCCGCCACACCGGCACCTCGCCAGCGACCACGCGCCGCCACAGCCGCGGGAGGCGGTGCTTGACCTCCAGGGCCCTGCCGATCAGGTTGCGGCCGGAGTCAGTGGACAGGCCCAGGGCGGCGGCGAGCTCGGGGATCGCGAACTCCGCCACCAACGGTGCACCCGAGCCCGCGATCGCCAACGGGCGCTCCAGGTAGGTGGGGGTCATCCAGGCCGCGTCGTCAATGGACTCGGCTGGGTGCTGCTCGCCCCAGACCGCGGCCGCCAGGAACAGCTGCGCGTCGGCGCGGTCGCGGGCGTCGCGGCGGTCGCGGGCGTAGGCGAGGACGTCGGTGGCGTCGTCGAGGTCGGGCAGCTCGACCCGCACCGGCACGGCCGCGGGGCGACGCGACCGGTGGGTGCGGGAGGAGGTGGCCATGACCAAACTCAACCAGCGACCACCGACAAGACGCCGTCGGGAAGCGGGGTGAAACGGACACGGGGGAAGAACTTCTTGAAGAAGTTTCTGCGACGCGGCCCGGCGGGGGCTGGCGAGTGGTTCCGCCTGGCGTGCGGGTCGGGCTTTGACAACGGGCCTAGCGGCCCTGCTCAACCGACGAGCCGCCGGGTGGGCCGCGCACTTCCGGCGACGGGGCTGGACCCAGCGCCACCGATGGACGTCGGGCCAGCGAGGGCCCAGCGGATCGCTAGCGCTGCTGCTCGTGGAGGCTGGCGGGCTGGCGGGCCGACTGGGCGAGCTGGTTGACGCCGTGCTTGATGCCGCCGACGAGGTCGCCGGCGGCGAAGGCGGACTGCATGCCGGCGATGGCGAGGCGGACGGCGTCCTCGCTCAGGGACCGGCGTACGACGGAGCCGAGGACGACCTCGATCAGCCGGGCGGACGGGTCGACGAGGATCAGCACGCTGCGGTCGGACGCGGACAGCGCTGCGTGGAGCCGACGGGCGTAGGCCTTGGACTCCTCCTGCGCGGTCCCGACGAAGACAGAGAACTCGAAGCGGCACGTGGTCTCGGCCCCGCGGATGGCGCGGTCGATCTCGGCCTCCTGGGCCGAGTTGAACTCACCAGCTGCCACTGACGCTCCCGGTGCTCCCGCGGCCGGACTCCAGCTGCTCGGGGGTGACCGAGTCGGCCGCGGCGACGCCCTTGGTGGGCCCGCCGAACCACTCGGGCTGGCCGCGCCAGGACTGCCCGGCCTCGTAGCCCTTGTCCTTGGCCATCGAGGGCAGCACCGCCAGCAGCGTGATCACCGCGGCGGCCCCCACCGGGATGATCAGCGCGACCAGGAGGAAGCCCAGCACCGAGACACGGGGCGACTGCTCCCATCCCTGGGGGGTGTCGGCGAAGGCGGCGCCGGTCAGGCCGCCGGCGAGCACCAGGGAGACCGCACCGGTGCAGACGATCGCTGCACGGCGGAACCGGGTCGGGGAGTCGTGAGTCAACACACGCCCAGGATACCCAGTCTCGGCTTGGTCGGTGTCAGCCGTCCCTCGTAGCCTCCCTCACATGTTCCTCCCGTCCCCCCTCACGACCGGCCTCCCCGCCGGCCTCTACGACGGCCTGCCCGCCGTGTGCCAGCGGAACGAGAGCCTCACCTGCGCCGCGGTCTACAAGTGGACCGGCGACACCACCCTCGCCACGAGCGCCACCTGGCTGATCGGCAAGCCGCTCGCCATCGCCGCCATCCTGCTCGGCGCGGTGCTGGTGCGGTGGCTGGCCAGCAAGGCCGTCGACCGCGTCGTGAGCCGGGCCGAGGTCGCGCCCGTCCCCGGCGGCCGGCCCGTGCACGCGCGTCGCGCCCAGCGGGCCCGCAGCCTGGGCACGCTGCTCAAGAGCATCCTGACCACCGTCGTCTTCGGGATCGCCATCGTGATGGCGCTCTCGGAGGTCGGGGTCAACATCGCCCCGATCCTGGCCAGCGCCGGCGTCCTGGGTCTCGCGATCGGCTTCGGCGCGCAGAACCTGGTCAAGGACTTCCTCTCGGGCGTGATGATGATGGTCGAGGACCAGTACGGCGTCGGCGACGTCGTCGACCTGGGCGAGGCCACCGGCACCGTCGAGGCGGTGGGCCTGCGGGTGACGCGGCTGCGCGACGTCAACGGCACCGTCTGGTACGTCCGCAACGGCGAGATCCTGCGGGTCGGCAACCAGTCGCAGAACTGGGCTCGCACCGTGCTCGACGTCAACGTCGGCTATAACGAGGACCTGGTGAAGGTACGCCGTGTCCTCGAGGAGGTCGCCCACGGACTGTGGGAGGACGAGGACTTCGCCGGGCTGGTGATCGAGGAGCCGGAGGTCTGGGGCGTGGAGAACCTCAGCCCCGAGGGCGTGGTGGTCCGGGTGACGCTCAAGACCGCACCGCTCCAGCAGTGGGTCGTGGCCCGCGAGATGCGTCAGCGCATCAAGGCCCGCTTCGACCACGAGGGCATCGAGATCCCGCTGCCGCAGCGGGTGGTGTGGCACCGCGACGAGCCCGGCCGGGCGTCGGGCGCGGGCTCCGCCTCGGCCCCGGTTGAGTAGGACTACTCAGGCGGGTTGAGCCGAAAGCCCCGGGACGCCGGCCGCACCGGCGGCCGATCATCGAGGGCATGAGCCGGCTCCTCGACACCACCGTCTGCCCCGACTGCCGCGCACCGCTGGTCCGCGGGGCCACCTGCACCGGGTGCGGGCTGCGCCTGACCGGTCCGCTCGCCCTCGAGCTCCAGGGCGTGCTGCGCCAGGCCGACTCCCTGGTGGAGCGGCTCCGCTCGGCGGTCGCCCCGGTCGGGGCCGTGGCCCCGATGGGCCCGGTGGCTGCGGGCACCGCGCTCCCCCCGGCTCCCGGGCGCTCCCCCGCGGCGGTCCCGCCCCGGCGCCGGCTGGGATCGGCCTCGGTGCCGGTCGTGCTGCTGTCGCTGGGCGGCCTGTGCCTGCTGGTGGCGGCCGTGGTCTTCGTCGCCGTCACCTGGAGCCTGCTGGGCCAGGCCGGCCGGACGGTGGTGCTGGCGGCCGTCACGCTGGTCGTGG
Organism: Nocardioides korecus; assembly: GCF_054778395.1. Classification (NCBI taxonomy): domain Bacteria; kingdom Bacillati; phylum Actinomycetota; class Actinomycetes; order Propionibacteriales; family Nocardioidaceae; genus Nocardioides; species Nocardioides korecus. The sequence continues at coordinate 384,986 of NZ_BAAGZO010000003.1, read as the reverse complement.
CGGCCTGCGGGGAGGTCGTCACCCGCCGTGGCCTGCGGGTCGCGGCCGAGACCCTGGCGGTGGTCGTCCCCGGGCTGCTGGCGCTGGACCTGCTGGGCGCCTGGTGGTCGGGGCTGGGCGGCTCCGACGCCCTCGACGCGCGCGGTGCCACCACGGTGATCGGCGCGGGCGCCGCGGCGCTGGCCCTGGCGACCGCCCTCCGGGCCCGGCGCTCCCCCGTCCGCGAGCTGCTGGGGGCCCAGGTGGTGGCAGCCCTGGGCACCGCGCTGGTCCTGCTCGCCCAGGTCTGGTCGCGGACCGACCGTCCTCTCACGGCGGTCGTCGCCGTCCCGGTGGTCGCGCTGCTCGCGGTCGGGTGCGGCGGCCGGCTCCGGCTCGCCGCCCCCGGCCTGGCCGGTCTCGGTGTCCTGACCTGGCTGGTGCTGCTCGGGACCGGCCTGGCCCGCCTGGACGAGCGCGTCTCCGCCGACGGGTGGTGGTCGCAGGGTCGCGGCTGGCCGCTGCTCGCCGCCGGAGTGCTCGCCGCCGTCCTGGTCCACGCCCCCGTCACCCCTGTCGCCCCCGTCGCCCGGGTCACCCCCGTGGTCCGCTCGGTGGCGGCCGGCGCCGCGCTGCTCGCCTGGGCGGCCCTGCTGACCGGCCCGCTCGCCCCGGTGGGGCCGACCCGCGCGGTCCTGGTGGTCTCCGGCGCCGTCGTGCTGCTCAGCCTGGTCGCCGCCCTCGCGCCCCGGACCTGGGCCCGCGGGGCCGCGCCGCTCGCCGCGCCCGGTGCCGCCGGCCTCGGGCTGTGGCTGCTCTCGGCTCCCTGGGACCGGCTGGAGCGCCCGCTCCCCGGCACGGACGCGGGGCCCGCCGACCTGACGTCGGTCGCCGGACCGGCCCTGCCCGTGGTCGCGCTCGCGGTCGTCGCCGCCCTCCTGGGCTGCACGCGGGTGCTGCCCGCCACCACCCGCGCCGACGTGCGCCGGTCCGTCGCGCTGCTCGCCCCGGCCCTGGTCGGCCTCGCGACGGTGTCGGCCCTGCTCGGCGACCGGGTCGCGGTCGGCGGGACCGTCGCGGTGGGGGTCCTGACCGCTCTGCTGGCGGGCGCGGCGTCCTGGGTGTCACGCGGGCACCGGGTCCCGGCGCTGGTCGGCGCCCTCTCCACGGCGTACGCCGCCGGGGTGGTGCTCGCCGTCGCCGGCCCCCACCCGCTCCTGCTCGGCACCGGTGCGACCCTCCTGGCCCTGCCGACGGCCGCCGCGTCGGTCGAGCGTCGCCGCGCCGGCGAGGCGACCACCGCGGCCGTCCTCGCGGCGGTCGCCACGCTGCTCGGCGGCCTGGCGACCGTGGGCTGGCTCGACCTCGTCGGCACGAGCCCGCAGGTGGAGCCGGCCCTGCTCGGGGCGTACGCCGGGGTGGTCGGCGCCCTCGCCGCTCCCCTGGCCCGCGCCGCCGCGCCGCGGATCGCCGTGGAGCTGGCCGCGGTCGTCCTCGCCCTCGCGGCGGCGGCCGGGGCGCCCAGCACCACGGCCCTCGCGGCGGTCCTCACGGTCGCGGGCTCCGCGGTCTGCCTGGTCGCGGTCACCACCCGGGACCGCCCCTTCCTGGGCTGGGTCGGCGCGGTCGTGCTCGCCACCGCGACCGGGCTGCGGTTCCTGGCCGACGTGCCCGCGCCGGAGGTCTGGACGCTGCCGGCAGCGGCGACGCTCGTGACCGCCGGGCTGGGGCGCCTGCGCCGCGACCCGTCCGTCGGCAGCCTCGACGTCCTCGGCAGCGGGGTGGGCCTGGCCCTCCTGCCGAGCCTGCTGCTGGCGCTGGAGGAGCCGGTCTCCGCGCGCGGCGCCCTGGTCGCCGTCGCCGGGCTCCTCGCCCTGGGCCTGGGCGTGCACCGCCGCCTGGCCGCGCCGTTCGTGCTCGGCGCGCTCACGGTCGGCCTGCTGGCGCTGCGCCACCTCGGGCCGTACGCCGAGGCCGTGCCGCGCTGGGTCGTCCTCGCCGCCGTCGGCACCGCCCTGCTGGCCGTGGGCGTCACGTGGGAGTCGCGCCGTCGGGACCTGGACCGCGCGGGCCGCTACCTGGTCGGGCTGCGCTGACCCGGTTCGGCCCCATGGCCCATGATGGACCCGGTGAGCACCTTCTACGACGAGATCGGCGGCGCCCCGGTCGTCCGCGGCATCGTCCACCGGTTCTACGAGGGCGTGGCCGCCGACGAGGTGCTCCGCCCGATGTACCCCGAGGAGGACCTCGGCCCGGCCGAGGAGCGCTTCGCGATGTTCCTCGAGCAGTACTGGGGCGGGCCGACGACGTACTCCGACCTCCGCGGCCACCCGCGCCTGCGGATGCGCCACGCGCCGTTCGCGGTGACGCCCGAGGCGGCCCAGCACTGGCTGAGCTGCTTCCGCGCCGCGCTGGACGGCGCCGACCTCACCCCGGAGCAGGACGAGCGGTTCTGGGACTACGTCACCCACGCGGCCCAGTTCATGGTCAACACCCTGGTCTGAGCCTCGCCCGGCCCTGCTAGGGCTGCGCCAGCTCCTGGGTGAGCCGCTCGCGCTGGGACTCGGCCATCGGCCGGCTGCGCTGGGTCTCCTTGTCGAAGGTCACCATCACGACCGACGCGCGGGCCAGGGCGCGACCGCCGGCGCCGTCGAGCAGCTCGCTGCTGACCGTGAAGGACCGACTGCCGACGTGGGCGATCCAGGACCGCACCAGGTAGGGCTCGTGCCGGTGCGGCACCGGGGCCAGCAGCTCGAGGTCGGTGCGCGCCACGACGTGGTGGGACCACTCCTCGCCGCGGGTGTGCAGGCGCCAGAAGTACTTGATCCGGGCCTCCTGGAAGAACTCCACCAGCGCCACGTCGCGCACGTGTCCCGCACGGTCCAGGTCGGCGAACCGCACCGTCACCGGGAACTCGTCACCGGCGCGGGGCTCGGCCTCGGCGACCGGGCGCCACTCGTGCGCCTCCCCGGCGTACGCCGACAGGGCGGTCTCGATCCGGGCCCGGTCCTCCGGTCGCGACCCGTCCAGGTCGCTGCTGACCCGCAGGTGCACGACCCGGTCGGCGCCCTCGCCGTCGGCCCCGTCGTGGACCTCGTGGTGCAGGACGGCCGCCCCGCGCTCGTCCGAGGTCAGCCAGGAGTCGACCAGCACCGGCTCCCGGCGCAGCACCAGCGGGCTGACGAACTCGACCCGGTGCCGGGTCACCGGCAGCGGCTCCTCGCCGGGCGCGCCGCCGAGCACCCGGTGGCGGGCCTCGGCGACGTAGTCGAGGTAGGTCACGTTGTTGACGTGACCCAGCATGTCCAGGTCGGCCCAGCGCATCGGGCACTCGTAGGTGTGCGGCACGCGCAGATGCTCCCAGACGGGAGGGACCGGACCCGGACGGCCCTGGTCGGTGGTCAGTGACCCAGGGCCAGGTGGCCGTAGTAGTGCAGGATCGTCTCGTGACGACGCACGCGCACGGTCCGGTTCTGCAGCAGGGCCGCGACCACGAGGCCCAGGGACACGGCCACGGTCAGGGCGGCGAGCACGACCAGCGCGATCACGAAGGGGGTCACGCCGGGAAGCAGGGTGAAGGTCATCGTCGTTCCTCTCAGAAGTTCTCTACATCTGTAGAAACTACACCTGTAGAAGGATCAGGCAAGGCCCCCGCGGCGTGGGGTGGATCACGTCGGGCCGGGGGCCGGTCGTGACGGCCACGCCACGCCCCTCCCCCCGTCAGCAGGTCCTCCTCGAGGCCGCGGCACGGGTGGTCGCGGGAGCCGGCCTCCGGGGGCTCACGCACCGGGCCGTCGACCGGGAGGCCGGGCTGCCCGAGGGCACCTGCTCGGCCTACCTCCGGACCCGGCTGGCGCTGCTGACCGCCCTGTCCGAGCACGTCGCCGCGCGGTTCGCCGACGACATCGAGCAGGCCACGCACCGGATCGAGGCGGAGAGCACGCGCAGCGGTCCCCCCGGGTCGGCCCTGGCCGAGACCTCCGCGCTGCTGCGGGGCTGGCTGGCCGACCCCGGCCTGCTCCTCGCCCGGATGGAGCTGACGCTGGAGGGGGTGCGCCAGCCCGAGCTCGCCGCCGTCTTCGCGCGGCAGTCCGAGCAGCTCGTCGACCTCGTGGCCCACGCAATGGTCTCCCTGCAGCGCGACGGGGAGGACCTCCGGGCCCGCGCCGGCACCCTGATCGCCGCCCTGGACGGCGTGCTCCTGCGCGCCCTGCGCCAGGACCCCGAGCACCGCGAGGAGGCCCTGGAGGCGAGCCTGACCGAGCTGCTCGAGGCGCTCCTGGGGGCGCACCCGGCCTGATCGGCCCGGGACCGAGCGCTCCCTGCCGCGTCGGCAGCTGCCCCCTTCGGCCCCACCCCGGCGAGGGGCCCGTCTAGGGTGGCCGGGGTCCAACGTCGTACGCCGGGGGCCCGCCCTCCGGCGCACGGGGGACCCGTTCCCGCACCACCCACTCACGAGCAGGAGAACCCATGCCCGAGGCAGTCATCGTGTCGGCAGCACGCTCCCCCATCGGCCGCGCCAACAAGGGCTCGCTGACCGAGTTCCGTCCCGACGACCTGTCCGCCCTGATCGTGCGGGCCGCGCTGGAGAAGATCCCCGAGCTCGACCCGGCGACCATCGACGACCTGATCCTGGGCTGCGGCCTGCCCGGCGGCGAGTCCGGCAACAACATGGCCCGCGTGGTCTCGACCCTGCTGGGCTACGAGATCCCCGGCGCCACGGTGACCCGCTACTGCTCCTCCTCGGTGCAGACCTCGCGGATGGCCTTCCACGCCATCAAGGCCGGCGAGGGCCACGCCTTCATCTCCGCCGGCGTCGAGACCGTCTCCCGCTTCGCCAAGGGCACCTCCGACCACCTGCCCGGCACCCGCAACCCGCTGTTCGAGACCGCCGAGGCGCGCACCAAGAAGACCGCCGAGGGCGGCCAGGACTGGCACGACCCGCGCGAGGACGGCGAGCTGCCCGACATCTACATCGCGATGGGCCAGACGGCCGAGAACGTCGCCCGCCTGCGCGGCCTGGACCGCAAGGAGCTCGACGAGTTCGCCGTGCGCAGCCAGAACCTGGCCGAGAAGGCGATCGCCGACGGCTTCTGGGCCAACGAGATCACCCCGGTCACGACCCCCGGCGGCGTCGAGGTCACCGCCGACGACGGCCCCCGCGCCGGCGTCACCTACGACGCCATCGCCGGGCTCAAGCCGGTGTTCCGTCCCGACGGCGTCGTCACGGCCGGCAACTGCTGCGCCCTCAACGACGGCGCGGCCGCCGTGATCGTCATGTCGGACACCCGCGCGAAGGAGCTGGGCCTGACCCCGCTCGCCCGGATCGTGTCCACCGGCGTCACCGGCCTCTCCCCCGAGATCATGGGCCTCGGCCCGGTCGAGGCGACCAAGCAGGCCCTCAAGCACGCGAACATGAGCATCGACGACATCGACCTGGTCGAGATCAACGAGGCGTTCGCCGCGCAGGTCGTCCCGTCCTACCAGGACCTCGGCATCGACATCGACCGCCTCAACGTCAACGGCGGCGCGATCGCGGTCGGCCACCCCTTCGGCATGACCGGCGCCCGGCTGCAGAACACGATGCTGAACTCGATGAAGTGGCACGACAAGCAGACCGGCCTGATCACGATGTGCGTCGGTGGCGGCCAGGGCATGGCGATGATCCTGGAGCGGATGTCCTGATCCCCGGTCGCCCCGGCGTACGCCGCTGAACTGGGCGAACACGTGTGCACCAGACACCCCGAGCACCCCTGAGGGGGAGGGCTCGGGGTGCCTGGGCACCTACACTTCGCCCATGACGAGTGGGGGGGACGTGCGGTGGCTCACCGCCGAGGAGCAGGGGGCGTGGCGCGCCTACATCATGGGCACCGAGCTGTTGCTGCACCGGCTGGACCGCGAGCTCCGCGAGGAGCACGACCTGTCCTTCAGCGAGTACGAGATCCTCGTGCGCCTCTCCGAGGCCAGCGGCGGGCGTCTCCGGATGGCCATCCTGGCCGACTCCATGTCGCACTCGCGCAGCCGCGTGACCCACACCGTGGCCCGGATGCAGAAGGCCGGCCTCGTCGTGCGCGAGGCCTCGACCTCCGACGGCCGCGGCGTCGAGGCCGTGATGACCGACCGGGGCCGCACGGTCCTGCAGGCGGCTGCGGTGACGCACGTGCGCGGTGTGCGCGAGCACATCGTCGACCTCGCCTCGCCGGCGGACTTCGCCGCCCTGGGACGGATCTTCAACGAGGCCAGCGACCGGCTGCTGACCGGCCTGCCGCAGGACGCCGACATCCGCTGACCCGGCACCACCGCGAGGTGGGCCGGGAGCAGCGGACGTCGGGCGTCGCCGAGGGAGCCGTCAGTCGCGGGTGAGGCGACGGTGGGTGACGCGGTGCGGACGCGCGGCCTCGACGCCGAGGCGCTCGATCTTGTTCGCCTCGTAGGAGGCGAAGTTGCCCTCGAACCAGAACCAGTTGCCGGGCTCGTCGGCGGTGCCCTCCCAGGCCAGGATGTGGGTCGCGGTGCGGTCCAGGAACCACCGGTCGTGGGAGGTGATGACCGCGCAGCCGGGGAACTCCAGCAGCGCGTCCTCGAGCGAGGACAGGGTCTCGACGTCCAGGTCGTTGGTGGGCTCGTCGAGGAGCAGCATGTTGCCGCCCATCTTCAGGGTCAGCGCCAGGTTCAGCCGGTTGCGCTCACCACCGGAGAGCACGTTGGCCTTCTTCTGCTGGTCGGGGCCCTTGAAGCCGAACGACGCGACGTAGGCGCGCGAGTTCATCTCGAAGTTGGCGACCTTGATGAAGTCGAGACCGTCGGAGACAACCTCCCAGACGTTCTTGCTGGCGTCGAGCCCGCCGCGGCTCTGGTCGACGTAGGAGATCTTCACCGTCTTGCCGACGGTCAGGTCGCCCTGGTCGGGCTGCTCCTGGTCGACGATCATCTTGAACAGCGTGGTCTTGCCGACGCCGTTGGGGCCGATCACGCCGACGATGCCGGCGCGCGGCAGGCTGAAGGACAAATCGTCGATCAGGATCCGGTCGCCGAAGCCCTTGCGCAGGTGGCTGGTCTCGAGGACCACGTCGCCCAGGCGGGGACCCGCGGGGATGTTGATCTCGGAGGTGTCGATCTTGCGCATCCGGTCGGCCTCGGCCGCCATCTCCTCGTAGCGCGCCAGGCGCGACCGGCTCTTGGTCTGCCGGGCCTTGGCGTTGGAGCGGACCCACTCCAGCTCGCGCTCGAGCATCTTGGCGCGCTTGGCGTCCTTCTGCCCCTCGATCTTGAGGCGGTCCTTCTTGGTCTGCAGGTAGGTCGTGTAGTTGCCCTCGTAGGGGTGGGTCTGGCCCCGGTCGAGCTCGAGGATCCAGGTGGCCACGTTGTCGAGGAAGTAGCGGTCGTGGGTGACCGCCAGGACGGCGCCCGGGTAGTTGGCCAGGTGGCCCTCGAGCCACTGGACCGACTCGGCGTCGAGGTGGTTGGTGGGCTCGTCGAGGAGCAGCAGGTCGGGCTGCTGCAGCAGCAGCTTGCACAGCGCCACCCGGCGACGCTCACCACCGGAGAGGTTGTCCACGATCGCGTCCGGCGGCGGGCAGCGCAGCGCGTCCATGGCCTGGTCGAGGCGGCTGTCGAGGTCCCAGGCGTTGGCGTGGTCCAGGTCGGTCTGCAGGTCGCCCATCTCGGCGAGGAGCGTGTCGTAGTCGGCGTCGGGAGCGCCCAGCTCCTCGGAGATCGCGTTGTAGCGGTCGAGCTTGCCCTTGATCTCGCCGACGGCCTCCTCGACGTTGGCCAGCACGGTCGCGCCCTGGGTCAGCGGCGGCTCCTGCTGGAGCATGCCGACCGTCGCGTCCGGCGCCAGCATCGCGTCGCCGTTGTTGGCCCGCTCCAGCCCGGCCATGATCTTGAGCAGGGTGGACTTGCCGGTGCCGTTGGGACCCACGACACCGATCTTGGCGTCGGGCAGGAACGACAGCGTGACGTTGTCGAGCACCACCTTGTCGCCGTGGGCCTTGCGGACGTTGTGCAGCGTGTAGACGTATTCCATGGTGGTCCCAGCCTAGAGGCCCACCCCCGTCTCAGGCGAAACCTGCCGACGGGGGCCGGGACGGGGTCCCGGGGCCCCGCGGCCGGGCGCGGCAGGAGCCTCAGGCCGCCGTGGTGACCGGCACGCCGTCGGCGTCGAGCTGGGGGCCCTCGGCGCCGTAGGCGTGGACCACCTCGCGCACCTCCTCGGCCTGGCGGGGGTCGCCCACCGGACGGGCGGTCCGGGCCGCCGGCGCCTTGGTGAAGGCGCTGGTGCCCTTGGTCAGGTCGTGACCCACGAAGGTCGCGTCGACCACCCAGGCCACCGCCCGGGTGCCGTCCTCGCGGTCCCAGACGTCGGTGCGGACCCGGCCGTGGACCACGACCGCGTCACCGCGGTGCACCGACTCGGCGACGTGGCGGGCCAGGACCCGCCAGCAGTTGACGGTGTACCAGGAGGTCTCACCGTCCACCCACGTGCCGGCACGCTGGTAGCGCGGGGTGGACCCGATCCGGAACGAGGCCACCGGGGTGTCCCCCACCTCCCGGACGTCGACGTCGGCTCCGACCCAGCCCTGCAGGGTCACGTAGGACTCGTTCATGGTGCTGCCTCCTTGGTGTGGCGTGTGGAGGACAGTCCAGCGGGCGCGGCCGACTCCGGGGCGGCGTACGCCGGGGGGCTGTGGACGACGCGCCTCGGCGAGGCCCCTGTGGACGACGCGCCCGCGGGGAACCTCGACCGGAGGTCAGCCGCGGGCGGCGCGCAGGCCGTCGTGGGTGGCGCGGTGGGCCGCCAGCTCCTCCACGACCGGGGTCACCACCAGCTCCTCGGCGACCTCGGCCACCGCTGCCCGCAGCCGCTTCTCCGCCCGGCGGGCCCGCGAGCGCGCCCCGACGGAGATGAAGAGCCGGGACACCAGGGCCAGGGCCACCCCCAGGACCACGCCACCGATCAGCATCAGGGTCGGCACGGGCAGCCCCTGGTAGTCGGGGGCCCCGAGGTCACCGAGCTGGAGGTAGCCCACCAGCGCCAGGCCGGCCAGCCACAGCACCCCGACCACGGTCACCGCGAACAGCGCCCACTGCAGGGCGCGCACACCGCGGCACCACAGCGGGATGCCCGCGACCCCCAGGTCGGTGGTGGTGACGGCCTTGTCGAGGCGGTCGCCGAGGTCGGGGAAGCGCGAGGTCGAGGCGCGCCGCACCGAGCGCTGCCAGGCCGGGGTCAGCCCGGTCGAGACCCGGTCGCACAGGTCGCGGACCGTGGACTCGACCCGGGCCTGCTGCACCACGCCGGTGCGCGGCAGCGAGGTGCGCGAGGCGGCGATCAGGTCCTGGCCCGTGGTGCGCTTGTCCAGCCGCAGGCGTCGCAGCGGGTCGGGCTTGAGCCGACCCACCCAGGCGGTCAGGGGCCAGCCGGTCGCGGCCCGGGCCCGCACGGTGGCGGCCTGCTGGACGGCGTCGACGACGATCGGCACCCCGGCCGCGCCGGTCAGCGCCTCGACCAGCTCGCGCCGGTCCTTGCTGCCCAGCTCGCGCGGAGCGGCGTCGCCGCTGACCGCGGCCAGGCCGGCCGCGGCCGAGGACACGTCGCCGGCGAGACGGGCCCGGGTCGCGGCCTTGTCGCGGACCCGGCGGGCGATCTCGGCGCGCAGCTCCTCGATCCCCTCGCCGGTCCGGGCCGAGGTGGCCAGGACGGGGACGTCGGTCAGGCCGTCGGCGACCAGCAGGCGGCGCACGTCCTCCAGGAGCGCGGGGCGTCGGGCGGGCGCGACCTCGTCGACGTGGTTGAGCACGACCAGCATCACCTCGGAGTGGCCGGCCAGCGGGGCCAGGAACTGCCGGTGGACGGCCGCGTCGGCGTACTTCTGCGGGTCCAGCACCCACACCATCAGGTCGGTCAGCCCGACCAGGCGCTCGACCTCCAGGTGGTGGGCCACCTCGGTGGAGTCGTGGTCGGGCAGGTCCAGGAGCACCAGGCCGTCGAGCGCCCGCTCGCGCCGGTCGGCGTCGAGGAGCGAGTCGCGGCGGACGCGGTGCCGCTCCGGGATCTCCAGCCAGTCCAGCAGCGGGTCGGCCGGGTCCTCGCCCCACAGGCAGGCGGTCGCGTTCGACGTCGTCGGACGGCGTACGCCCACCGCGGACAGCTCGAGGCCGGCCAGGGCGTTGAACGTCGAGGACTTGCCCGACCCGGTCGCCCCGGCCAGGGCCACCACGGTGTGGTCGGCCGAGAGCCGCAGGCGGGTGCCGGCGCGCTCGCACACGCGGGCCGCGCGCTCCAGCGGCTCCTCGTCGAGCCGGCCGCGGCCGGACTCGACGGCCCGCTCGAGGCCGGCGAGCCGGTCCTCCAGCGGGGCGGTGCGTCCCAGCACCTTGCGGGCGCCTGCCACCAGGCTGCTCATGGGGTACCTCCAGAGGACTCGAGCCGCAGGTCGTCGACCGTGCGGGCCAGGCCGCGCAGCTGGTCGGGGGCGGCCACGGCGACGTCGTGGCCGTCGAGCAGGTCCAGGAAGCGGCGCCGCTCCCGGTCGAGCAGCACCTCGGTGCGCACGTGCAGGTCGCGCCGGGCGGCGGCGGCCAGACGGCGCACGGCGTCGTCGCCGAAGACGGCCTCGAGCAGCTTCTGCCCGATCACCGCCGAGCCGCCGGCGATGCCGACCTCGGCGCCGGTCAGCCCGCCGGTGGAGGCGAACACGACCACCATCAGCGCCACCGAGAGCCCGTTGAGGCCGAAGGACAGGAAGCGGGCGGTCTTGCGCTTGTCGGCCCCCTCCGAGCGCACCAGGTCGAGCACCCCGCCCTGCCAGTCGCGGACCATCCGCTCCGAGCGCTCGCGGAAGTCACGGGACGCCCGGGACAGGTCCGGCCCCCCGGCCGCGAGGACCTCGGCGCCGGCGGCGGTGGAGCGCCACGAGGCGTCGGCCCGCTCGGCGGCCGCCTCGGCGTGCTCGATGAGCAGCGTCTGCAGGCCCGACTCGACCGCGACGGTGACCCGCTCGGCGCCCTGGGGCCGCCCGCGGAAGGCGTCGGTGACGCGGTCGCGCAGCCAGCCGACCTTGGACTCCAGGTTGCGCAGCAGCTCCCCGGTGCCGATGAAGTCCTGCCACCGGGCCAGCACCTCACCGCGCAGCAGCGTCCCGTCGGCCGAGCCCTCGTCGATCTCGCGCAGCGCCCGGTCGTACGCCGCGTCGACGTCGCGACGCAGCCGGGCCGAGGCGTCGACCTGGGCCTGCGCGGCGTCGGCGAGGTCGAACGTGCGCCGGGCCAGGGACCGCACGGCCCCGTCGAGGGTCTGGCGCACGACCGTCGAGCGGGCGCCCGCGTCGTCGCCGAGCTCGCGCAGCCAGCCGGTGATGTCCGAGACCGCACCGGCCGGCAGGCGGCCCTCGTCGTCGAGGGCCCCCTCGGCCACGGTGAAGAGCGGGGAGTCCTTCAGGCCGCGCTGGGTGAGCATCCGGGCCAGGTGGCCGGCGACCTCCTCCACGGCGTCGGCGGGCGTGCGGTCCAGCACGATCGCCACGGCCGCGCTGCGCTCGGCGGCCTGGCGCAGGAAGTCCCACGGGACCTGGTCGGCGTAGCGGGCCGCCGAGGTGACGAAGAGCCACAGGTCGGCAGCGGCGAGCAGCTGGGTGGCCAGGGTGCGGTTGCGCTCCTCGACGGAGTCGATGTCCGGGGCGTCGAGGAGGGCCAGCCCTCGGGGCACCGAGCTCGAGGAGACCAGCTGCAGCGCACCCGGGTCGGCCGTGGGCCGGTCGGTGCGCTCGAGCTCGGGCAGGATCCGGGCGTCGGCGAACCACTCCCGGTCCTCGGGGTGGTGCACCAGGACGGGCGAGCGCGTCGTGGGGCGCAGGACGCCCGGCTCGCTGACCCGCTCCCCCACCACCGAGTTGACCAGGGTGGACTTGCCGGCCCCGGTCGAGCCGCCGACGACGGCGAGCAGGGGCGCGTCGATCTGGACGAGCCGGGGCAGCACGTAGTCCTCGAGCTGGTCGACCATCTCGCCGCGCTGGGTGCGCTGCTGCTCCGCGTCGGGCACCTCCAGCGGCAGCCGCAGCTGGGCCAGGGCGTCCCGCAGGGTCGTCAACGTGCTGAGCAGGCGGTCGGCCGAGGCCGGGGTCGTGCTCTCGTGCTTCACCAGCGGGCTCCGGACTGACCGTGGGGCGGGGGTGGGGTCTGGCCCTGGTGGCCGGGGTGGGGCTGCTGGGAGTACCCCGGCACCGGGGGCAGGGGCCCGCGCGGGCCGGGCGGGCCGGCGTGCTGCTGGAGAGGTCGGGTGGGCTGGGGCCAGAGCAGGTGGGGACGCAGCGCGCGCATCCGCTCCACGTGCTCCTGGCCCACCACCGCGAAGTCGGCGGGCGCGACGCCGCGCAGGAACCGGCTGTGGAGGAAGCCGAGCTCGATCGCCTCGGTCTGGTAGGCCACCATCACCCGCCGGGCGGCCGGCCCCCCGACGCGAGCGGCGTGACGCCGGGCGAAGCGACGCGCCGAGATGCGGGCCAGCCACGGGATCTCCGCCTCGTGGACGAAGCCGCGCCGGGCGCAGTCGTGCAGGGCGGCGGCCAGGATGCCGCGCTCGCGTTGGCGCACCCACACCGCGAAGCCGGCCATCAGCAGGAAGGCCGGGACCATCAGGAAGACGTAGGCGACCAGGGCGTTGGCGCCCCCGCCGACCATCAGCGAGCCGTTCCAGGCCGCGTGCGCCGCGACCGCGACCAGGTAGCCGCCCACGGGCGCCAGGATGCGCACCGCCCGGGAGCGCGACCCGACGGCGATGCCGATGCCGATGCCGGTGAAGGCGGTGAAGAAGGGGTGGGCGAAGGGCCCGAAGAGGCAGCGCACGATGAACAGCCCGACCGCGCTGCCGACGCCGCCGGCCTGCCCGTCCTGGCCCATGTACGCCGAGGTCAGGTAGAGGATGTTCTCGGTGAAGGCGAAGCCGATGCCGACCATGCCGGCGTAGACGATCCCGTCGAGGATGCCGTCGAGCTCGTGGCGGCGGAAGAACAGCAGCAGGAGGATGAACATCCCCTTGGCGCCCTCCTCGGTCAGCGGAGCCACGACCGTCGCGGTGAACGCGTCGCCCTGCCCCAGCAGGAAGCGGTCGAAGACCTGCAGCACCAGGGCGATCGAGGTCGCGACGAACGCGCCCCACCCCAGGCCGAGCGCGAGCAGCGAACGCGGCTCGGGCTCGTAGCGGTCCAGCCACAGGTAGGTCGCGACGAGCGGACCCACGGGCAGCAGCGCGAGCAGGACCCCCGTGACCAGGGCGCCGGGAGCCCCCGAGAGGAGCAGCACGATCGCCATGACGACCGCCCCGATCGCCATCACGACCGTCACCGCGATCGAGAAGGCAGCGTTGCTGCGGCGTCGTTGCATGGCCGTAGCGTATCGACGTCCGCCGACGCCCCGGTCGTAGAGTGTCGCGGGTGAGCGACACCTCCGATGCCCAGCGCCCCGTGACCTCGCACGACTCCCCGCAGGGTGCTGCCGAGCGCCCCGCCAAGCACCCTGCCGACCACCCTGCCGACCACGTGGAGAGCCACGACCCGGCCGTGCCCGAGGCCTACTCGGCGTTCATGCGCACCGGCTGGGGCGACCGCGAGCTCGACCTGCCCCGCCACCCGGTCGCCGACCTGGCCGCGGGACGACGTCAGCGCCTGGCCGAGCAGTTCCCCGGCGAGCGCCTGGTGGTCCCGGCCGGCGGCTTCAAGGTGCGCTCGAACGACACCGACTACCCGTTCCGGGCCGAGACCGCCCACACCTACCTGTGCGGCAACCAGACCAGCGACGCCGTGCTGGTGGTCGAGGACGGCGAGTCCGTCCTCTACGCCCGTCCGCGCAGCTCGCGCGAAAGCGACGAGTTCTTCCGCGACCGGGTCTACGGCGAGCTGTGGACCGGTCGACGGCCCTCCCTGCGCGAGATCTCGGACTCCCTGGGCGTCGAGACCCGCCACATCGACGAGCTGGCCGACCGGCTGGGCGGCACCGCCAAGACCCGGGTCCTGCGTGGTGTCGACGCCCGGGTCGACGCGGCCGCCGGCCAGGGTGACGCCCGCGACGCCGACCTGGCCCGGGTGCTCTCGGAGCTCCGGCTGGTCAAGGACGAGTGGGAGCTGGGCCAGCTCCAGCACGCCTGCGACATCACCACGCTCGGCTTCGAGGACTCGGTGCGCGAGTGGGACCGCGTGCTCGAGCACGGCGAGCGCTGGGTGGAGGGCACCTTCTTCCGCCGTGCACGGGTGATGGGCAACGCCCTGGGCTACGACTCGATCGTCGGCGGCGGCTCCCACGCCACGACGTTGCACTGGACCGAGAACTCCGGCCCGATGGTGCCCGGCCAGCTCGTGCTGCTCGACATGGGCGCGGAGGCCACCTCGCTCTACACCGCCGACGTCACGCGCACGCTCCCCATCGACGGCACCTTCACCCCGCTGCAGCGCGACCTCTACTCCCTGGTGCTCCAGGCCCAGCAGGCCGGCATCGACGCCGTCCGTCCCGGGGCCCCCATCAAGGGCACCCACGAGGCGGCCATGACGGTGCTCGCCCACGGCCTGGAGGACCTCGGCCTGCTGCCGGTCTCCGCGGAGGAGGCGCTGTCGCCCGACAGCCGCGTCTACGCCCGCTGGACCCTGCACGGCACCAGCCACATGCTCGGCCTCGACGTCCACGACTGCGCGGTCGCCGACACCGGCGTCTACCCCGGCGGCGACCTCGCCGAGGGCATGGTCCTGACCGTCGAGCCGGGGCTCTACTTCCAGGAGGACGACCTCCTGGTCCCCGAGGAGCTTCGCGGCACCGGCATCCGGATCGAGGACGACATCGTGGTCACCGCCGACGGCTGGTCCAACCTGTCCTCGGCGCTGCCGCGGGACCCCGACGCGATCGAGGAGTGGATGGGGCGCCTGCGCGGCTGAGCCGGGGCAGGCGGGGACGGGGGTACGCCACCGAGGCCGGTCGGGCGGTCGTGGACTGCGCACGGGCGGCGGGTCACCCGCGCCTGTGGGCGACGGTCTGGGACTGGAACGCGCCGTCGCGACCCGTCCTGGCCGCGCTCGGGTTCACCGAGACCGACCGGGCCGAGGTGGATCTCGGACGAGGGACGACGCTGTTCACCACCCTCGCCCTGTGACGTCCCGGGCGCGCCTCAGGCCCCGGCGTACGCCCCGCGCTCCAGGTCCTCCAGCAGCGTCGGTCCCGTCGGCGTCCAGCCCAGCCGCTCGCGGGTCAGCGCCGCCGAGGCCGGCAGGTCCATGCCGAAGAACATCCCGAGCCAGCCGAAGTGCTCCCTCGCGTCGTCGGCCGGCACCGAGGTGACCGGCAGGTCCAGTAGTCGCCCGATGCCCTCGGCGATGGCGCGCGTCGCCACGCCCTCCTCGGCGACGGCGTGCACCACCGAGGGGCCGTGTGCGTCCTCGAGCGCGAGGCGCACGAGCCGGGCGGCGTCGTCCACGTGCACGGCCGGCCAGCGACCGGTGCCGTCGCCGACGTACGCCGAGACGCCGCGCTCGCGAGCGATGCCGACCAGCGCGGCGACGAACCCGTGGTCACCGGTGCCGTGCACGGTGGGCGCGAAGCGGAGCGAGACCGGGCGCACGCCGCGGTCGGCGTACGACAGCGCGAGGTTCTCCGTCCCCCCGCGCGGGGAGTCGGGCCCGTCGAAGGGTGAGCGGTCGTCCTCGACGAGAGGCCGGTCCAGGCCCGGGACCGCGACGCCGGACGCGAGCAGCAGCGGGCGGCCGGAGCCGGCGAGCTCGTCGAGCAGCGCCTGGACGGCGTCGCGCTCGGCCTTGTTGGAGACCTCGGGGTGCTCGAAGTCGTGCTTGTTGGCCAGGTGCAGCACGGCCTCGGAGGCCCGGGCTCCGGCCCGGAGCCCGTCGACGTCGTCGAGGTCGCCCCGCAGGACGGTGGCGCCCGAGCTCTCCAGGGCGGCGGCCGACCTGTCGGAGCGGGCCAGGCCGACCACCTCGTGGCCCGCGGACAGCAGCTCGCGGACCGAGGCAGAGCCGATCCAGCCCGAGGCACCGGTGACGAAGACGCGCATGAGTGTTCCTCCTTCTCGTCGCGACCGACCGTGTCGTCAGTCGCTGACATCAGCCTAGTCCTCGATGTCAAGGACTGACATCACTACGATGGCGCCATGGGTCGATGGGAGCCGGACACCAAGGAGCGGTTGCAGGCAGCCGCGCTCGACCTCTTCGAGCGCCAGGGGTTCGAGCAGACCTCCACCGCCGAGATCGCCGCGGCGGTCGGGGTGACCGAGCGCACCTTCTTCCGCCACTTCCCCGACAAGCGCGAGGTGCTCTTCGACGGCCAGGAGCTGTTCCTCGACACCTTCCTCGGTGCGTCGTCGGCCGCCCCGGCGTCCGCGACCCCACTCGAGGTGGTGGCCGCGACCCTGCAGCACGCGGCCGGCTTCTTCCCCGACGAGCGGCGTTCCTTCGCCCGGCGGCGCTGGGCCGTGATCGCCGCCCACCCCGGCCTCCAGGAGCGCGAGCAGCTCAAGCTCAACGGCCTCGGCGACGCCTGGGCCGACGCGCTGCGTGCCCGCGGCGTCGTCGACCCCGAGGCCGCCCTCGCCGCCCGTCTCGGCGTGACCGTGTTCACCGTCGCGTTCGAGCAGTGGGTCACCGACCCCGACGAGCGGTCTCTGGCCGAGATCCAGGACACCGTCCTGGCCCAGCTGCGGGCCCTCACCTCCCGATGACCGGTGGCACCTGCGGCATACTCCTGCCCGAGAGGTCGACCGGCAGCCCCGAGTCACGACAGCCGGTCCGGTGTCGCGCAGGGTCTGCGGCACCGACCCCCCGCCCCTGTAGCTCAGCTGGATAGAGCAAGAGCCTTCTAATCTCTAGGTCGCAGGTTCGAGTCCTGCCGGGGGCGCCACGACGCGCTCGTCAACTCCCGCCGCCGCCGTCTCCACCGCCGCCCCCGCCGTCTCCCCCGCCGAAGCCGCCACCGTCACCGCCACCGTGGCCGCCGCCGTGACCGCCGCCACCGCGACCGCCGTGGCCACCACCTCCGTGACCGGCGTGACCGCCATGCCCGCCGCCGTCCGGGTAGCCGCCACCGGCGTCGCCCGAGGAACCTCCGGCCCAGGCGCCCGCGCTCCCGCCCGAGGCGCCCCGCGAGGAGCGCCACGAGCGGCTGGACAGCTGACGGCCCATCCAGGTGGCGACCAGGACCAGGAGCACCAGCCCCACGACACCACCGACCATCACACCCCACATGCGGCTCAGGATGGCACGGAGGGCCCGCGCGAGGACGTCGTTCGGCACCCCCGACCCAGGCCGTACGCCGGACGGTCCCGCACCGCGGCCGGCCGCCGGGAGCCCGCTGGTCTAACCCACCGGTCCCGCCCGGCGTCCGGGTCTCACCCACCGGGCACCCGGCCACCCGTGCAGCCCCATCCGTGGGGGCCTCTCAGCCCACTCTCAGGCGTACCCGGACCTCGGTCAGGCCCCACCACACGCCGGGTTCGTCGTCAATGGCCGGAAGGGACCATGTCCGGGAGGTTCCCGCCTGTGGCTGACTCCCGCCAGCGGACCACGTCGAGCAGCTCAGCCCGGCCACCGCTGCTCGACGGCTCACCCTCGTGGTCGGCCGGCACCACGGGGGGCCGAACAGCGGTGCTCCGACGCTCCTCAGGTCCAGCGTGCCTGAGCCGGAACTTCGGGAACTCCTGTGCCGTCACGTCTGCTGTCCTCCCTCGCGGCCTCGGTCTCGCTCACCGTCCTCGCCGCCCTCGGGGTCGCGATCGCCCCGGCCGCCGACGCCGCGCCGCAGGACGCGGCCACCGCCAGCGTCACCGGCTTCTTCGACCGCTTCGCCTCCGAGGTGCTCCCCCAGATCGCCTCGAGCACCTCGCTGGCCCAGCAGCTGCCGACCGTGGCGGTCACGCCGGCCGGCTCCGTCGGGCTGCGCACGGCGTTCTCCGGCGCCCTGGCCAGCGGCGGCCAGCTCGGGGCCGCCCGGTCGCAGGCGACCCTGGGCGACCTGGTCGGCTACCTCGACGGCGCCGACGGCGGTGGGTGGGACTTCACCGCGAGCCGGCCCTCCGACAACGCGGTCACTCTGAGGTTCACCCGGACTGTCACCGACCCCGACGCCGGCCTGGACGTGCGCGACAAGGCCGGCACGCTGAGCCTCTCGACCGGTGGCGGCATCACGGTCACGGGCACCCTGACCGGGTCCTTCACCTTCGTCTACGACCCGGCGACCGCCCAGACCAGCCTGACCAAGCCGTCGATGACCATCGCCACCACCGCGGACCTCCCCGACGGCAAGGACCTCCTGGCCGGGCTCGGCATCCTCGGCGTCAAGGTCGTCGGTGCCGCGGGGACCGCCGACTACCACCTGGACAGCACCGTCACCACGGCGTGGGCCAACCCCGACAACGACGCCGCCGGCTCGCTGTCCTTCGACAACCCCGCGACCGCCGCCGACGGTGACGGCGAGCTGTCCGCCGCGGGGGCCGGCACCGGCCTGGTCACCGCGACGCGCACCGGCTCGGTCGACGGCCACCTGGTCGCGGTGCCCCGCGACAAGGGCCTGGTCGCGGGTCTACCGAGCGTCGGCGGCACCGTCGACGTGACCTCGACCGGCACCGGCACCTTCGAGGCACCCGCGGTCACCGCGGTCGTGGACGACGCGGCCAAGCCGTTCCTCACCCTCACCCCGCGCGACCTCGCGGCCGGGCTGTCCCAGGCGGCCTCCGCGGTGATCGGCGTGCAGAACGCCCAGGACGGCCAGCTGCCCCTGATGCGCGGCACCCTGGCCAACGCCGTGGACGCCGTGGGCGGGATCAAGGCCTTCCTGGCCCAGCAGGTGCCCGATGCCGACACCTCCGACAAGACCCCTGGCCAGCCCAAGTTCGCCTCGCTCCAGGACATGCTCGCGGCGCTGGACTCCGCGGCGTACCCCGGCTCGGGCTGGACCATCGACGTCCTCGGTGGCGACGACGCCGCGGCGTACGACAGCGCGCAGCGCCGCGTCGGCTTCACCGTGCGAACCACCCGCTCGGCCAAGAACCTCGAGCTCAACGTGCTCGGGGCCCCCACCACGGGCACGGGCACGTACTCCGCCACGGGGCTGACGGCGACCGGGGTCGACCTCGACGGTCCCTCGGGCACCGCGGGCCCCGACCTCGTCGGACGCCACGTCACCGCGGGCGCCTCGACCGGCACGATCGCCAAGGTCGACAGCGCCTCGGCCCTCACCCTCGACGCCTCCGGATGGGTCGGGGGCCAGCCCGCCGACGGCACCTCGTTCTCGATCGCGGCGGCTGACCCCAAGACCGGTGCCCCCGAGCTGGCCGACAGCCTGCTCAAGATCGCCGGCATCAAGACCGCGAACGCCGACCTCTCGACCGCCACCATCTCGCCCGACGTCGTGACCACCCTCCCGATGGCGCTCGACCTCAGCGCACCGAGGACCTACCAGGACGCCTCGGGCGCGACCGTGCAGGACTGCGACCCCAGCGCCGCGAACGCTCCGTGCCCCTTCCAGCAGGTCGACGCGGCCAGCGGGCTGGGCCGCGTGATCACCTCGCTGCCCCTGGCCGCCGACCGCGTCATGCTGCGCCAGTCCCCGCGCGACCTGCTCGTGGCCGACGCCGCCGTCAGCTCCCCGGTCCAGATCAAGGCCACCAGCGGTTTCCTCGCCCTCTCGATCGGCGGCACGGTGGGGCTCACGGTCCCGTCGGGCCAGCACCTGCAGGCCGTCAAGCTGACCGACACCGGCGACATCCCGGTCCCGGCCTTCGTGGAGAAGGTGCGCCAGCAGGCCGTCAGCAAGGACGCCCCCGCGGTGTTCACCCAGACCCTGGGGGGCACGGTGAGCGCCGCCCTCGACGTGAAGGTCGACGACGCGCCCGACGCCTTCGGCACGGGCAAGAGCTCCACCCCGCTGACGGTCACCGGCACCGTGGCCGCGCTCGCCGACGGCATCGACGACGGTGACCTCACGGTGACGGCCGCGAACCCCGGCCAGGCCGTCCTGCTCAAGGCCCTCAACTTCGACTCCGAGAACCCGACGTCGCTCTTCGGTGGTCTCCAGGCCGCCTTCCAGGGCGCCGGCAGCAACCTGACCACGATGACCGGGGGCGGGCTCGACACCCCCATCCCGCTCGTGGGCGCCTCGGTGGGTCAGCTGATCGGCGCAGGCGCGAGCGGCGCGGGCGGCGTGACCTACGAGCAGCTCCCCGGGACCGCGGCCACCAGCGCCACCCCGGCCGTCCCGGCCACCACCAAGCTCACCGACCCCGGCTCGAAGTTCACCCAGGCCTTCGTCGGACGCCAGATCGTGGTCGGCTCGACCTCGGCCACCATCGTGGCGCAGGACGGCACCAGCCTCGCGCTGGCGCCCCAGCTGAAGACTGCGCCGGTCGACGCGACGCCGTACCTGGTGGAGAACGAGCTGCTCGGTGCCGTGCACCGGCTCACCGCGGCGACCCCTGCGACCCTGCAGGAGGCCCTGGCCACCGCCCAGGCCTCGCTGGGCAACGGCTCCACCATCGGCTTCGGCCTCCAGGGCGCCGCCGGCTCCGAGCGGCTGCGGCTCGACCTCACCTGGAAGCGGTCGTACGCCGTGTCCCGCCCGGTCAGCCTGACCTTCGGTGACGGCGCCCAGCAGCTGGTCGGCGTGGACGCCGGAGGCGAGCTCAGCGTCGAGGCGAGCGGCACCGTCAAGCTCCGTCTGCTCCTGCCGCTGAACAGCAACGCGCTGAAGTCCCCCCTGACGAACACCCTGGTCGACAAGAGCGGCACCTCGCTCGACTTCGGCGTCAAGGTCGCTGCCGACGACGCCCACCTGGCGGCCACCCTCGGGCCGGTCAACCTCGGGCTCGGCACCGCGGCCGACCCGGGCAGCGTCAAGGCCGGACTCGGCGTCCGCGCGACCAGCGCAGCGGCCGGCACCACCCCGTCGATCACCAGCTTCTTCGGCGGCGGCTTCGGGGTCGCCGTCACCAACGGCGGCGCGTGCACGGACAAGACCCTCGTGCTCTGCGCCGACTTCCCGACCTACGTCAACGGCGCCGCGGCGGCGCCGAAGGCGGACGACAACCACTTCACGGTGGCCGCCACGCTCGGCTCCGGGGACCTGAGGAGCACCTTCACGGGCACGAGCCTGAAGGTCACACCTCCCCCCGTCCTGGCCAGCCTCCTGGCCGGCACGCCCTTCAAGTTCGGCAGCTTCACCGAGGGCCTCCAGCAGTACCTGTTCTACGCCGAGACCGCGCTGCGCACCGCCTCGAACAACGGCGAGATGCCCGTGATCGGCAAGGACCTCCAGGCCGGCGCGGACTTCATGGGCACCGCCCGCAAGAAGCTCGACGGCTTCCTGGAGAAGTACGGCGACCCCACCAACGTCGGGGACGCCAAGAAGCTGCTCACCACGCAGCTCGCGGATCGGCTGGGCGTCGTGGTCGACGGCTCCGACGGCGTCACGCTCGACCTGACCTGCAGCGGCACCAGCACGACCACGACCAACCCGCTGAACCCGCCGTCGGTCGCCCCGGTCGCGACCGCGACCGGGGCCACCGCCGCGGACACCACGCAGTACCGCTACAGCGTCGTGTCGACCTTCACCGACAGCGCCGGCAAGACGGTGGACTCCGTGCCGTCGGCGGCGACCTCCACCGGCACCAACCCCGGCGTGCGGAACGCCAGCACGCTGAGCGGCACGAAGTACAACACCGTCACGTGGAGGCGCGCCGCCGGTGCCACCGGCTACCGGGTGCTGCGCAGCACCCTGAGCGGCACCACCTGGTCCACGCCGACCCCGGTGGGGACGACCAAGTCGCTGGCCACCTTCCGCGACAAGGGCGTGCCCCTGCCCGTCACCAACCCGCCGGCCCCGGCGTACGTCGCCAGCACCGTCGCGCCCCAGATCCCTGCTGCCGGGCCCTGCACCGACGACCTGCCCACCACCCGCGTCGAGGGCCTCACGATCGCCCTGACGATGGGCCAGGGCGACGTCTCGGGGTCGGACGGCTGCGAGGACAGCAAGACCCGCGGCGCGTGCCTGGGCGGCAAGCTCCCCGTCGACCTGGGCCTGCCCGGCCTCTCGCTCAAGACCGGCGACTCCGGCTCGGTCAGCGGCAAGGTCGGCTGGGCGCTCGACGTCAAGATCGGGATGAGCCGCAGCAAGGGCTTCTACGTCGACACCTCCGACGACGACGAGTTCGAGGTCGGCGCCTCGCTCAAGCTCGACAAGGCCGCCGCCGGCCCGGACCTCAAGGCCCAGCTGGCGATCATCGACGTGGGCGTGACCAAGCGGACCGACAATCCTGAGTTCGTCGGCCACTTCGGCATCGACATCAAGGGCACCGGCGGCGTGCTCACCCTGGCCGAGCTGGCCCGCACCTCGATCGCCAAGGCGATCACGGTGAGCGTCGACGCCAAGGTGGACGTCGACTGGCACCTGGAGGGGACCGCCGACGCGGCCCTGCCCGGCATCAGCACCAACCTGCGGCTGCTCTGGGGCTGGGGGGCCAGGAGCGGCCAGCCGGCCGGCACCCCGGCGTCCAGCACCACGGGGCTCTCGGTGAAGTTCAACAACGTCACCCTCGACACCGGCGCGTTCTTCGGCAAGGCCCTCAAGCCCTACCTGCAGCAGGTGGTCGACGCGACCAAGCCCCTGCAACCCATCATCGACACGATCTTCACCCCGATGCCGGTGATCTCCGACCTCTCCAAGGCCGCCGGTGGCAAGGAGGTGACCATCGCGACCCTGGCCGACACGTTCAACACCGTGCCGGGAGGCGCGAAGATCCAGCCCTTCCTGTCCGCGATCCGCACGGTGAAGAAGCTGGCGGCCGGGGTGAGCTGCGACGCGAGCACGACCACGTGCGGCATCGACGTCGGGAGCTTCGACCTCAGCCCGACGACGGTCGCGACGACCCGGGCCAACCCGGCCACCGCGAAGCAGCTCGTCGGCACGACCGCGCCCGTCGTCACCGCCTCGCAGAAGCTCGTCGACACCGACTCCTCCAAGCAGCTCGGCGCTCCGGGCACGCTCAAGGACAAGGTGGGCCGGGGGCTCCCCGCCGGTCTCTCGATCCCGGTGATGAGCAAGCCGTCGCTGCTCTTCGACCTCATCTCCGGTGGCGACATCCCGCTGGTGGAGTTCGACAGCGGCCCGCTGCAGCTGGGCTTCCAGTTCCAGAAGTCATTCGGCCCGATCTACGCACCCCCGCCGGTGATGATGGTCATCGGGGGCGGCGCGTCGGTGACCATGCGGGTCGCCGCCGGCTTCGACACCTACGGCATCCGCAAGGCGGCCGAGGGCGGCCGCGCCGTGCAGGTCCTGGACAGCCTCTACTTCAAGACCGTCGACGACGACGGCACCCCCATCCCGGTCGTGCAGTTCACCGGTTACCTCGAGGCCGGCGCCTCGGTCTCGCTCGGCGTCCTGCAGATCGGCGTGATCGGCGGGATCAAGCTGACCGTCGGCTTCTACTGGAACGACCCCACCAACGACGGCAAGTTCCGACTGATCGAGTTCGGCACGACCGCGGCCCGGAACCCGATCTGCCTGTTCAACATGGGGGGAGAGCTCTCTCTCTACGTCAAGGTCTTCGTCGAGATCGGCTTCAGCCCGTTCTCGGTGAGCTTCGACTTCACCCTGGTCAACCTCAAGCTGCTCGACTTCGCCCTCAAGCCCGACTGCTCGCCCCCACCGCCCCGGTTGGGCGGCGTGAGCGGCAAGGCGCTGTACGTCTTCGCCGGCAAGCTCGGCGGGTCCGGTCCCCGCGGCGACAAGGCGTGGAACGCCGACGGGGCCAACGAGACCTGGGTCGTGCGCCAGGTGCCGGCGTACGCCGACGACGCGGGCAAGCACCCCGCGGCGGTCGAGCTGCGCGGCCTGGGCATCACCGAGTCGTTCGACGATCCCGACGGCACCGCCATCGACACGGTCGTCCTGGACGGCCGCGGCTACGCGGGCAACCTGTCCGTCACCTTCACCGGCGGCTCCCCGCCGAACGGCGACGACAAGCTCACCGCGTTCACCAAGAAGGCCGTGGTCTTCACCGGCAGCGGCGCCGACGTGATCCGCACGGGCGAGGGTGAGTCCTGGGTCGACTCCGGGGCGGGCGACGACACCGTCACCACCCTGGACCGCACCGACCTCTCCAAGCCCCTCTATGTCGGGCAGGCGCACGTCGCAGGCGGTCCGGGCAACGACACCATCACCGTCGGCAACGGCAACGACACGGTCTCCGGTGACGGCGCCCTGGGCTCCACCGAGACGTCGGTCAGCACCAAGCCGCTCACGGGCGACGCGGCCGCCGCGAACGGCGTGGTCAGCGGAACCGGTCTCTCGGACTCGGGGACGTGGGACGCGGCCACCGTGTCCTCGACCGGGGACGGCAACGACCAGATCGCGGCGGGCCTGGGGCAGGTGCGCCTGTCCGGCAACGGCGGTGACGACACCATCGGCACCGCCAACGACTCCGTGCTCGCCGACGCCGTCGGCGTCAAGGCCGGGACGACCGGCGGGTCGAAGGACTCCGAGGCCCTGTACCGCGCCCACGCCTCCACCCTCGTCGGCGGCGCAGGCAGCGACACCCTCAAGAGCGGCTCGGCCGACGACAAGCTCTACACCGGCTCGCACGACGACATCGGTCAGGACGGTGCGGGCGCCGGTGATGCGAAGGGCGACAAGAACACCGTCGACACCGGCGCGGGCTCGGACACGGTCTACGGATCCAACGGGCAGGACTTCGTCACCACCGCCTCGTCGGCCGCGCAGCACGCCACGGTGTTCGGCGGCGACCAGGCCGACGTCCTCGCCGGCGGCCTCGGCTCCGACGAGCTGTACGGCGGTCCCGGTGACGACTACGTGATCGCGGCGCCGGCGACGGTCGGCGCCCCCGGCAGCGCCAGTGACGTGCTCGGCGGTGCCCGCAACGTGCGGGTGCTCCCCGGCGCGGGCAGCAGCCCGAAGAAGCTGGTCGGCGGCACCGGCAGCGACCGCATCTACGGGTCGGACGGGACCTCGGAGATCTTCGGCGACACGACCAAGGACGGCTGCACCGCTCAGTCCTCCCCCGTCAGCGACCTGCCCGGGGAGTCCCCGACGAGCGACGACGGGAACGACCTCGTGCAGGGCGGCAACGGCGTCGACGTGGTCAACGCCGGTGGCGGCGACGACTGGGTCTACGCCTCGGGCGCCAGCGACCGCGTGTGCGGCAACGCCGGCGACGACCACCTCTACGGCGGCGACGACGCCGACCTCGTCCAGGGCGGGTCCGGCGGCGACCAGGCGTACGGCGACGCCGGTGACGACCAGGTCTACGGCCATGCCGGCGCCGACGCGCTCTACGGCGGGGCCGGCGCGGACCGCCTCCAGGGCAACCAGGGCGGCGACTGGGTCGACGGCGGCGGCGAGGCCGACGTGCTGCTCGGCGGCACCTCGAAGGCCGGCCGTGCCGACGGGTCCGACGTGCTGCTGGGCGGCGGTGGCGCCGACGTCGTGGTCGGTGACGACGCGCAGAGCGACGTGCTCGCGGACTCGCCGTACCCGACCGACCTGGGGTCCTCGGACGCCGCCGTCGGCGGCGGCGACTACCTCGGTGGCGGCGACGACGCCGACCGGCTGCTGGGCGGCGTCGGGGACGACACCGTCGCGGGCGGCGCCGGCGACGACAGCGCCGAGGGCGGGCCCGGCGCGGACCGCGTGTCCGGCGAGGACGGGGACGACGACCTCGTCGGCGGCTCCTCCGAGGTCGCCACCCCCGCCGGCGGGGCCTCCCCGACCGGCGTCGGGCGCCCCGACGCCGGGGACACCGTCTCCGGTGGCGGCGGGCAGGACGTCGTGCTGGCCGACAACGGCACCGTCTCCCGCACGACCGCGAGCGGCACGATGAGCAGCCTGCTGACCAACGGGGTCAGCAGCCCGCTCGCGAGCCCGCTGACGGTCAACCGCGTCACCACCCCGCGCACGACCACGGTGCTCGACCTCGGCGAGAGCCCGACGGCCGGCACCTCGGGCGCCGACCGGGTCGACGGCGGTGCCGGCAACGACGTCCTGCTCGGCCAGGGCGGCAACGACGACACCGACGGTGGGGCCGACGCCGACTACGTGGAGGGCGGCCAGGGCGCCGACCTCGTGCGCGGCGGGAGCGGGGACGACGACGTGGTCGGCGGCTCCTCCTCGACCACCTCGACCGGGGTCGGCCAGCCCGACACCGCCGACGCGGTCTACGGCGGCAGCGGCAACGACCTCGCGCTGGGCGACAACGGCCTGGTGACCCGCGTGCTCTCCGGGCGGGACTGGCGCACCAACCGCGCCGACGCGACCGGTGCGGGCCTGGTGCCCGGCCGCGCCGTGACCCTGCTCGACCTCAACAGCGCCACCCCGCTGACGGCGACGGCCGGCCACTCCGGCGCCGACGCCCTCTCGGGCCAGGACGGCGTGGACGAGCTGCTCGGCCAGGACGGCGACGACCGGATCAGCGGCGGCGGCGACGACGACTACCTCGAGGGCGACGGGGGTGCGGACGCCCTCCACGGCGACGCCCCACTGACCGCCGACGAGCTGGTCACCGCGCCGGCCTCGGCGACCGCGTGGTCGACCCCGGCCGTGGACGCGGCTGCGTCGAAGGAGGGTCAGGACGACGTCGTGGGCGGCTGGGCCGCGGCCCGGATGCGCGACGGTGCCGACACCGTCCACGGTGACGGCGGGGACGACTTCGTCGTCGCCGACGACGGCGCGGTGGCCCGGTCCGTGGTCGACGGGAAGGACCGGGTCTACACCCAGCGGTTCGCCCCCGGCGGGCCCGGGGACACCAAGGTCCGCGTGGCCGGCGGGGACGCCGTCTCGACCCGCTTCTGCCCGGTGTCGGGCAGCGGCGCGACCGCCACCTGCGACACGGCGGGAGCCTGGGGCGCCGACACGGTCTCCGGCGACGACGGGCGCGACGTGCTCTACGGCCAGGACGGCAACGACACCGTCTGGGGCGGCGCGGGCGACGACGACGTGTACGGCGAGCTCGGGGCCGACACCCTGTACGGCCAGGCCGGCGAGGACGCGATCCTCGGCGACCGCGGTGGGATCCAGGACCGCTACGAGGACGGCTCCCGGTCGGTGGTCACCTCGCTCAACTCACCGCCGGCGGTCTCGTGGACCTCGCGCCGCAAGGGCTCGGTCACCCGGGAGGCCGACCTCGCGCACGACGTGAACGGCACCGACCTGGTGGGCTCGGCGACCAGCACGCCGATGCCGCTGGACGGCACGACGTACGGCGACGCCGACCGCATCCGCGGCGGCGACGGGCGCGACAGCCTCCACGGAGGGGCCGGTGACGACCTGGTCAACGGCGACGCCGGGGGCGACTCGGTGTTCGGCGACCGCGGGGCCGACGCGCTCTGGGGCGGCGTGGGTCGCACCTGCGCCACCACCGACACCGACTGCCAGGCCGACCCCGGCAAGGACGGGGAGTTCGTCGACCACCTCGCCGGCGGCAAGGACGCCGACGTGCTCGACTGGCGTCCGCGCGGCAGCTACGGCACCGGGCCGGCCCTGACCGGCCGCACCTGCACCACCGGCGCCGCTCCGGCCACGACGCAGAAGGGCGACACCGCCGACCCGTGCTCCTGGTTCGAGATGACCGACCGGGCCAACGACGACCCGGCCGTGCCCGCCACGCTGGCCGACAACCAGCACCACCAGGGCGTCGACTGGATCTACGGCGGGTGGGACCGCGACGTGATGCAGGCCGACCTGTCGGAGAACGGTCCCCACCCGGGTGACCGGCTGATGGACTGGAACGGGGTCTACAACCTCTACAGCCACTGCAACGCGGCGTACGGCGGGTTCACCGACGTGCGCAACCACTCCCCCGCGGTGCAGTCGTTCCTCCAGTCGTGGGCCGACGGCAACGGTGCCGGCCGACCGGCCGGGTCGGGACGCGCGGCGGACAGCGCGACGCCGGGCACCTCGGCGTACGACGAGCTGGCGCTGACCACGACCGGCGACGCGAAGGACCACGGCACGGGCAGCCCCTACCCGGGCAGTCCCGGACACTTCGACGCCGACGCCTGCGCCGGGCCCTGACCCAGCCGCACCCCGCCCGGGGGCCCGGACGCCGACCGCTCACCCGGTCCCGTCCGGGCCCCCGCACGGTTCCGTCCGGGACCGGCGGCATGGCCCGGACGGGTGGTTCTGGTGAGTAGTTGCCCGATGCGACCATCGCGCGGTGTGACGCGTGCCACGCTCAGGCCCTCCACCGCCCCGGTGGGCCGGCACCGGGTCGGTCGCCACGGGGCGCCCTCTCGAGAGCTGGTCGACGTGACCCCTGACGCCTCCGCGCGCCGCATCCTGCCGCCCCCGTCCGCCCCGCTGCGCGTGCCCGCCGGGCGCCGCGGCCTGCACCGCGGCTCCCTCGCGGCCGCCGCGCTCGCGGTCGGCCTGGTGTGCGCCGGCACGACCCCGGCGCCGGCCGACGCCGCCACCGTGCACCCGGCCCGGGTCTCGGCCCTCGTCCTCGACACCCCCATCTCCGTCACCGCGGGACCCAGCAGCACCACGACCGCGGCGGGCACGGACGCGACCTTCACCGTCGAGGCGCACGGTGACCCCGCGCCGGACGTCCAGTGGATGGTGAAGACCCCGGGCGACCCCGACTTCTTCGACGTCGACGGGGCCACCTCGAGCACGCTCGTCGTACCGGCGCCCACCAAGGCCCTGAACGGCGCGCAGTACCTCGCCCGCCTCACCACCAGCAGCGAGTCGATCGACACCGACCCGGCCACGCTCACGGTCACGGGGCAGGAGCCGGGTGTCCCGCAGCACCTGGTCGCGACGCAGACCGGGGTCGGTCGGGTCACGCTGACGTGGGACGACCCCGTCAGCCACGGCGACTCCGCCCTGTCCACCTTCGAGACCTCGTGGTCGGGCGGCCAGTTCGGCAGCGGTGACTCCGTGCCGGCCGGCACGCGCACCGAGACCTTCACCGGACTCGGCACCGGGCGCTACACGTTCGGCGTCGCCGCCGCCAACCTGGCCGGTCCCGGCCCCCGGGCCACCACGCAGCCGCAGCTGGTCCTCGGCGCCGCACCGGCGCTCCAGCCCTCCAGCGGCCAGCTGGTCTACGGGCAGCGCCTGGGCTTCACCGGCCTGGCGAAGCCCGGCTCCCGCGTCGCGGTCGAGCGGGCGCTGCCCGGTGGCCCGTTCCGCACCCTGGCGACGGTGACGGCCTCCTCGACGGGCTCCTTCCGGGTGCCCGCCTCCACGCCCACCAGCAGCGCGTCGTACCGGGCGCGGACCGTCGGCGGTCAGCCCGGCGACGCCGGGATCGTGTCGGTGGCCAGCCGGGTCACGGCCGCGGCGACCCGCGTGGGGACGCGCACCTACCGCCTGCACGGCTCGATCGCACCGGCCAGGGCCAACCAGCTGGTGACCGTGAGCGCCGTCAAGGGCTCCGGCAGCAGCCGGCGCATCGGGACGGCCCGCACCGACCGCAGCGGCTCCTGGAACCTGCGCTACCGGTTCCCCAGCACCGGGACCTGGACGGTGACGGCCGTGTCCGCCGCGACCCGGGCCCTCGAGGCGGGCCGCGGCAGCACCCGGACCGCGGTGCGCTGAGCCACGGGAGGCCCCCGCACGCCGCCCCGTGGCGGCGGACGCCGGCCCCCGCACGGGGGTCGGCGCTACCCCTGCGGCAGCACCCCGTCGATCTCGGCCAGCACGCGCGCCTTGACCTCGTCGGGGGCGTAGGACACCTCGACCGCCGTCCGGGCCAGGTCGGCGACACCGGCGGCGTCCAGGTCGAGCAGGTCGGCGGCGACCTCGTACTCGCGGTTCAGGGTGGTGCCGAACATCGGCGGGTCGTCGCTGTTGATCGTGACCACCACGCCGGCCTCGACGAAGGTGCGCAGCGGGTGCTCCGCGAGCGAGGCGACCGCCCGGGTGGCGACGTTGGAGGAGGGGCACACCTCGAGCGGGATCCGGTGCTCCGCCAGGTGGGCCAGGAGCTCGGGGTCCTGGGCCGCGGACGTGCCGTGCCCGATCCGGACCGCGCCGAGGTCGCGCAGGGCGTCCCAGACCGTCTCGGGCCCGGTGGTCTCCCCGGCGTGCGGGATGCTCAGCAGCCCGGCGGCCCGGGCGGCGTCGAAGTGCGGCTTGAACTGCGGGCGCGGTACGCCGATCTCGGGGCCGCCCAGGCCCAGCGCGATGAGGGCGTCGGGGGCGTGGTCGATCACGTAGCCCAGCGTCGCGTCGGCGCCCGGCACCCCGAGCTCGCCGGGGATGTCGTAGATCCAGCGCAGCACGAGCCCGAAGTCGCGCTCGGCGGCCACCCGGGCGTCCTCGATGGCCTCGGTGTAGGCCTCGATCGGGATGCCGGCCAGCACGGAGGTGTGCGGGGTGCAGGTGAGCTCGGCGTACCGCACCTGCTGACCCTGGGCCATCTCGCGGGCGACCTCGTAGGTCAGCAGCCGCAGGTCCTCCGGGGTGCGGATCAGGTCGACGACGGCGAGGTAGACCTCGATGAAGTGCGCGAAGTCGCGGAAGGCGAAGAAGTCGCGCAGCTGGTCGGGGTCGCTCGGGACCGTCCCGGGGTGGCGCTCGGCCAGCTCGCTGACGATCCGCGGTGAGGCGGACCCCACGTGGTGCACGTGCAGCTCGGCCTTCGGCAGGCGGGCGATGAAGTCGGTCAGCGAGGGAACGGTCGGGCTCGGCATGGGTTCATGCTCGCAGGGCTCTCCCGGGCCGCGTACGCACCCCGGGCGGCCCTCACCCGCGCTGGCGCAGGAGGGCCCTCTGGAGGGTGTCGGCGACCTCGACCGGAGATCCACCGGTCACCGGCCTGCCGTCCAGCAGCACCTGCGGCGAGCGGGCCCCGGCCGCGACCAGGGCGGCCGGCGGCGGCGTCGACAGCGACGACAGCACCCCGGCGTCGCTCACGCCGGCCCGCCGGGCCAGGTCGATCGTGCCGGGGGGCGTGCCGCCCGCGGCGGGCTGGGCGTCCAGGAGCAGTCGCTGGAACCCCAGGGCCTGCTCCGGCGTGGCCGACCTCAGGACCTGCGCCCACGCCCCCAGCGCGGTCGCGGCGTAGCCGGTGGGCGCGGAGGTGCCGTGGACGGGCTGGTAGACGACCCGGACGCGGCCCTGCGCGGCCATGATCTCCAGGTAGTCGCGCGAGGCGACGTCGAAGGCCCGGCTGGTCGGGCTGGTGAGGTCCTCGCGCACGAGCACCGTGGCCGGCGCCCCGGCACGCCCCACGACCAGCGAGGTCGCCTGGGCGGTCACCGTCGCCCTCGGTGACGGCACGACGGTCTGGCCGCCGCTGGAGAAGATCACCAGCCCGGCGATCACCGCGCAGACGGCGACGAGGACGCCGCCGCCGAGCAGCAGCCGCGTCCGGCCGTCGGAGTACGCCGAGCCGTCGGGGCCCTGGGGTCGGGGCTTGCTGCGTCGGGCCACAGCTCCTCCTCCACGGGTCGTGCTCACGCCTGGGAGATCATCTTCTCCAGAGCGCTGACCTCGTCCGACACCGAGGTCCCGCCGAGCTGCTTGCCGTTGACGAAGATCGTCGGCGTGCCGGTCACGCCGGCCTTCTTGGCCGAGGCGTCCGCGGCGTCGACGAAGGTCTGGTCCGAGGCCTTCCGGACGGCGTCGAGCACCGAGGAGCTGGTGACGCCGGCCGTCTTGGCCCAGGCGACGAACTGCGTCGGCCCCGGCTTGCTCGGGTCCTGCTCGTAGGGCTGGTTCTCGTAGAGCAGGTCGTGCAGGGCCAGGGCCTGCTTGGCCGTGCCCTGCTGGAGGACGGCCGACCAGGCGGCGAGCGCCTGGGAGGAGTAGTCGTCCTGGAGCAGGTGGAACGGGCGGTACTCGACCTGCACCGTGCCCTTGCGGGCCGCCTCGTGCAGCGCCGAGCGCGAGGAGGACTCGAACTCGCGGCAGTAGGGGCACAGGAAGTCCTCGTAGACGACGACCTTGAGCTTTGCCTTCGCGTTGGCCCCCACGACCAGCGCCTGGCCGCTGGCGCTGGCGGCCGGGAGGGGGCCGGTGGCGGCGCCCGCCGTGCCGTCGCCGCCGCGGTTGGAGAAGAACACCCCGGCCCCGACGATCACGGCCAGCAGCACCACCACGGCGGCGATGACGCCGACCTTGCGGTTGCGCTCGCGGCTGGCCTGCGCCCGGCGCACGGCGGCAGCGCGCTCGGTGCGTCCGGTCTCACGCGACTTCTTCGACACGACGGTCCTCCTCGGACTGGGGGGTGGGGTGGGCGTCGCCCGCGAGGAGCGAGTCCAGCGACCACGCGGTGCGGCGCAGGAACACCAGCAGGAGCGACGCGGCCAGGAGGCCGGTGTCGCGGGCGATCTCCCAGGGGTACTGGCCGAAGGCGTCGGGGTTGGGCCCGCCGTCACCGAAGCAGCCGCAGTTGATCGCGATCCCCCGGGCCCACACCGAGGCGATCCCGGCGATGAAGGCCAGCTGGAGCAGCGCCGAGAGGGCGCCGGAGAACCGGTGGAACAGGCCGAGCAGCAGCACGGCCCCCAGGGCGACCTCGACGGTGGGCAGCGCGCGGCCGACCACCTCGGCGGCCGACGCCGGCAGCAGCTGGTAGCCGCGGACGGCGGTGATGCTCGCCTCGGGGTCGGAGATCTTCAGCAGACCGGCCCACAGCCAGACTCCCCCGACCACGAGCCGGGCGAGCAGACCGACCCAGCGCAGCATGGTCACGAGCCTAGGGGGAGCGTCTGATCACTTCCTGAACGACGCCCGTGGGTAGGCTGACCGATCGTGAACGAAAGACTCGTCTGGATCGACTGCGAGATGACCGGGCTCGACCTGCGGGCCGACGCCCTCATCGAGGTCGCCGCGCTCGTCACCGACTTCGACCTCAACGTCCTGGGCGACGGCGTCGACGTCATCGTCAAGCCCCCGGCCGAGGCGCTCGAGCAGATGGTGCCGTTCGTGCACGACATGCACGTCAGCTCCGGCCTGCTCGAGGAGCTCGACGGCGGCGTGACGCTGGCCGAGGCGGAGGCGCAGGTGCTGGCCTACGTGCGCGAGCAGTGCGGGGAGGGCAACCGGCCCCCGCTCGCCGGCAACACCGTGGCCACCGACCGGGCCTTCCTCTCCCGCGACATGCCCGACCTCGAGGGCTTCCTGCACTACCGGATCGTCGACGTCTCCTCGATCAAGGAGCTCGCCCGCCGCTGGTTCCCCCGCGCCTACTACAACGCGCCGGCCAAGGGCGGCAACCACCGGGCGCTGGCCGACATCCAGGAGAGCATCGAGGAGCTGCGCTACTACCGCGAGGCCGTCTTCGTCCCCGGCCCCGGCCCGGACTCCGCCACGGCCAAGCGCGTCGCCGACCTCCACCAGGGCGCACTGACCGGACTCCGACCCGATTCGGAGCATCGCTGAGGGACCGCTATGCTCTTCCTCGCTTGGTGGGTATAGCTCAGCTGGTAGAGCGCCGCCTTGTGGTGGCGGATGTCGCGGGTTCAAGTCCCGTTACTCACCCCAAGTGAAACCCCCGGTCAGCCTCACGAGAGGCAGGCCGGGGGTTTCTGCCGTCCCTCCCCGTTCGAGAGGCGCGGCCCGAGCGACATGCAGCTCACGCGTTCGGCGCGCACAACGGCGCTCACCGGAGACCGCGAACGCGCGAGCTGCATGTCGAACGGGTCAGCGAGTGAGGCTGCGCACCGGGCCGGCGCCGTTGGGGCGGCTGGTGTCGATGCCGGTGTCGGGCGACTTCTGCGTGCCGATCAGCAGCAGGATGCCGCCGACCACGATCAGGAAGGCGAGCAGGACGAGCGGGACGATGTGACGCTTCTGCACGGCTGAGCACTCCTCTGGGGCACGTCGCGGCCCGCGCTGGGGGAAGGGAGAGGTCAGGACCCGGATCCGTCGGCCCGGGTCGGGACCGGCTCCTCGAGGCGGGCACGAGGCGCCCGGGCCTCGAGGGGCAACACCCTGATTTTAGCGAGCGGCCCCACCCTCAGGGGTGGGGCGTGCGGTGATCCCGAGCACGCCGCGGGGCGAGCGCCCAAGCCTCGAGGGCCGGCCGGACGACGGGATCCGCGCGGCTGACTAGTCCTCCCGGGCGGTCACCGGGCGGCTGGGGTCGGTCGGCGCGCCGTGCACGTTCAACGGCTCGGTCGGGATCGTGCCCAGGCGGCCCTTCTGGAAGTCCTCGAAGGCGGCCATCACCTCGGCCTTGGTGTTCATCACGAACGGCCCGGCCCAGGCGACCGGCTCGCGGATGGGGCGGCCGCCGAGGACGATCAGGTCCAGGGCCGGCGTACGGCTGTCCTGGGAGGCGGCGGCCGAGGCCGTGACGAAGTCGCCGGCGCCCAGCACGGCCAGGTTGCCCGCGCGGACGGGGGTGCGGGCGTCGCCGACGG
The DNA here is from genome assembly GCF_054778395.1 of Nocardioides korecus. Taxonomy (NCBI): domain Bacteria; kingdom Bacillati; phylum Actinomycetota; class Actinomycetes; order Propionibacteriales; family Nocardioidaceae; genus Nocardioides; species Nocardioides korecus. The sequence goes on along the minus strand of NZ_BAAGZO010000003.1, from coordinate 350,637 downwards.
TGCCGGCGCCGGAGAGGACGTAGACCAGCGCGTTGTACTCCGGGTCCCAGGGCAGGTCCAGGCGGGCACCCGGCTCGACGGTGGCGTGCACCATCGTCATCGGGGTGTACGTCGTGCCCGGGCCCTGCGCCTTCCCGACCGACCCGGCGATGACCCGGACCAGCGCGCCGGCGTCGGCGGAGGTGGCCAGGCCGACCTGGCCCGAGCGGATGTCCTGGTACGCCGGGGCGTTCCACTTTGCGTTGCGCGGGAGGTTCACCCAGAGCTGGATGCCGTGGAACAGGCCGCCGCTCTGGACCAGCCACTCCGGCGGTGTCTCGATGTGGAGCAGGCCCGAGCCGGCGGTCATCCACTGCGTGTCGCCGTTGGTGATCGAGCCGCCGCCGCCGTGGCTGTCGCGGTGGTCGAAGACGCCGTCCATGATGTAGGTGACGGTCTCGAAGCCGCGGTGGGGGTGCCAGGAGGTGCCCTTGGGCTCACCCGGGGCGTACTCCACCTCCCCCATCTGGTCCATGTGGACGAAGGGGTCGAGGTCGCGCAGGTCGACCCCGGCGAAGGCGCGGCGCACCGGGAAGCCCTCGCCCTCGTAGCCCCGCGGGGACTCGATCAGCTGCTTCACCGGACGCACGGTGTCGCCCAGGCCGGGCGTGGCCAGGCGGTCCAGCAGGGTCAGGTCGTCGACGGTCACAGCGGGCATCGGGCACCTCCAGGGTGGGGTCGTACTCCAGTGTGCCCTGAACGATGGTTGAACGTTCAATATTCCGCCGGTCCGGCGTGCCGGAGCGGATAGCGTGCGCGCATGCGTGCCTCCCGTTCGTCGTACGACGTCGTCATCGTCGGTGGGGGTCACAACGGCCTCACCGCCGCCGCCTACCTCGCCGGAGCGGGCCTCTCGGTCCTGCTGCTCGAGCGGCTCGGCCACACCGGTGGCGCGGCGATCAGCACCGAGGCGTTCCCCGGGCTGGGGGCGCGGCTCTCGCGCTACTCCTACCTGGTCTCGCTGATGCCCGAGCAGCTCGCCCGCGACCTCGACCTGCCGCTGGAGCTGCGGTCGCGGCGCACGGCGTCGTACTCCCCCACGGTGCGCGACGGGCGCCCCACCGGCCTGCTCGTCGAGCACGAGGAGGGCGAGGCGACGCAGCGCTCGTTCCGGGAGCTCACGGGCGGCGAGGAGGAGTACGCCGCCTGGCGCACGTTCTACGACGACGTGGCCGGCCTGGCCCGTGAGGTGGCCCCGACCCTGATGTCGCCGCTGGAGCGCGAGGGCGACCTGCGCTCGCGGGTGGACGCGGCCACCTGGCGGGCCGTCGTCGAGCGCCCGCTCGGCGAGGTCGTGGAGGAGCGCTTCGCCGACGACCTGGTGCGGGGCGTCGTGGCCACCGACGCGCTGATCGGCACCTTCGCCGACCTGCACGACCCCTCGCTGGTGCAGAACCGGTGCTTCCTCTACCACCTGATCGGCAACGGGACCGGGGAGTGGAAGGTGCCCGTGGGCGGCATGGGCTCGGTGACCACCGCCCTGCTGCGCACCGCCACCGCCCGCGGCGCCGAGGTGCTCACCGGCGCCGGCGTCAGCGCGATCCGGGCGAGCTCGGACGCGGCCGAGGTCACCTGGCACGACGGCGACGGCATCCACACCGTGACCGGGCGCCACGTCCTGTCCAACGTCGCGCCCTGGGTGCTCAAGATCCTGCTCGGGGAGGTGGCCGAGCGCGACACCAAGCCCTCCGGCTCGCAGCTGAAGATCAACTTCCTGCTCTCCCGGCTCCCCCGCCTGCGCAGCGGCCACGACCCGGTCGAGGCCTTCGCCGGGACCTTCCACGTGGCCGAGGAGTACTCCGCGCTCACCCGCTCCCACGCCGAGGCCGCGGCCGGGTCGATCCCGACCTCGCCCCCGGGTGAGTTCTACTGCCACTCCCTGACCGACCCCTCGATCCTGGGCGACCTGGCGGGCCAGGGCGTGCACACGCTCACCTACTTCGGGCTCGACATGCCCGCGGAGCTCTTCGAGGGCGACCGGGCCGCCGCCCGCGACGAGGCCGTGCGCCGGGCGGTCGCCGCCGTCGACGAGCACCTCGCCGAGCCGCTGATGGACTGCGTCCTGCTCGGCCCCGACGGCCGGCCGTGCCTGGAGGCCAAGGTGCCCCAGGACGTCGAGGACGACCTGGCCATGCCCGGCGGCCACATCTTCCACGGTGACCTGGAGTGGCCCTGGGCCTCCCCCCGCACCGCCCTCGACACCCCCGCCCAGCAGTGGGGCGTGGCCACCGATCTCGCCCCGGTGCTGCTCTGCGGCTCCGGCGCCCGGCGCGGCGGCGCGGTCAGCGGGCTGGGCGGCCACAACGCCGCCCAGGCGGTGCTCGCCTCGCGGTAGGGCGGGGGTCGGGGTGGGGGGTGCCGGTGGGGCTGGCGGTGGGGGCTGGCGGTGAGGCGCGCTGCAAATGTAGCGAGAGGGTCGGGTGTGGCGCACTGCAGCAACACCAGCCACATCCCCACGGGGGAACGATGCCAATGTGACCCGCCTCCCGCTGAGGCCGAACCCCTGTGGCCCCAGCGGCGACATTTGCAGACCCCCTCACGGCGCAGGCCCCCTCGCGGCGCAGGCCGCTCACTGGGCAAGCTCCCTCACGAAGCGCCCCACCCCGTGCCCCCACACCACGCCCGAGCCGTACGCCGACCGGCCCACCTCGCGCCGCCCAGCTCAACGTGGCGGCTGCCCCTCCTCGAGCCGCCGCTGCACGAGCTCGCGCCGCCGGTCCTCCAGCGCCCGGCCGAGGACGCGGCGGGTGCGCTCGGCCGCCTTGGGGCCGAGGGTGCGGCGGACGTGCTCGACCTCCCGGTCCAGGGCGAGCAGGTCGAGCCGGTGGGCCTCGGCGACAGACAGACCGGCCCGCGGGTCGTCGGCAGCACCCACTGGAGAAACCCCTTCCGCCTGGCGTGAGCACCACCGTAGGAGGGGCAGGTAAACGCTGGCGGAACGACGAAGGCCAGGCCCCGAGGGGCCTGGCCTTGGTCGTGTCGAGCCGGGTGGTGCGCCAGCAGGGACTTGAACCCCGAACCCGCTGATTAAGAGTCAGCTGCTCTGCCAATTGAGCTACTGGCGCGTGTAGCGAGTGGAACGTTATCAGGCACCTGGGCGGAGGTGAAATCGGGGCTGTGTGTCCTGCCCCACCCGTCGCTGACCTGCACGGGAGGCGTCCTCAGGCCTTGACGTCGGCCCACACGGTCTTGCCCTCGCCCGACGGCTCCACGCCCCACTCCAGGGCCAGGGCGCCGACCACGAGCAGCCCGCGGCCACCGGTCGCCTCGGGGTCCTGGGCGCGGTGGTGGGGCACCCGGGAGAAGGAGTCGGTGACCAGGACGCGGACGACACCGTCCTGGTGGCGCAGCTCCAGGGAGGCGTCGCCGTCGGTGTGGACCAAGGCGTTGGTGACCATCTCGGTGACCAGCAGCGTGACCGAGTCCTCCAGGCGGGCCAGGCCCCAGCCGCGCAGGGTCTGGCGCACGAACGTGCGCGCGGCCGCCGTCTGGGACAGCGAGCGCACCTCCAGGGCGGCGCGGCGCACGTCCCAGGCCGGGCCGGCGTACTCGCAGGCCAGCACCGCGACGTCGTCGCGGGTGCGCGGGCCCATCTGCTCCAGCACGGCGTCGACCGCGCCCTCGAGCGTGGCCTGGCGCGGGCCCCGGGACTCGGCGCCCGCGCGGTCCCCGCCCCCCTGCGCCATCGCGGGGGCGGTGCGGGCGACGGCGCGCACGAGCTCCTCGACACCGACGCCCACGTCGACACCGGGCACCTCGACCAGACCGTCGGTGTAGAGCAGCACCCGGTCACCGGCGTGGAGGTCGAGCTCGGTCGAGGCCCACTCCCACTCGGGCAGCACGCCGAGCGGGATGCCGGCGTCGCCGTCGACCTCCTCCACCCGGCCGTCGGCGCGGCAGAGCAGGGGCAGCGTGTGGCCGGCGCGCACGATCGCGGCGCGACCGGTGGCGGGGTCGATGCTGACCAGGCAGCAGGTCGCGATCACCTCGGTGCGCAGCGTCTCCATCACCCGGTTCACCCGCGACATCGCGGCCTCGGGCTCGTGGCCCTCGACCAGGTAGGCGTTCAGCGCCACCCGCAGCTGCCCCATCACCGCGGCGGCGTTGATGCTGTGGCCCTGGACGTCGCCGATCACCAGGACGACGGACCCGCCGGGGGTGGTGATCACGTCGTACCAGTCCCCGCCGACCTCGGCGTCCTGGCTGCCCGGCACGTAGCGCACGGCCACCAGCAGGTCGGGCACCTCGGGCAGCGCGGGCGGCAGCAGCGAGCGCTGGAGCGTCCGCGACACCGCGATGGCGTGGGCGGCGTTGGCGCGCAGGGCCTGCTGGGCGCCGCGCTCGGACTCGAGCAGCTCCACCTGGCGCAGGGCCAGGGCGAGCTGCTCGGAGGCGCTGGAGAGCCACTCGACCTCGAGCTCGTCGACCTCCCGGACCTCGCACCAGGCCAGCGCCAGGACGCCGAGCGTGCGGGCTCCCACCACCAGCGGCAGCAGGACGGCGGCCTCGACGCCGGTGACCCGGTCGGCGTACGCCGGGTGCAGCTCGACCAGGTGGGCGTGCGACCGCAGCACCAGCGGCTGCTGGGAGCGCGCGCACTGCGACACGGGGTTGTCGCCGTCCAGGTCGAGCACCCGCACCTGCGGCTGCTGGGGCACCGGGCGGCCGGCCTCGATCGTCACCCGCTCGGCCGCGCTCAACAGCTCGCCGTCGCGCAGGTAGACCCCCACCCGGTCGGTCGCCAGCGGTCCCGCGACGGTCTCGATGACCGCGCGGACGACCTCCGAGCGGGTCGAGGACCGGGCCACCCGGGACGTGATCTCCTGGAGCAGCACCAGCCGCTGGGCCGCCTGCTCGGCGTGCAGCCGGGCCTGCTGCTCGGCGGCGTAGAGCCGGGCGTTCTCGATCGCGACCGCGGCCTGGGTCGCCACCAGCCGCACCACGTGGGTGCTGCGCTCGTCGAAGCGGCCGGGCTCCGGGTGGCCGAACAGCAGCGCCCCGATCACCTCGCCGGAGCGGGCCACGACCGGCGTGCCGAGGCAGCTGCGCAGGGCCAGCCGCTCGCTCGGCACGTGCTGCAGGCGGACGTCGGTGCGGACGTCGTCGACCCGGACGCTCCCGAGCCCGGCGAACACCGGCCCGAAGACCTCCTCGACGACGTCGGGCGGCAGGTGCGCGAAGGTCTCGGGTCCGTCGCCGGAAAGCACGGGGGCGCCGTAGGGACCCCCGTCGGCCGCGCGGTGGAAGAACGCGCCGCAGTCGGCGGCCGACAGCCGGGTGCCGGCGTCGGTGACGGCCTGGAGGACGCGCACCAGGTCGAGGTCGGAGTTGATCGCCTCGGTCATCGTCACGAAGACGTGGAGGTCCTCCAGGATGCGTTGCACTGAGACCCCCGGTCACGTCGTGGACGACCACCCCCGGTCGTGCGCACAGCACCGCGCGAGCAGTGGCTGCCGAGCCTAGGCGGTGCGGGGTCGGGTCGCACGCGCCGCGCGCGACCGTGGACCGGGCAACCTCCGGTCGAGCCGGGGACGCGGGCCCCGGCGGGCGACCTCAGACGTGGCCGCTGAGCTGCGCGAGCCGGGTGGCCAGCGCGTCGACGAGCGCGTCGGCCTGCTTCTGGCTGACCGCGGCCGAGCGCCCGCCCCCCTGGCTCGCGACCGGGAGGACGTCGACCGAGAGCCGTGCGCCACCGGCCAGCGAGCGCAGCTCGTCGACCTTGGCCGCGAAGGGCGACCCGCTGCCCGGGGAGTAGTAGTCCAGGACCGCGTCGAGGTCGTCGGGGTAGAGGTCGGTCTTGGTGACCGCGATGACCAGCCAGACCGGGGCGTCGCGGCGCACGGCCATGGCGGCGATGCGGTGCGCGGTGATCGTCCAGTCCTCCAGCTCGGCCGCGAGCTGCTGCTCCCGCGTCGCCGACGCGCCGCCGGTAGTGCCCGCCGTGCGCCGCGGGGTGGCGTGCCCGTTGGCGACCACGTGGATGACGCCGTCGACCGGCTCGTCGTGGAAGACCTCGTCCAGCGCCCCCAGCCGGGTCGCCGCGTTGTCCCCCGGCACGACCAGGAAGCGGAACCCACGCAGCCGCGAGGCCCGTCGCGTGCGTCGCTCCATCGTCGCCGAGCCGACCTCGGCGGTCCCCTCACCCGGCGTACGCCGTGCCAGGCGGTCCGCGAGCCGGCTCTTGCCCACGCCGGTCATCCCGGTGACCGCGACCGTCGGGTAGCGCCGGCGCAGGACCCGACCGACCCGCTCCGGCGCCGAGGCCAGGCTGGTCAGCACCCCGCCGGCCACGGTCGCGCCGAGCGCCGTGCGACCCGGACCGGGCAGGGCCGAGCGCAGTCGGCCCGAGGTGCGGGAGGAGCTGGGCGTGGAGCGGGGCACGGGACCTCCAGGGGTTCCATCGAGGGGACGGTGCGCACCCGGCGAGACCGGCCCGGGTGTCGGACGAGCCTACGGAAGCGACCGCCGCGGAGCACCGACGAGCCCGTCACGGCCTGTTCACCTTCCTCCCCTAGCATCCTCGCGTGTACGACATCTCCGTCATCGTCTACTTCGCCGACGACCCGTCGCGCGTCTACCAGCTGACCCAGTGGCTGCCGGTCCTGGAGACCCTCGACGCGACCCGTCCCGTGGGGGTCGTCGTGCGCGACCCCGCCTCGGCGTACGCCCTGCGCGGTCGTACGACGCTCCCGGTGGTGCTGGCCGAGACCTTCCCCGAGCTCACCACCCTGTACGCCGACCTGGACCCGCGCGTCGTGCTCTACGTGAACAACTCGATGCACAACTTCCCCTCGCTGATCAACAGCCGGGTGCTGCACGCGCACGTCAACCACGGCGAGAGCGACAAGCAGAGCATGGCCAGCAACAACGCCAAGGCCTACGACCGCGTCTTCGTGGCCGGGGAGGCCGCCGTCGAGCGCCACGCGGCCGGTCTGCTGGAGTTCGACACCTCGCGCCTGGTGCGGATCGGCCGGCCGCAGCTGGACCTGCGTCCCGAGCCGCTGCTGGAGCCGTCCTCGCGCCGCACGGTGCTCTACGCGCCGACCTGGGAGGGCGACGCGGCGTACAACGACTACACCTCGGTCGACTCGCTCGGCCCCTCGATCGCGCGGTCGGTCCTGGCCGTCCTCGACGCCCGGCTGGTCTACAAGCCGCACCCGAAGGTCGTCACGAGCACCACCCCGGCGGTGCGCGCGGGGCACCTGGAGGTGCTCGACCTGGTGGCCCGCGCCGCCCACGACGACCCCGAGGCCGGGCACGTGAGCATCACCCACGGCGACATCCTGGCCGTGATGCCCGACTGCGACGCCATGGTCACCGACGTCTCCTCGGTGGGGCTGGACTGGCTCTACCTGCGCAACGACAAGCCGATCCTGCTCACCGACCGCCACGGTGACGCCGATGCCCTGCGCCGCGACGTGCCGGTGAGCCGCTGCTCCGACGTGGTCGACAGCGGCAACGTCGCCGACCTGACCGGCCTGCTGGAGGCCCGGTTGGCCCACGACGAGCACCACCTCGCCCGGATGGCGATGCGCCGGCACTACTTCGGCGACCTCCAGGTCGGCGACAGCACCGCGCGCTTCGTCGACGCCGTCGACGAGCTGGTCGTGCTGCGCGACCGGCTGCTGGGCGCCGACCCGGCCGCCGCGGCCGCCGACACCGCCTGAGGCGGACCTGCCTCAGGCGTCGGCCACCGCCGGGGCCACCTCGGTCCCGAGCAGCTCGATGCTGCGCAGCAGGTCGGCGTGGGCCATCTCGGGGTTGGTCATCTGCAGCGAGACCCGGTCCACCCCGCCGAGCTGGCCCGAGATCCGGCGCAGCTTCTCGGCGATCTCGTTCGGCGCCCCCATGAAGAACGCGCCGTTCGGCCCGGAGGTCGCGTCGAACTGCGCCCGGGTCGGCGCGGGGAAGCCCCGCTCGCGGGAGACGGTCGTGAACATGCGGTGCCAGCCCGGGTAGACGATGTCGGCCGCGGCCTTGCGGCTCTCCCCGACGTACCCGAAGACGTGCAGGCCCACCTGGAGCGCCTCCGGCGGGTGCCCGGCCTGGGCGCCGGCCCGGCGGTAGAGGTCGATCAGGGGGCCGAACTGACGCGGCTCGCCGCCGATGATCGCCACCATCAGCGGCAGCCCGAGCAGGCCCGCGCGGGCGAAGGACTGCGGCGTGCCACCCACCCCGACCCAGACCGGCAGGGGGTCCTGCACGGGCCGGGGGAAGACGCCCTGCCCGGTCAGCGGCGGGCGGTGCCGGCCCGACCAGGTCACGTGGCTGTCGGCGCGCAGGCGCAGCAGGAGGTCGAGCTTCTCCTCGAACAGGGAGTCGTAGTCGCCCAGGTCGAGCCCGAACAGCGGGAACGCCTCGGTGAACGACCCGCGCCCGACCACGAGGTCGATGCGGCCGTGGGAGATCAGGTCGAGGGTCGCGAACTGCTGGAAGACGCGCACCGGGTCGTTGGCGCTGAGCACGGCCACGGCGCTGCCCAGGCGGATCCGGGACGTGCGCGCCGCCGCGGCGGCCAGGATGACCGGCGGCGCGGAGTCGAAGTACTCCTCGCGGTGGTGCTCCCCGATCCCGAAGGAGTAGAGCCCGACGCGGTCGGCGAGCTCGATCTCCTCCAGCAGGTGGTCCATCCGCTCGACCGCCCCGATCGTGCGGCCGCTGGTGGGGTCGATGACCTGGCTGACGAAGCTGTCGACGCCGACGTGCACGGGTGCCTCCTGGGGTGGTCGCTGGGGTGCTCGGTGGGGTCCCGGGGCCGGGGCCTGTGGTGGCCTCAACAACCTGGGGCCCGGTTTCATCCCGGCGCGGGCGCCTAGACTCCCCGGATGCACCCGGGGCCCGCAGGACAGCGTCGACGCGCTCGCGTCCGCGTCCCCGGGTCCCCCGGCCGGCCCCTGACGGCGCTCCTCGCCGGGCTGGCGGCCGTCCTGGTGCTGCTGGCGGGGGCCGGGAGCGCCACCGCCACCCCCGGCCCCGGTCGCGCGCCCGGCGTCGAGGCCGCGGGCCGGACCGCCGTCGCCCCGGTCGCGCGCGAGGAGGGTCGCCCCGCGCGCTCGACCTCGCGTCCGTCGTCCGCCCGCGCCCACCGGCAGACCGGGCAGCCTGGGGAGGCTGGGCAAGCCGGGCAGCTCGGGGCCGCCGACGCCCCGCTGACCGCGCGCGCCACGACCACCCACGACGCCTCGCCCCGCGGCCCGACCCACCCCGGCCCCACGCTCGTCGCCGAGCCGACCCTCGGTGCCCCCCACCCGCGCCCGACGTACGCCGCTCCCGGCGCGCCTCCGCTCGACCCGCACACCTCGCTCCACCGCGCGCCGGCCCAGGGCCGCGCACCTCCTCGCTGACCCCGCCGTCAGCCCCACCCGCCGCCGGGCCACCGACGCGCGCCCCCGCGCGCACCCTCGGTCCTGCCCGGTCGGCGGGTCCCGCGCGACACCCCGCGCACCCCAGGCCCCGAGGAGACCCGTGCCGTCACCGAGCACCACCGACCAGCAGCACCCGCCCCGCACCCCCACCCGCACCCCCACCCGCACCACGGCCCCACCGCCGAGACGCTCCCGTGCCCCGCTGTGGCGCGCCCTCGCCTCGTTCGCCGTGATCGGCCTGGCCCTGCTCGCCGCGGTCAGCCTCACCCCGCGCCTCGGGCTCGACCTCGAGGGCGGCACCCAGATCGTGCTCGAGACGCGCGACAGCGAGCGCGCCAAGGCCACCCGCGCCTCGACCGACCGGGCGCTGGAGGTGCTGCGTGGGCGCGTCGACGCCCTCGGGGTGGCCGAGCCCACGCTGGCTCGCGCCGGGGAGCGGCGGATCATCGTCGAGCTGCCCGGCGTGCAGGACCCGCGCGAGGCGGCGCGGGTGATCGGACGCACCGCCCAGCTCGGCTTCCACGTCGTCACCGACACCACCCGCGCCCCGGACGCCCCGAACGCCCCGGCGCAGGGAGCCTCCGCGAAGACGCCCACGACGGACGAGGACGGACGGCCGCTCACCGTGGGCCCGCTCGTGCTCGACGGCAACGGTGTCTCCGACGCCCGCGCCGAGCTGCCGCAGGAGGGGTCCGCCTCCTGGGTGGTCTCCGTGGACTTCAACAAGGCCGGGGCCCCGGAGTGGCGCGACCTGGTCCAGCAGGCGTGCACCACCCCCGGCGGCGGCCAGCGGATCGCGATCGTCCTGGACTCCGAGGTGATCTCCTCCCCCGCCGTCCAGCCGACCCTGTGCCAGGGCGCCGGCGGGGCCACCCAGATCACCGGCCAGTTCACCCAGGAGACCGCCCAGGACCTCGCGATCCTCATCAAGGGCGGCGCCCTGCCGGTCCCGGTCGAGGTGATCGAGCAGCGCACCGTCGGTGCGACGCTGGGGGACGCCGCCATCGACGCCTCCATCGAGGCCGGCATCATCGGGATCGCGCTGACCGGCCTGTTCGTGGTGCTCGTCTACCGGCTGATGGGGCTGATGGCGACGGTCGCCCTGGCGGCGTACGCCCTGGTCTCCTACGGGCTCCTGGTCTGGCTCGGCGCCACCTTGACCCTGCCCGGGCTGGCCGGGTTCGTGCTGGCGATCGGCCTGGCGATCGACGCCAACGTGCTGGTCTTCGAGCGCGCCCGGGAGGAGTACGCCGCCCGCCCGGCCGACGGCCTGGCCCCGGCGGTGGACACCGGCTACCGCAAGGCGTGGTCGGCGATCCTGGACTCCAACGTGACCACCCTGCTGGCGGCCGGGCTGCTGTTCTTCTTCGCCTCGGGGCCCGTCAAGGGCTTCGGCGTCACGCTGTCCATCGGCGTGGTGGCCTCGATGGTCTCGGCGCTGGTGGTCGCGCGCGTCCTCACCGATTGGGCGGTGCGGCGCTCCTTCGCCACCGGCCGGGTCTCGGGCATCGGCGGCACCGGCCGGCTGCGCACGTGGCTCACCGAGCGGGGGCCGTTCCTGATGCGCCGGGTCGGCGCGTGGATCGCGGTCACCGTGGTCGCCGGGGTGGTCGCGGTCACCGGCATCGCGACCCGGGGACTCGACCTGGGCGTGGAGTTCACGGGCGGGAGGATCGCGGAGTACTCCACCAGCCGCGACGTCTCGGTCGAGCAGGCCCGCGCCGCCGTCAGCGAGGCCGGCTTCCCCCAGGCGGTCGTGCAGACCTCCTCGGGCACCGGCGCACGCGAGAACATCACCGTCCGCACCGGCCAGATCAGCAACGACGAGTCGGCGACCATCCGCGACACCCTGAGCCGCGAGGTCGGCACGGTCACCCAAGAGCGCGACGAGCTGATCGGCCCCACCCTCGGCTCCCAGCTGCGCACCCAGGCGCTGATCGCGTTCGTCATCGCGGTCGCGGCCCAGATGGCCTACCTGGCGTTCCGCTTCCGGTGGACGTACGCCGCCGCCGCGGTGCTCTCGATGGGCAGCGTCGTGCTGACCGTGGTCGGGGTCTTCGCCTGGTGGGGCAAGCCGGTCGACGGGGTGTTCCTGGCGGCGGTGCTCTCGATCATCGGACTCGCCGTCAACGACACGATCGTGGTCTTCGACCGGATCCGCGAGGGGGTCCGGGGACCGAGCGGCGACCGGGCCGGGCTGCGGCGCACGGTCAACGACGCGATCCTCAGCACCGTCCCGCGCACGGTCAACACCGGGCTCGGCGCGATGCTGATCCTGGCCACCCTCGCGGTGCTTGGCGGCGACTCGCTCCAGGACTTCGCCATCGCGCTGCTGCTCGGCCTGTCGGTGGGCATCTACAGCACGATGTTCACCGCGGCGCCGCTGGCGATCTGGGCCGAGGAGCGCTGGCCCGCGAGCGCCGCGCGTCGGCGTACGGCCTCGCCCGACCCCTACGCCGCGGTGCCCGTCGCCGGCCGCGAGAGCGGGTCCCTGTGACGGTCCTGGAACCCGCCGGAGCGTGGTCCGCGAGGCCCGTCTGACGGGGGGCTGAACACCGCCGGGGATGGAGCGGGCCCGTCAGCCTGCCGACAGCCTGACGGCCGTTCCGTTGTCACGTGACCACGGTGGTCACGCTCGGATGGCAGGACTGGTGATGGGGATGCCCTCGCTGACAGGCTCGTTCTTCCTCGACGGTGTGGTCGTCGTGACCGTGGCGGCGTTCGTGGCCGTGGTGGTGCTGTGGCCCCGGCTCGGCGGTCACAACCCGGTGCGGATCGTGACGCGTGCGCTGCTCCTGCTGATGGTCAACGTCCTGGTCCTGCTCACCGCGGCCACCCAGCTGAACTCGGCCTTCCTGTTCTTCGCCGACTGGTCGGACCTCCAGGGGGCGATCACGGGCCACGTCGCGCAGACGCACCTCAACCGCGGCGGGGTGGCCTCGCACGCGGTGCACCAGAGGGTCCGGGGCGCGCACGCGCGCAACGTCGCGTCGGTCCCGCCCCTGCGGGCGCCCGTGACCCGCTCGGGCGTGGCCACCTTCACCGTGCACGGACGGCGCAGCGGGCTGACCGGGCAGGTGGTCGTGCAGCTCCCGGCGGGCTACTCGGCGCCGGGCAACGCCCAGCAGCGCTACCCGGTCCTGGAGGCGTTCCACGGCTACCCCAGCCAGCCGCTGAACTGGGTGAAGGTCTTCCAGATCGGGCAGGCCGTGGAGCAGCAGGTCGTCGCGGGCAAGCTCCGGCCGACCCTGGTGGTGATGCCGCAGATCGAGTTCCCCGACGGCGTCGACACCGAGGGGGTCAACGGCAACCCGGGCCTGCCCCAGGTGGAGACCTGGTTGACCCGCGACGTCCCCGACTTCGTCGCCCACACCTTCCGGGTGCGCCAGGAGCGCAGCGCCTGGTCGACGATCGGCTACTCCGCCGGCGGCTGGGACGCCGCGATGGCCACGGTCCTGCACCCGGCGCAGTACGCCGCCGGCATCATCCTCGGCGGCTACTTCCGGCCCGAGTTCGGACCGTTCTACGAGCCGTACGCCCCCGGCAGCCCGCTGTCGCAGCGCTACGACCTGCCCGCGCTGGTCGAGCGCACCCCGCCGCCGGTGGCCCTGTGGGTCGAGACCTCCCACGCCGACGCCATCTCCTACACCTCGAGCGCGAGCTTCCTGCACCACCTGCGGGAGCCCACCGCGGTGCACGCCGTCGTGCTCCAGAACGCCGGCCACCGCGACTCGGTGTGGATCGCGCTGCTCCCCCAGGCACTCTCCTGGCTCGGCTCCCACGTCGCCGGCTTCCACCCCTGACGGTCCCGCTCCGCCACCGTCGCCGGTGGCCCGGGTACGCCGCCGCTCGGCGTCAGCGGGCGGCGGCGGGGACCGGCTCGGGGGCGGCGGGCGCCGCGACCTCGTCGAAGCCCGGGACCGCGTGGGTGCGGGCCTTGACGACGGGGACGATCAGGGAGACCACAGCCGCGAGACCGGAGGCGACGGTGAGGAACAGGAAGCCGTTGCCGTAGCCGCCCTCGACCGGCAGACCGTCGGGCCGGGCGCCCGAGGTGACGACCGCGGCCATCACTGCGCCGCCGAGGGCACCGCCGACGGTGCGGATGTTGGTGTTCATGCCGCTGGCCACGCCGGTCTGGTGCTGCGGGACGGCGTCGACGACCAGGTTGGACATCGCGGCGAAGGCGAGGCCGAAGGCCAGGCCGAGCACGATCGTCTCGGCCGCGATCATCCACACGGCCGAGTGGAACAGCACCAGGCCGAGCGTCCCCAGGCTGGTCGCCGCGGCCCCCACGAACAGCACCGGCTTGGAGCCGAAGCGTCGCGACAGCGGGCCCGAGGCCAGGCCGGCCAGGAAGGTCGCGGCGGCCTGCGGCAGGAGCAGCAGGCCCGACTCGGTGACGCTGAGGCCGAAGCCGTAGCCGGTGACGCCGGGGGTCTGCAGGAACTGCGGGAGGAACGCGAACATCGAGTACATGCTGGCCCCGAAGAGCAGCGCCACGAGGTTGACCGTCCACACGGTCGGCAGGCGCATCATCCGCATGTCGATCAGCGGCGTGCGGCTGCGGGTCTCGCTGACCACCCAGATCGGCAGCAGCACCACGAAGGCCGCGAACAGCGCGATCACGCCGCCGGAGGCCCAGCCCCAGTGGCCGCCCTCGCTCACGGCGAGCAGCAGCGCCACCAGCCAGGCGCTGAACAGGACGGCGCTGACCAGGTTGATCGGGCCCGGGGTCTTCTCGGGCGACTCGGGCACCAGGAACGCCGCGGCCAGGGCGGCCACCAGCGTCATCACCATCGGGATCCAGAACAGCCAGTGGTAGCTCAGCGCGTCCACCAGCGGTCCGGCCACCACCAGGCCCACGCCGCCGCCGACGGCGAGCAGCGCGGCGGAGACGCCCACGGCCCCGCCGACCTTCTCGCGCGGGAACTCGTCGCGGATGATGCCGAAGGTCAGCGGCAGCACGCCGCCACCGATGCCCTGCACGACGCGGGCGATGATCAGCACGCCGATGGTCGGCGCGAGGGCCGCCACCAGGGACCCGACCGCGAGGGCGGTCAGCGCCAGCACCAGCATCCGCTTCTTGCCGACCTTGTCGCCGACGCGACCGATGATCGGGGTGAAGACCGAGGCCGAGAGCAGGTACGCCGTCAGCACCCACGTCACCGTGACCTGGTCGGTGTGCAGCGCCTTCTCGATGGTCGGCAGGACCGGGTTGACCATCGACTGGAGCAGGGAGAACGACGAGACCGCCACGCAGAGCACCGCGAAGGTGACCCGGTAGTCGGTGCGCGACGCGTCCACGTGGGGCAGGTGGGGGGCGTGGGCGGTGGGGGGCACGGTGCTCCTACAAGCTCAGTAAGACGGCGAGGCCGCGGGGCGCACCGGTGCGCCCGCCGCCAGACGGTTGCACTCGACAACTCCCCACCGGACCGGCGCATTCCTGGCTGGAGCCCCTGTGGTGCAGGCAACAGCCCCGCCTGGTGGAGCGCTGCTAGGTTCGCCCCGGCACCGGGGTGTGTCGGTCAGCGGACCGCACCCGGCCCCCGTCTCCCGGAGGAACCCATGAAGATCGTGCTCGACGAGTCGAAGTGCACCTCGATCGGGATGTGCGAGTCACTGGCCCCCGACGTCTTCGAGATCGGCGACGACGGCTACATGACGGTGCTGGAGACCAGCCCGGAGGAGTCGCGCCGCACCGAGATCCAGGCCGCGTGCGACGCCTGCCCCAACTCCGCGCTCGAGCTGCAGGACTGAGCGTGGCGGGTCCCGACGGGCCCGAGGGTGCTGACCCGCCGGGCCACCTCGTGGTCGTCGGCGCCTCCCTGGCGGGCGTGCGTGCGGCCGAGTCGGCCCGCAAGGCCGGTCACACGGGACCGATCACGCTGGTCGGGGCCGAGGACGAGCTGCCCTACGACCGGCCGCCGCTGTCCAAGCAGGTGCTCGCCCAGGACGGTCCCAGCGACCCGACCCACCACCGCACCGCCGACCAGCTCGCTGAGCTCGACGTCGAGGTGCGGCTCGGCACGAGGGCCACCGCGCTCGACACCGGCGCGCGCACGGTCACCCTGGCCCGGGAGGACGGCGACGAGCAGGCGGCGTACGACGTCCTCGTGGTCGCCACCGGCGCGACGGCCCGTCGCCTCGACGTGCCCGTCGAGGGGCAGGACGTGACGGCACCGCTCCCCCGCGGCGTCACCACCCTGCGCACCCTGACCGACGCCCGCACCGTCCGGTCGGCCCTGGACTCCGAGGCCCGCACGGTCGTCGTCGGCGCCGGCTTCATCGGCCTCGAGGTCGCCACCGCCGTGCTCGCGCGGGGACGGTCCGTCACCGTCGTCGAGGCCGCCGAGCGACCGCTGGCCCGCGCCGTCGGACCGGATGCCGCCGACCTGCTCGTCGCCCTGGTGCGCGACGCCGGCGCCGACCTGCGCACCGGCACGGGTGTCGACCGCCTGCGCGCCGCCGACGGCCACGTCACCGAGGTCGTGCTCGCCGACGGCACCACGCTGCCCGCCGACCTGGTCGTGACCGGGGTCGGCGCCGTCCCCGCGACCGGCTGGCTGGACGGCAGCGGTCTGGAGCTCGAGGACGGCGTGGTCACCGACGCCACGCTGACGACCTCGGTCCCGGGCGTCCTGGCCGCGGGCGACGTCGCGCGGGTGCGCCACGGCGACCACGACCGCCGCGTCGAGCACTGGACCGCGGCCGCCGAGGAGGGGGCCCTGGCGGGCGCCAACGCGGTCGCCCACCTCCGCGGCGACGACCCGCGCGCGCTGGCCACCGTCCCCTACTTCTGGTCCGAGCTGTTCGGCAGCAAGGTGCAGATGCTCGGCGAGGCCCACGGGGCCGACCGCTCCGAGGTCCTCGGCGGGCCCGACGGCCCGTGGCTGGTGCTGCTGGGACGCGACGACCGGCTCACCGGCGTGCTCAGCCGCGACCTGCCGGGCCGGATCATGAAGTTCCGACCGCTCCTCGCGGCCGGGGCGTCGTACGCCGACGGGCTGGCGCTCGCCCGCAACAAGCCCCTGCCGACCTGAGCTGGGACGACGGGGCTAGGCCGACCAGCCGCTCCCGCCGGCCGTCTCGAGCAGCGCGGACCCGGCCACCATGCCGCGGTGCATCACCCGGTCCCCGCTCACGTCCGCGTGGTCGGCCCGGTGGAGCACGCAGCCGTTGTCCCACATCACCACGTCGCCCGGCGACCAGGCGTGGCGCACGGTGTTCTCCTCGCGCGTGGAGTGCTCGAAGAGCGCCTGCACGGTGGCCGCGGCCTCCTCGTCGTCCATCTCGCTGACCGCCGCGCACCGCGCGGGGGTCGAGAGGAACAGCACGGGGCGACCGGTGCGCGGGTGCGGCCGCACGACCGGGTGGACGGCGCTGGTCTCGGCGTCGTCGTCGAGGTCGTCGAGACCCGTCACGACGTGGGTGATGCTGCGGCCCGACACCCGCTCGCGGAGGTCCTCGGGCAGCGTCTCCAGAGCGGCGTACTGGTCAGTGAAGAGGGTCTCGCCGCCCCGCTCGGGCACCTCGACGGTGCGCAGCGCGGTGTAGGCCGGCGGCACCCGGAGGTAGCTGGAGTCGACGTGGAAGGTGCTGCGCGGTGGCGTCGTGCGGCCCACGTTGCTGATCACGTTGAGGTCGGGGTGGTCCTCGACCGGCGTCTCGCCCTGGGTGAAGGCCAGGTCGCCGAAGCCGCGCAGGAACCTCACGAAGGCGTCGTCGTCGAGGTCCTGCCCGGGGAAGACGGCGACACCGTGCTCGGCGAGCAGGTCCTTGAGCTCCTCGGTCTGGTCGGGCGTGACGTCGTGGAGGTCGAGGTCGGTCACGACGACGCCGAGGGTGGAGCCGGGAGTGGCGGGAGTGGTCTTCACGGGGTCCTCCGGTGGGGGGTGGTGGACGGGCGGTCGGACAGGAGGGCGCTCGGGCCGCGGGAGCCGCGGGACAGCGCCTGGTCGACGCCGGCGCGGAACAGGTCGGGCAGCGCGATCCCGGCGGCCGCGGCCATCACGCTGACCACGCTCTTCTCGGCGTAGGAGCAGTAGAGCCCGGCCTCGAGGAACCACGGCCGCCCCTGGGCGTCTACGCGGAAGTCGAAGAGGCTGTAGTCGCGGCAGCCGAGCGCCACGTGGGCCCGGCGCGCGGCCTCGTGAACCGACGGGGTGACCGGGTCGTCGGTGGGCAGGATCCAGGCGTGGTCGGCGTCCTTGGCCACCAGCGCCAGCGCTCCCGGAGCGCCGTCGTCGCCGCCGTCGCGACGCAGCTTGTCGCCCGCGTCCCGGACCGGCTTGGTGTCGCGGTCGACGGCGTACTCCTCCAGGGGCAGGGCCACCAGTTCGCCGTCGACATCGAGCACGCCGCAGCGCACCTCGCGGCCCAGCTCGACGTAGGTCTCGACCAGGGCGGCCGGCGAGTGCTCCAGGGCCCCGGCGACCGCGGCGGCGTACTCCCCCTCGGAGCGCACCAGCGTGAGGCCGGCGGAGTTGTCGGCGTCGACGGGCTTGACCACGACCGGCAGGGCCAGGGGGACGATCGAGGTGTCATCCCCCGCCCGCACGAGCACGCCGTCGGGCACGCGCACACCGCCGCCGGCCACCACGGCCTTGGCGCGGGCCTTGTGGGCCGCGATCCCCATCGCCTCGGCGGTGTTGCCGACGAACGGCACCCCGAGGGCGTCCAGGAGCGAGCGGTAGGTCGTCATCCCGGCCAGGCAGAACATCTGCGGCACCGCCACCTCGGGGTCGAGGTCGGCCACCACGCGCAGCGCCGCGGGGAGGTCCAGCGGCTCGGCCGCGGCGAGCGCGGTCGAGGAGAGGTCGGTCGGGAAGCGCCACGTCCCGCCGGGCTCGACGTGCGCGACCGTGACGTCGTACGCCGGGTCGGCGGTCGCGCGCAGGCAGTCGGCGGCGTACAGGCGGGACAGCTCGGCCATCTCCTCGCTGGTGGGCGAGCCCACCAGGTGCAGGACGCGCATCAGTCGCCGCCCGCCTCGACCAGCTTGCCGATGTTGAAGTCCACGCGGATCCACGCCGTACGCCGGCGCAGGGTGCGCAGGAGCAGCCACGGCACCTGCACGTGGTGCTCCATGAAGAACGGCAGCGGGTCGGAGCGCTCCAGGATCGCGTCGGTCCCGCTCGCGATCGTGCGCAGCCGGGCGAGCCGACCCGGCTCGGTGAGCAGCCGCCAGACTTCGTGGTAGGTCCAGTACGTCGGGCGGCTGGCCGCCGTCGGCACGACCGGCCAGGTCTCGCCGGCCGGCGGCTCGTCCTGGAGGTAGGCCGCCGCGAGGCCGGGGTGGTCGTGCAGCATCGTGATCGCCGAGTGCGTGCGAGGGTTGCACTCGATCGCGAACACCTCGCCGCCGGGCTCCTCGATGAAGTCCAGCGAGACCTGCCCGGTGAACGACGTGCCCTCCACGAACCGGTCGACCCAGGCCCGGATCCCCGGGTGCTCGACCATCGCGTAGTTGATCTGGAACGGCGAGGACTCGCAGCACAGGTAGACCGTCAGCCGCCCGTCGCGCACGGTGCCGTGGGTGCAGTACTCCTGGCCCTCGACGAACTCCTGGAGGATCCAGGGGTTGTCCTCGCTGATCGGCAGCGACCGCACGAACCGCTCCATCGCCTCGACCGGCCCGAAGGGAAGGCGGGTCAGGTCGAGGCGGTGGACCGGGTCGTAGGTAATGCTCTTGAGGATGTAGGGCCGGGTGGCGTCACCGAAGTCGTGGTCGAGCACCTGCTGGGGGTCGGTGACCAGGTGCGTGTCGGGCACGCGCAGCCCCAGCGACTGCGCCATCCGGGCGAAGCGGAGCTTGTCGTCGACCTCCTCGAGCACGTCGGCGTCCAGGTGCACCACCTCGCAGTGCTCGGAGAGCTGCTTCTTGGCGCGGGCGTCGGGCAGGCTCGAGGCCGGGCTGCACACGGGCACGTAGACGTCGACGCCCTCGGAGGTGACCACGTCGACCAGCGCGTCGGCGTACGCCGGGTCCGTCGCGTCGGGGACGGTCCGGAACACGTCGACGGCGCGGGAGAAGCGGTGCCCGGTCAGGGCGTACTTCCCGGCCTCGACCAGCACCACCCGGTGCCCCGCGTCGTGGAAGGCCCGGCACAGGGCCAGCGCCTTGGTCATCTTGCCGCCGCTGACCATCACCGTCAGGGGGCGGTCGCTCGACGTCACGGGCCGCACCGGGCCACGCACCCGGCCGGTCACCCACGCACCGGCCGTGACCGCGGCGTTGACCGGGGCCAGCGCGGTCAGCAGCCCGAGCAGCCCGAGGGTCCGGACGACGTCGCGGGCCCCGGCCCGGGGCGCGCTCACCGGTCGACCCGCCGGATGAGCGTGATCCCGTCCCGGACGGGCAGGACGACCTGGGCGACCCGGGGGTCCTCCGCGACGACCTGGTTGAAGTGGGCGATCGCCGCACCGTTGGGCGAAGGCTCACCCCCGAGCCAGGGGTCGCCCTGCATCAGGGTGTTGTCCACGCAGACCAAGGCGTCCGGTGCGAGCAGCTCCCGATCGAGCAGGGTGGAGAGGTAGTCGGCGTACCCGCCCTTGTCGGCGTCGACGAAGACCAGGTCGAACACCTCGCCGTCGTCGGCGAGGGCGTGCAGCGTGTCGGCGGCCGGGCCGACGCGCACGTCGACCAGGTCACCGGCGGGCGAGGCGGTGAAGCAGTCGCGGGCGAAGCCGGCCACGCCCGGGTCGAGCTCGCAGGCCACGACACCGACCCCCGGGCCCGGGGTCGCGCCCATCTCGTGGAGCGCCTCGGCCATCGCCAGGGCGGAGTAGCCGGTGAACATGCCGACCTCGAGCACCCGCCGCGCGCCGGTGACGTGGACCAGCATCTTGAGCAGTTGACCCTCCAGGTGGCCCGAGAGCATCTCCTGCTCCAGGCCCGGGACGGGACCGCCGGCCGCGCGGGCGCCCCAGTCCTCGGCCGCCGTGCGCGTGGCCAGGCCGGCGAGCGCCTCGGACTCCGGGGTGGAGAGCCGACCCGTGTAGTCGTCGAGCCCCCCGGCCAGCGCCGTGGCCCGACGCAGGTCGGCGAGCACCTCCGCCTCCACCCCCGACCCGTCGAGACGGTCGCTGATCCGCACGAGGGTGTCGGCCAGGATCGAGACCGGGGTGACGGGCCGGGGGGCGGGGAGGGTCATGGGGGGCTCCTGGGAGTCGTGGGTGCTCGGGGACGGGTCAGGCGGCGTCGGAGGTGAACATGTCCTCGCCGTCGCCCCCGCGCGGGTAGGCCTTCACGGTCTCCTTGTGCACCGCCAGGATCCGGTCGAGCTGGTCGGCGTCCAGGTCGTTGGCGAAGACGCAGGTCCCGATCGGCCGCGGGAGCGCCGCGCGCAGGAGCCCGTCGCGGGTCTGCATGATCGAGTCCGTGCCGTGACGCAGCAGCTCCGAGGTGAGGTAGGGGCTGTCGAGGGCCAGGCCCAGGCTGCTCATCACGCCGAGGATGCGGTCGCGCTCGGTGTCGGAGAGGTAGCCCAGCTCGTGCGCGACGGTCGCGCTGAACGCCATGTCGACGTTGATCGCGTGCCCGTGGAAGTACGGCGTCTCCGGGGTCAGCTCGAGCGTCGGGCTCCAGGTGTGGCCGTAGGCGATCACCCGGTCCAGGTCGAGCTCGTGCAGGTTGGGCACCTCGAGGGTGAGCATCGTGCGGATCGCCTCGTAGGTGATGGTGTCGGCGGCGTCCTTGAGGGTGTCGTCGCCGTCGAGGTGGCCGAACCGCGTGCGCAGGAGGTCCTCGCCGTACTTCTCCAGGAGGTCGAAGATGTCGGCGTTGGCCACGACCGCGATCTTGATCAGCTCGGCCATGCCGTTGCGGACCTGGTCCTCGGGCAGCGTCTCCAGCAGGGAGAAGTCCAGCAGCACCTTCTGCGAGGCGTGGTAGGCGCCCAGGCGGTTCTTGTGCTTGCCGTGGTTGACCGCGACCTTGATCGAGACGCTTGCGTCGATCAGCCCGATCAGGGTGGTCGGGATCCGGATGTAGTTCGTGCTCCGGCGGTACGACGCGCAGGCGAACCCCGCCACGTCGGTGGTCAGGCCACCGCCGACCACCAGCACCGGCTCCTTGCGCAGCAGCCCGAAGTCGGCGAACGCGTCGACGATCTTCTCCACCGTCGCCAGCGTCTTGCGCTTCTCCCCGATCCACAGCGAGAAGATCGTCAGCGGGATGTCGTGGTGGGCGAAGTACGCCTCGATCCGGTCCCCGTGCAGGTCGCGGACGTTCTGGTCCACGACCATCAAGCACCGGCCGTAGTCGCGGTAGGTGTCGGCGAGCTCGGTGTTCTCGGGGTCGAACACACCCCGGCTGTAGACCAGGCTGAAGTCGATCGACTCCCGGCCGCGGACGTGGAAGGCGGAGTCGGTCGACTCCAGCTGGGCGTGCACCTGTGACATGTCGTGGGTCTCCTGGGGTGTCAGGCGTCGGTCGGGATCAGGCGATCAGGTCGGGGAGGTCGCCGAAGGACAGCGACTCGATGCGCCGGTCGGCGCGGTCGAAGTCGTGGTCCGCGGTGTTCTCGTTGGGGAAGGCGAGGACTCGCAGGCCGGCCTCGGCCGCGGCCTCGACGCCGCCCACGTTGTCCTCCAGCGCGACGCAGTGCTGCGGCTGCTCCTGCAGGCGGGTCAGGGCGTAGAGGTAGGCGGCGCGGTCGGGCTTGGGCCGGTCGACCTGCGTGGCGTCGACGACGAGGTCGAAGCGGTCGAGGTCGACCTCGGAGCGCACGGCCTCGGCCAGGGCCGCGACGTTGGCCGGGGAGGTGGTGGTCACCAGGGCCAGCCGCATCCCGCCGCTGCGGGCGGAGTCGACGGTCTCCTTCACACCCGGCCGCACGCGGATCTCGCCCTGGCCGAGCTTGGCCACGAACAGCTCCGACTTGGTGCGGTGGATGGCGTCGGCGTCGACGTCCTCGCCGCGGCTCCTCGCGAACTCGGCGATCCGGTCGCGGCCGCCGGAGGAGGCCAGCATGGCGCGGTAGTCGTCGCGGTCCCACTGCCAGTCGAGGCCGTGCTGGGCGAAGGCCTCGTTGAAGGACTCGCGCTGCAGCTCGGAGGTGTCGGCGATGGTGCTGATGGACCCGAAGAGGATGGCGGACATCGTGGGTGCTCCCTGGTTGACGTGGTGGCCGTACTGGTGGCGTTCGGTCGGTTCGTACCCCCTCATCAGAACCTCAACACGTTGTTGACCCTATTTTGTTGAACTTTTTGCTCGGGTGGCGGCACCGGGCGTCTGGGGGTTGTCGTTTCGCCCCCATCCGCCCGGGTACGGGTGACAGAAGGTCCGACAACGCCCTGGCACAGGGGCAGCGGACGAGAAGCAAGAAGAGGGAGCCCCCATGAAGTGGCTGATCATCGCCGTCGTCGTCATCGCCGTCCTGCTGCTGCTCGCAGTGGTCCTGCGGTCGACGCAGCGCAAGAAGCAGGAGGTGGCCCGCGAGCGGGCCGGTGAGCTGCGCTCGGAGGTGGCGACGTCCGCCCACGAGCACCGGGAGCAGGACGCCCTGGCCCGCGAGCGGGAGGCCGAGGCCGAGCGGGCCCGCGCCCAGGCCGACCGGCTCCAGGCGCAGGCCGACCGCGAGCGCACCGCCGTCGACCAGACCCAGGCCCACCACGAGGACCGCCTGCGCGAGGCCGACCGCCTCGACCCCGACGTCGACCACCGCGCCGACGACTACGCCCCCACCGGCACCCGCGACGGCGGGCACGACGCCGGGCACGACGGCCTGCACGACGGGGGCCGCCAGGAGACCCGCACGGGCGACTTCACCTCCGACGGGCGCACCGACGGGCAGGCCCGCGACGGCGGCCTCGAGGACCCCCACCAGCGCGGGGACGGCTCCGACCGCGTCTGAGCACACCCGCACCACCCGGGGTAGTTGATGTCCGAATTACCCCATTTCTGAGTCAGCGCCCCACCTGAGGTCCTACGGTCGTCCTGCGATCCACGGCCCGGGTGGGGCCCGGCCCGGGGACGCTCCCGTCGTCTGACCGAGGACGTGTCGCCGTGCCCAACTCGCGCAACGCAGGACTGCTCACCCCGGCCCTCGTGGTCGGGGTGCCGGCGCTGACCGCGCTCTCGCTGGCCAACACGACCGACCCGGACGTCGTCACCCGCTGGTGGGTGGCCACCTCCGTGGCCACCGCGCTCGTGCTGCTCTCCCCTCGGCGACGCACCCGCCCCCTGCTCGGGCTGCTCGGTGTCCTGTTCCTGGTCGGCGGTCTCGCCGCCGGCCGCGGCTGGGGCTTCTCCGTCGGGTTCGCCCTGGCCAACGTCGTCGAGTGCGGCGTCCTGGTGTGGTGGCTGACCGGCCTGGAGCTCGAGCGCGCCGGGCTGCGCACGTGGACCGAGCTGCGCCGCTGGCTGTGCGGGGTGGCGTTGGCGTGCACCGCGGCCGGCGTCGTGACCGCGGCCACCTTCGGCGTCCTCGGCATCCAGGACGGGGCGCAACTGTGGCGCCCGCTGCTGTGGGTGGCGCTGACCCACGCGGAGTCCCAGGCGGTCCTGCTGCCCCTGGTGCTGAGCCGCGCCGCGCACCGCGTGCGGGTCGCGCGCGTCGAGGTGGCCGGCCACGTCGCGCTCCTGGCCGTGGGGGCCGCCGCCTGCCTCACCGCCACCCCCAGCGACCCCGTGGCGTTCCTGCTGCTGCCGCTGCTGGTGTGGTCCGCGGCCCGGTTCACCCAGACCTGGGCCAGCGTCGAGCTGCTCGGCGTCGCCGTCGGACTCGGCCTCCTCACCGCCGCGGGCCGGGGGCCCTTCGCCCACGACGGCCGCGTGCACAGCCTGCTGGAGATCGCGAGCAGCGCCCAGGCCTTCATCGCCGTCAGCGCCATCACCTCGGTGACCTTCTCGGTGGCGATGAGCCACCTGCGGGACTCCCTGCGCACGATCCGGGAGAACGAGGCCCAGCTCGGGCAGCTGCTGGACTCGGCCAACGGCACCGCCTTCGTGGCCACCGATCTCGAGGGCGTGATCACCTGGTTCAGCCCCGGCGCCGAGATCATGCTGGGGTACGCCGCGCACGAGGTCGTCGGCCGCACCACACCGATGCCCTTCCACGAGGCCCGCGAGGTGCTGGCCCGGGCCCGCGAGCTCGGCCGCACCCCCGACTTCGGCGTCGTAACGGCCCCGGTGGACGCCGGCGCCTGCCAGGACACCCGCGACTGGACCTACGTGCGCAAGGACGGCAGCCGGCTCTCGGTCTCCCTCAGCGTCACCGTGGCCCGCGGACCCGACGGGACTCCCACCGGCCACCTCAGCGTCGTCCGCGACGTCACCGACCGGCGCGCCGCCGAGCAGGCGCTCGTCTTCGCCCTGGACCGCGAGCGCGAGACCAACCAGAAGATGCTCGAGCTGGACCGCGCCAAGGGCGAGTTCGTGTCCTCGGTCAGCCACGAGCTGCGCACGCCCCTGACCAGCATCGTGGGCTACACCGAGCTGCTGGGCGACCCCGACGTGGTGGAGAACCTGACCGAGGTGCAGCGTCAGCTGGTCGGGCGCATCGAGCGCAACGGCGAGCGCCTGCTGGCCCTGGTCGAGGACCTGCTCACCCTGGCCCGCGTCGAGGACGGCAGCTTCGTGCTGGACCGCTCACGCGTCGACCTGCGCGACAGCGTCGTCCGCGCCACCGACGAGCTCGCCCACGCCGCCCACCAGCACCGGGTGCGGCTCACGACCCGGGTCCCCGAGGAGTCGGTGTGCGTCGACGGGGACCCCACCCACCTCGAGCGCCTGGTGCTGAACCTGGCCAGCAACGCGGTGAAGTTCACCGAGCCCGGGGGTCACGTCGACGTCGACCTGACCACCGACGGCGTCCAGGCCACCGTGGTGGTGCGCGACACCGGGATGGGCATCCCGGTCGAGGAGCAGGACCGCGTCTTCCAGCGGTTCTTCCGCTCCACGCTTGCCTCCGAGCACGCTATCCAGGGCACTGGCCTGGGGCTCAACATCGTCAAGGCGATCGCCGAGGCCCACGGCGGCGACATCGACTTCACCTCGGTCCCCGGCGCGGGGACGACCTTCCGGTTCACCGTGCCGCGCAGCCTGCCCGACCTCCTGGGCCCGGTCCCCCGGCCGGCGCTCGAGGTGCTGCCCGTCGACCAGCTCGAGATCCCGCTGGTGCCACGGCGGGTCTGAGCGGAGTCCGACCGTCCCCCGCCGGGACGGCCGGACGTGCCGGGGTGGGATCGGCCCCAGGTCAGGAGGCGATCTTGCGCACCAGCACGAAGAGCGCGACCACGCCGGCGACGCCGATGGCCACCTTGGTGATGTTGTCGGTGCGAGCCGCACCGCTGGGGTCGACGAAGTAGCCCTTCACGTCGGCGGCCTGGCGGCGCGCGATCGTCTTGGGGCTGCTGCGGTGGACGAGCTGGTCGATCGTGCTGGCCAGACGCTCCCTGGTCTGCTCGATGTCACGCTCGAGGGACGACACCTGGTCGGTCACGGTCACTGGCTCCTAGGTCTGCGCTTGATGGGTCTGCGCGAGGTGGGTCTGCGCGTGGTCGGTCGACGCGTCACGACGAGGCACCACCGAGGTGGGGCCGTCGTCGCCAGGAGGCTACCAAGCCCCGCGGGCACGTGGACGCGGGGCGATCGGCGTGGGCGCGACCGGTCGCGGACCCACGGTCGCCGGGTCGAACCCGAAGGGCAGCTCGAGGCGGTGGCGACGCATCAGCTCGGGGTCCCCCAGCAGCTCGTGGGTGGCCCCGTCGGCCACGACCTGGCCGTCGTGCAGGATCACCGCGCGCGGGCACAGCTCCAGGGCGTAGGGCAGGTCGTGGGTCACCATCAGGACCGTGACGTCCAGCGAGCGCAGGATGTCGGCCAGCTCGCGGCGCGAGGCGGGGTCGAGGTTCGACGACGGCTCGTCGAGCACCAGCACCTCCGGCTCCATGGCCAGCACCGTCGCCACGGCCACGCGACGTCGCTGCCCGAAGGACAGGTGGTGCGGCGGCCGGTCGGCGTACGCCGCCATGCCGACCTGCTCGAGGGCGGCCTCGACCCGGACGTCCAGGGCCGCGCCCCGCACCCCGTGGTTGGCCGGGCCGAAGGCGACGTCTTGACGCACGGTCGGCATGAAGAGCTGGTCGTCGGGGTCCTGGAAGACCACGCCGACCCGGCGGCGCACCTCCGCCAGGTGCTTCTTGCCCACCGGCAGACCCGAGACGTGGACGCTGCCCGCCCCGGCCTCCAGGATGCCGTTGAGGTGGAGCACCAGCGTGGTCTTGCCCGCGCCGTTGGGGCCCAGCAGGGCCACCCGCTCCCCGCGGTGGACCTGGAGGTCGACCCCGAACAGCGCCTGGTGGCCGTCGGGGTAGGCGTGCGCCAGGCGGCGTACGTCGAGGACGGGCTCGCCCACCTTCTCCTCCACCTGCTCGCTCACCGCGCCACCTGCGGCGCCGGGCCGTGCGCGTGCGGCGAGGACAGGTCGGGCATGGTGCCGGTGTAGCCGCGCGACAGCATCGCCAGGTGCACCCGCTCCCCGCGCTCGTAGGACCGGATGAACAGCGCGCCGAGCGACCGGGCCAGCACGGGCCAGTGCCGCGGTGACCGCGGGTCGCAGCCGCGGGAGCGCATCGCGGTGCCCATCCGGGCCATCTCCGCCGACACCACGTCGAGGTAGCGCAGCATGAAGCCCATGATCTGCACGATCAGGTCCGGCACATGCAGCCGTCGCAGACCCACCAGGACCTCCTGGGGCTGCGTGGTCGCGGCCAGGGTCAGGGAGGCCAGCACGCCGAGCGTGCCCTTGGCCAGCAGACCCAATGCGGCCCACAGGCCCGGCTCGGAGACCGACAGGCCCAGCACCTGCACGCGGGCGCCCTCGGAGACGAACGGCACCAGCAGCGCGAACACCACGAAGGGCGTCTCCACCACCATCCGCCGGGCGAGGTACGCCGGGGGGACGCGGCTGAGCCGGACCACCCCCAGCAGGACCACGAGGTCCAGCGCCAGGAGCAGCATCCACGCCGAGGGCCCGCGAGGCGTCGCGACGACGACGAGCATGAAGCCGACCAGCGCGAGCAGCTTCAGGTGCGCCGGCGCCCGGTGGACGGGGCTGTGACCGTGGAAGTGCAGGCGGTGACCGTGACCGGCGCCCACCTCAGCGCCCGGTGCGGGACGGACCCGCGGTCTCGGCGTCGTCCTCGTCGTCGCTCCCGCGACGCAGGACCCAGAACAGCGAGCCGCCGATGGTCAGCACCAGCAGGCAGCCGGCCACCCCGGCCAGGCCGCGGCTGAGCCGCTGGTCGCTCACGCCCTTGGTCTCGTAGTGACCGAAGGGGCCCCCGGCCGTCGGCGAGGTCTTCTCCCGGTCTATGAAGCCCGCCTTCGCGGCGACGAAGTTCAGGCCGTCGGGGTGACGGCTGGCGTAGAAGCTGCCGAACCCGGCCAGCAGGAGGGCCAGGAGCAGGCCCACCGCCACGAAGCGGCCGCTGCGCCGGGGCGTCGGGTCGCTCACGGGCGACCACCGGTCGACGCGACCGCGACCGGGTCGCGCACCTCGAGCACCCGGGCCAGGAGCGCGGGCCGGGCTCCGTGCACGAGGTCGGGTCGCACCGCGATCACCGACCCCACGACCAGGCCGGTGATCAGGGCCTCGCCCACGCCGATCACCAGGTGCCACGACACCATCGCGACCAGCACCTTGACCGGCGAGACCGGTGCGGTGCCGCCGATGGCGAAGAGCAGCGAGAACGCGGCGGCGGCCACGGGCACGCTCACGAAGGCCGCGACCGCGGCGGCCGGCGCCACCATGCTCAGACGCCTCGGCAGCAGGCGGCGCACGCCGAGGAAGACCAGCCAGCCCACCCCGACCCCGACCAGGCCCATCAGGGTCACGTTGGTGCCGAGCGCGGTGATCCCGCCGTCGGCCATGAAGAGGGCCTGCACCAGGAGCACCGTGGAGAGGCAGAGCACGGCCGTCCAGGGCCCCACCAGCACGGCTGCCAGGGCCCCGCCGAGCAGGTGCCCGCTGGTGCCGGCGGCGACCGGGAAGTTCATCATCTGGCCGGCGAAGACGAAGGTCGCGACGAGGCCCGCGAGTGGCGCGGTACGGTCGTCGAGCTCGCGACGGGCCCCCCGCAGGGCCAGGGCCACGCCTCCGACCGCGATCACCCCGGTCGCCACCGAGGTCGGGGCGTCCAGGAATCCGTCGGGAACGTGCATGCGCGTCACACTACGTTGTTGCAAGTAGTTCGCAACAACCCTCCGAACGGACAGGAGACCACCTCCCCATGAGCAGCCCCGACCACGCCGACGAGACCGCACCGGCCGCGCCCCACCGCCTCTCCCCCGGCGACGAGGCCCCCGACTTCACGCTGGCCACCGACACCGGCGAGGAGGTCTCGCTGTCCGCGCTGCGCGGACGCAAGGTGATCGTCTACTTCTACCCGGCCGCGATGACCCCGGGCTGCACCAAGCAGGCCTGCGACTTCACCGACTCCCTGGACTCCCTCAAGGCCTCGGGCTACGAGGTCGTCGGCATCTCCCCCGACAAGCCCGCCAAGCTCGCGAAGTTCCGCGAGCGTGACGGCCTGACCATCACCCTGGCCTCCGACGAGGACCGCTCGGTGATGATGGCGTACGGCGCGTTCGGCGAGAAGAAGCTCTACGGCAAGGTCGTGCAGGGCGTCATCCGCTCCACCGTCGTGGTCGACGCCGACGGCCGCGTCGAGGTCGCGCAGTACAACGTCAAGGCCACCGGACACGTCGCCAAGCTCCGCAAGGACCTCGGCCTCGCCACCTCCTGAGGCCACCTAGAGTGTGGGGCGCGCGCCCGTAGCCCAACAGGTAGAGGCCTCAGGTTTAGGTCCTGACCAGTGCGAGTTCGAATCTCGTCGGGCGTACGACGACACCCGGTGCTCCCGGTGCTGGGTCCGCCGAGTGCCACGCCAGGGTCGTGGACGGACGGTCCGGACGACCCTGGTGCGGCACTCGGTGACCCGCGGCCACCTCGGGGCCGAGCCCGGCTCAGCCGAGCAGGCGGGCGACCTCGGGGGCGATGGCGCGCAGGGCGCGGCCGCGGTGGGAGATCGCGTCCTTGGCCTCGGGGGCGAGCTCGGCCGCGGTCAGCCCGGCCTCGGCGCCGGGGCCCTCGTCGGGGACGAAGAGCACGTCGTAGCCGAAGCCACCGCTCCCCCGGGTCTCCCGGACCACCCGGCCCGGCATCGCGCCGGGGACGACGACCTCCTCGCCTCCCGGCACGCACAGGGCGACCGCGCAGCGGAACTGGGCCGCGCGGCGCTCGTCGGGCACGTCGGCGAGCTGCTGGAGCAGCAGCCGGTTGTTGGCGTCGTCGTCCTTGGCCGTGCCCGACCAGCGGGCCGAGAGCACCCCGGGCATGCCGTTGAGGGCGTCGACGCACAGGCCGCTGTCGTCGGCCAGCGACGGCAGCCCGGTGTGGGCCAGGCCGGCGCGGGCCTTGAGCAGGGCGTTGCCCTCGAAGGTGGGCTGGTCCTCCACCGGCTCGTCGTACGCCGTGACGTCGTCGAGCCCCACCACCTCCAGGTCCGGGACGTGCTCGCCGAGGATGCGTCGCAGCTCGGCCAGCTTCTTGGCGTTGCGCGAGGCCAGGAAGACCCGGCTCACGAGCCGGCCAGCGCCTGGGTCTGCAGCCGGGTCAGGTCGGCGCAGCCACCCTGGGCCAGGTCGAGCAGCGCGTCGAGCTCGGCGCGGTCGAAGGCCGCCCCCTCGGCGGTGCCCTGGACCTCGACGAAGGACCCGGCGCCGGTCATCACGACGTTCATGTCGGTCTCGGCGCGGACGTCCTCCTCGTAGGGCAGGTCCAGGCGCGGCACGCCGTCGATGATGCCGACCGAGACCGCCGCCACCGAGCCGGTCAGCGGCTCGCCGGTGACCGCGCCGGAGGCGCGCAGGTGCGCGACGGCGTCGGCCAGGGCGACGTAGGCCCCGGTGATCGCGGCGGTGCGGGTGCCGCCGTCAGCCTGGAGGACGTCGCAGTCGAGCACGATGGTGTTCTCGCCGAGGGCCTGGTAGTCGATCACCGCACGCAGCGAGCGGCCCACCAGCCGCGAGATCTCGTGGGTGCGCCCACCGATCCTGCCCTTGACCGACTCGCGGTCCGAGCGGGTGTTGGTGGCCGAGGGGAGCATCGCGTACTCCGCGGTCACCCAGCCCAGGCCCGAGCCCTTGCGCCAGCGCGGCACGCCCTCCGAGGCCGAGGCGGCGCACAGCACGCGGGTGCGGCCGAACTCGACCAGCACCGAGCCGGCCGGGTGGTCCTGCCAGTGGCGGGTGATCGTGATCGGGCGCAGCTCGTCGTCGGCGCGGCCGTCGGCCCGGGTCGGGGCGGTGGAGGGGGTGCTCGTCATGGGGCCGACCCTAGACGCCCGGGCCGACGGCTCCCGACCCGTCCCCCGGGGTCGTCGGGGCGGGCGAGGTGCCTACTTCACCTCGGCGCGCAGGACGCGCCACAGACCCAGTGCGAGGGGGACGCCGAGCCACAGCAGCCCGGACACCACGAGGTGGGCCCACCCCTCGCCGCTCATCGACCCGTCGAAGAGGGGCCGTTGCGCGTCGGCGAAGTCGATCCACGGCCGCAGGTCGGAGAACCAGCCCAGGAAGTTGGCCCCGAGCGCGAACAGGATCGGCAGCACGAAGCTGTAGGCGAAGTAGACGACGATCGCGGCCGCGGTGTTGAGCAGCAGCGCGGCCAGGGCGAAGCCGGTCAGCATCGCGAACAGCTGGGTGAGCAGGAACCCCCAGATCGACACCTTGTCCAGCGACCACGTCGACCCGGCCGAGGTCAGGGAGTAGAGCGCCGTGGCCAGGACGGCCGCCACCATCGCGACCAGCGCGACGCCCAGCGCCAGGAGCAGGCCGGCCACCAGCTTGGCCAGGATCACCCGGGACCGGTGCGGCTCGAGGGTGAAGGTGACCATCGCGGTGCGCTGCCCCCACTCGCCCGTGACCAGCATGATCCCGAGCACGGGCAGCAGGAAGGAGGAGGTGTACGCCGTGGTTCCGATGAAGGAGCCGAGCGACAGCGCGACGTCGTGCGTGGCGGCGACCAGGAACACCACGACCATCGCCACGGTGGTCAGGATCGCGGTGACCAGCAGCAGCCAGAACCCGGCGCGGGTGTCGTAGCTCTTGCGCAGCTCGACCCGGGTCAGCGTGGCGAACGAGATCGGCCGGTGACGGCCGAGGTCGATCGTGCCGGGAACGGCGGGTGCGGTGGCGGTCGAGCTCATCGGGGACCTCCGGGGGTCGTCGGGGCGGGGGGCCGCGGCGCGGACGACGGGGCACCCGCCGGCTCGCGGGCGTCGGCGGCGGTGAGCTGGAGGAACATCTCCTCCAGGCCGGCGCCCTCGGCCGGGCGCAGCTCGACCAGCACCACGCCGGCCCGGGCCGCGGCGCGCCCGACCTCGACGGGGTCGGTCTCGGCGCGCACTCCCCCGTCGCCCGACGCGGTGTGGGCGATGCCGGCCGAGGCCAGGGCCGCGGCCAGCGCGCCGGCGTCCTCGGCCTGGGCGTAGGTGCCCCGGGTCTGCAGCAGCTCGGCCTTGGTGCCCTGGGCCACGATCCGGCCGCGGCCGATCAGGACCATGTCGTCGGCGATCATCTCGACCTCGTGCAGCAGGTGCGAGGACAGCAGCACGGTGCCGCCGCGCCCGGCGAAGGTGCGCAGCAGCCCGCGCATCCAGTGGATGCCCGCGGGGTCCAGGCCGTTGACCGGCTCGTCGAGGATCAGGATCGAGGGGTCGCCCATCAGGGCGTGGGCGATCCCCAGGCGCTGGCGCATGCCGAGGGAGTAGTCCCGCACCCGGCGCTTGGCCTCGGTGCCGTCCAGTCCCACGAGGTGGAGCATCTCCTCGACGCGGTCGGCGCCCAAGCCCATGGTCTGGGCGCCCACCCGGAGCACCTCGCGCCCGGTCCGACCGCCGTGCTGGGCGGAGGCGTCGAGCAGCACACCGACGTGGCGGCCGGGGTTGGGCAGGTCGGCGAACCGGTGCCCCCCGACCAGCGCGGTGCCGGAGTCCGCCGGGGTCAGGCCCACGACGATCCGCATGCTGGTCGACTTGCCGGCGCCGTTGGGGCCCAGGTAGCCGGTGATCCGCCCGGGGCGCGCGGAGAAGGAGACCTGGTCGACGGCGGTGAACGAGCCGTAGCGCTTGGTGACGTTGTCGAGTGTGATCATCGCGACCCATCATGCCCGCCACGAGCGGCTACACGTCGTACGTCGTCCCCACCCGGGCGAGTTCCACGGGGCCGTCGTAGGCCTGCACGGCCTCGGACAGCACCCGCTCGGCGTCGTGCCACGGCGGCACGTGGGTCAGCACGAGGCGCCGGGAGCGTGCGCGCGCGGCGGTCGCGCCGGCCTCGAGCCCGGTCAGGTGCAGGTCGGGCGGGTTGGGCGCCCCCTCCAGGAAGGACGCCTCGCACAGGAACAGGTCGGCCTCGCGGGCGGAGTCGTCCAGGCCGTGGCAGACCCCGGTGTCGCCGGAGTAGGCCAGCACGCGACCGTCGGCCTCGATCCGCAGGGCGTACGCCGTGACCGGGTGCACCACGCGCCGGGCGGTGACGGTGAACGGCCCGAACCGCACGGCCGTCTGGTCGTAGGACACGAAGTCGAACTCCTCGGTCATGCCGGGGTCCTCCTCCAGGTCGTAGGCCCGCGCCATCCGCGCCGCCGTGTCCGAGGGTCCCCACACCGGGATCCGGGGCATCGCGCCGTCGGGGTGGAACTTGCGCATCACGTAGTAGCCGCACAGGTCCAGGCAGTGGTCGGCGTGGAGGTGGGAGAGGAAGACACCGTCGACGGTGGCGGCGTCGACGTGCTGCTGGAGCGTGCCCAGTGCGCCGCTGCCGAGGTCGAGCAGGATCCGCCAGGTGCGGCCGTCGTGGTCGGCCTCCAGCAGGTAGCAGCTGGCCGAGGACGCGGGGCCGGGGTAGGAGCCCGAGCAGCCGATGACCGTGAGCCTCACCGCGCGCACCTGCCGGGCCGAGCCCGCCTCACGCCGACATCACCCACGCGCCGCCGGTGAACTGGGTGGCCCGCTGGAGCTCCGGGCCCAGGAAGCGGCGCCCCGTGGTCGCGAACTCCTCGGGCTGGCCGGTGGTCAGGAAGCGGTGCTCGGGGTCGCCGTCGGTCTCCTCGAGCCCGTGGCGCACCAGCGTGCGGTAGACGTCCTTGGCGCACTCCTCGGCGCTGCTGACCAGGGTCACCTCGTCGCCGACGACCATCGAGATGACGCCGGTGAGCAGCGGGTAGTGGGTGCAGCCGAGGATCAGGGTGTCGACGCCGGCGGCCACCAGGGGGTCGAGGTACTCATGCGCCGCGGCCAGCAGCTCCGGTCCACCGGTGACGCCGCGCTCGACGAACTCCACGAAGCGGGGGCAGGCGCGGGTGGACAGGGTGACCTGAGGAGCCGCGGCGAAGGCGTCGTCGTAGGCCATCGACTCGGCCGTGGCGCGCGTGCAGATCACGCCGATGCGGTCGTTGCGAGTGGCCGAGACGGCCCGGCGGGTGGCCGGCAGGATGACCTCGACCACCGGGACGTCGTAACGCTCGCGGGCGTCGCGCAGCATGGCGGCGCTGGCGGAGTTGCACGCGATCACCAGCATCTTGACGCCCTGCTCCACCAGGTGGTCCAGGCACTCCAGGGCGTACTCGCGGACCTCGCCGATCGGCTTGGGGCCGTAGGGCTGCCGCGCGGTGTCGCCGAGGTAGACCAGCGCCTCGTGCGGCAGCTGGTCCATCACGGCCCGGGCGACGGTCAGTCCTCCGAAGCCCGAGTCGAAGATCCCGATCGGCGCGTGGCTCACAAGCGCAGAGCGTAGTGCGCCCGGTGGCGCCGTGGGTCGATTGGCGACCCAGGTCACCCGCGCGGCGACACGCGGTCGCGCCTGCTCAGCAGCCACCACAGCCCGGCGATCGGCAGCACCAGCGGCACGAAGCCGTAGCCCGCACCGAAGTTCGACCACACGGTCTGGTCGGGGTAGTCCTGGGGCAGCAGCAGGCTGGTGACCCCCACCGCGAGGACGCCGACCAGCTCGGTGCCGACCGTCACCAGCGCGAGGCGCCGACGGCCGGTGGCCAGGGCGTACGTCGCGACGCAGTAGACGACCGCCGCCAGCGCGCTCAGCAGGTAGGGCACCGGGGCCTTGGAGAACTCCGTGCTCAGCTGGAGGACCGAGCGACCGGTCGCGGCGAAGGCGAAGATGCCGTACACGAAGACGAGCACCCGGCCCGGCCCACGTCCGGTCGAGGCGCGGGAGGCCGCGTCGCGCTCAGCCACGGGCCCCGCCCGCCTGGGCCCAGATGTCGTGCAGGCGCAGGAACATGAAGGGCACCACCAGCACCGCCACGAGCAGGACGGCGGTGCCGCCGCGGGTGCGCTCGCCCGAGGACCACACGACGCCGGCGGGGACGAGCAGGACGGCCCCGAGCAGGTAGCCGACGTACTCCCAGGTCGCCAGGCCGGCCGGCGCGTCGGTGAACGCGCGGACGGCGCCGAGGACCAGGTGGAGCACCAGCAGGGCCTCGACGCCGGCGAGCACGTTGAGCAGCCCGCGGCCCGGGACCCGGTCCCGCACGAGCAGCACGACGAGCCACACGACCGCGGCCGCGCAGCCGACGCCGACCAGCGCCTGGACGACCTCGAAGGCGCTCACGCCCAGAGCTGCCCTTCGAGCCGGTCCTCCGCCTCGTCGACGGTGCCCTCGTAGGCGCCGGTCGAGAGGTACTTCCAACCGCCGTCGCAGACGATGAACACGATGTCGGCGCGCTCGCCGGCCTTGACCGCCTTGGCGGCCTGGCCCAGGGCGGCGTGCAGGATCGCGCCGGTCGAGATGCCCGCGAAGATGCCCTCGGCGGCGAGCAGCTCGCGCACCCGGCGGACCGCGTCACGGGGTCCCACCGAGAAGCGGGTGTCGATCAGGGAGGCGTCGTACAGCTCGGGGACGAAGCCCTCGTCGAGGTTGCGCAGCCCGTAGACCAGCTCGCCGTAGCGCGGCTCGGCCGCGACGATGCGCACGTCGGGCTTGTGCGCCCGGAAGAAGCGGCTGACGCCCATCAGGGTGCCGGTGGTGCCGAGCCCGCCGATGAAGTGGGTGACCTCGGGCAGGTCGGCCAGGATCTCGGGGCCGGTGCCCTCCTCGTGGGAGAGCGCGTTGGCCTCGTTGCCGTATTGGTAGAGCATCACCCAGTCGGGGTGCTCCTCGGCGATCCCCTTGGCCTTGCGGACGGCCTCGTTGGAGCCGCCGGCGGCCGGGGACGAGACGATCTCGGCGCCCCACATCCGCAGCAGCTGGCGGCGCTCCTCCGAGGTGTTCTCCGGCATCACGCAGACCAGGTGGTAGCCCTTGAGCTTGGCCGCCATCGCCAGGGAGATGCCGGTGTTGCCCGAGGTCGGCTCCAGGATCGTGCACCCGGGTCGCAGGGTGCCGTCCTTCTCCGCCTGCTCGATCATCCGCAGGGCGGGGCGGTCCTTGATCGAGCCCGTGGGGTTGCGGTCCTCCAGCTTGGCCCACAGCCGCACGTCCGGGGACGGCGACAGCGTCGGCAGGCCCACCAGAGGGGTGTGCCCGACCGAGTCGAGGAGGTTGTCGTACCGCACGGGCGCCGTTCTCGCAGCCGGGATCAGACCGCGCCGCCGGCGACGGCCGGCAGCACGACGACCTGGTCGCCGTCGGAGAGCTCGGTGCCGAGGCCGCCGGTGAAGCGGACGTCCTCGTCGTTGACGTAGAGGTTGACGAAGCGACGCAGGTCGTCCTGGCCGTCCTTCTGCTCCACCAGGCGGTCCTTGAGGCCGGGGTGGTTGGCCTCCAGGTCCTCGATCAGCGCCGCCAGCGTGGCGCCGGAGGCCTGCACGGCCTTCTCGCCGCCGGTGTAGGTGCGCAGGATGGTGGGGATACGGACCTCGATGGCCATGGTGTGGGTCACTCGCTCTCGGTGGTGGTGGCGTCGCCGGGGGTGACGTGGACGTCTTCCTCGGTCACCTCGCCGTCGATGATTCTGTAGGACCTGAACTCCACAGGGCCTTCACTATTCCCGTGCTCGCGTGTGCTCACGAGCACGTAGTGGGCGTTCGGCTCGCTGGCCAGGCCGATGTCGGTGCGGCTGGGGTAGGCCTCGGTGGCCGTGTGGGAGTGGTAGACCACGACCGGCTCCTCGTCCGCGGCCCACATCTGCTTGTAGAGCGCGAGCAGCTCGGAGGAGTCGAACTCGTAGAAGGTCGGGCTCCCGGCCGCGTTGACCATCTCGACCACGCGCTCGGCCCGGTCGCTGCCCTCGGGACCGGCCACGATGCCGCAGGCCTCGTCGGGGTGGTCGCGCTTGGCGTGCGCCACGATGGCGTCGCGGATCTCGGCGGTGAGCGTCAGCACGTCCGCCAGCCTAGGTGAGCCCGGCGCACGTTCCGGCGCGAGGTCAGTGCACGGACCGGACGAGCGTCTCCTGCAGGTAGCCCAGCCAGTCGTAGATGTCGTGGACCTGGGCGCGCGGGTCGTCGTCGGGCAGCTCGGCCCAGACCTCCTCGTCGCCGTCCTCGACCCCGAGGCGGGTGGCGATGGCGAGCCGCATGTCGGTGAAGGAGCGCATCCAGGTCAGGGCGGCGGCCTCGTCGAGCTCCACGTCGATGAACAGCCCGTCCTCGGGCTCGACCGGGAGGCCGGCCTCCTCGAGGTCGTCGACGACCTGGCTGGCGGCGACGGCCTTGCCCTCGCGCAGGCCCCCCTCGGTGAAGCGGCGGAAGTCGCCGGCCGCCTCCTCGTCGTCGGGGTACGCCGTGGGGAACAGCCGCCGCAGCACCGGGTCGTCGGGCTCGGTGGTCGGTCCGGTGAAGTCGAACATCGCCTCGAGCGGGTCGTCGCTGGTCGTGGGCGTGGCCGACTCGTTGCGCAGCAGCTCGATCAGCTGGGAGGCCAGCGACCGCAGCAGGTCCGCCTCGTACGCCGTGAAGGTGGCCAGGCTGCGACCGCTCCGGCGGTGGCGCCGGAACCCGCTCACGCCTGGTCCGCGCGCTGCATGGTCGCCCACAGGCCGTACTCGTGCATGGCCTGGACGTCGCGCTCCATATCCTCGCGGGTGCCGGTGGAGACCACCGACCGCCCGTCCTCGTGCACCTCCATCATCAGCTTCTCGGCCTTGGACCTGCTGTAGCCGAAGTGCTTCTGGAACACGAAGGACACGTAGGACATCAGGTTGACCGGGTCGTTCCAGACCAGGGTCACCCACGGCGTCTGCAGCTGCTGGAGGTCTTCGACCTCGGGCTCGTCGAGCTCGACCGGTGACGTGGACACGGCGTCCATTGTGCACGTCACCGGCGGCCGGGTCGCCTCCACGGGGTGAGCCCGGGGAGGCGCGCACGTGTCTAGGGTGAGCCCGTGCGCACCCCGACGGCGGCCTCGACGGCCCTGCTGACCGACCACTACGAGCTGACCATGCTGCAGGCCGCGATCGCCTCGGGCGCGGCCCACCGGCGCTCGTTCTTCGAGCTGTTCCCCCGCCGGCTCCCCGAGGGCCGCCGCTACGGCGTCGTCGCCGGGGTCGGCCGGGCGCTGGACGCCATCGAGGCGTTCCGGTTCGGTCCCGAGGAGATCGACTTCCTGCGCTCGGAGCAGGTCGTGGACGAGGCCACGCTGGAGTTCCTGGCCGGCTTCCGGTTCCACGGCAACGTGTGGGGCTACGCCGAGGGCGAGACCTACTTCCCCTACTCCCCCCTCCTCGTGGTCGAGTCGTCCTTCGCCGAGGCGGTGCTGCTGGAGACGGTGCTGCTCTCCATCTACAACCACGACTCGGCGATCGCGTCGGCCGCGTCCCGGATGACCTGGGCGGCCGGGGACCGGCCCTGCATCGAGATGGGATCGCGGCGCACCCACGAGGCGGCGGCCGTGGCCAGCGCCCGCGCGGCGTACGTCGCCGGGTTCACCGCGACCTCCAACCTGCGCGCCCGCCAGCAGTACTCCGTCCCGTCGACCGGCACCAGCGCCCACTCCTTCACGCTCCTGCACGACACCGAGACCGACGCGTTCCGCGCCCAGGTCGACTCGCTCGGCCGCTCGACGACGCTGCTGGTCGACACCTACGACATCGCCGAGGCGGTGCGCCTGGGGGTCGAGGTGGCGGGGACCGAGCTGGGGGCGGTGAGGATCGACTCCGGCGACCTCGGTGTGCTGGCCCACCAGGTCCGCGAGCAGCTCGACGGGCTCGGGGCGCGCGAGACCCGGATCATCGTCACCTCCGACCTCGACGAGTTCGCGATCGCCGGGCTGTCGTCGGCGCCGGTCGACGGCTACGGCGTCGGCACCGAGCTGGTCGTGGGCAGCGGGCACCCGACCTGCGGCTTCGTCTACAAGCTGGTCGC
Organism: Nocardioides korecus; assembly: GCF_054778395.1. Taxonomy (NCBI): domain Bacteria; kingdom Bacillati; phylum Actinomycetota; class Actinomycetes; order Propionibacteriales; family Nocardioidaceae; genus Nocardioides; species Nocardioides korecus. The sequence continues at coordinate 311,899 of NZ_BAAGZO010000003.1, read as the reverse complement.
CCGCGAGGACGACGCCGGCACGCTGGTCGGGGTGGCCAAGCGGAGCAAGGACAAGAACTCGATCGGCGGTCGCAAGTACGCCCTGCGCCGGCGTACGGCGAACGGGACGGCGTCCACCGAGGTCGTCGGCATCGGCGAGCCCCCGACCGACGACGGCGACGACCGGGCCCTCATGGTGCCCCTCGTCGAGCGTGGCGAGGTCGTCGGGCGCGAGCCCCTCGAGGCCGCCCGCGAGCGCCACCTCCGCTCCCGCGGCGAGCTGCCGCTGCGGGCCCGCCAGCTGTCCAAGGGCGAGCCGGCGATCGAGACGGTCCACGAGGACCACCAGCACGGCGGTTCGTGAACCAGTCGCCTGAACCAAGGTCCTCGGTAGCCTCGGCCCCATGAGCGCCCCGGACTCCCCCGCCTCGCCTGACTCGCCGTCGGCCCACCAGGTCGCCCGTCGGGCGCTGGTCGTCGTCGACGTGCAGAACGACTTCTGCGAGGGCGGCTCGCTGGCCGTCGCCGGCGGTGCCCGGGTGGCGGCCGACGTCACCGCGCTCCTGCGGCGCCGTGCGGCCGGCCCCTCCGTCGACGGTCCGGGCGACGACGCACCGGGTGACGCCGCCCCCGGTCGGTGGGACCTGGTCGTGGCGACCCGCGACCACCACGTCGACCCTGGCGCGCACTGGTCGAGCACGCCGGACTTCCGCGACAGCTGGCCCGTGCACTGCGAGGTCGGCACCCCGGGCGAGCAGTTCCACCCCGACCTCGACGCGAGCCACCTCGACGCGGTCTTCCTCAAGGGCGAGCACCAGGCGGCGTACTCCGGCTTCGAGGGCAGGTGCGAGGACGGCTCCTCGCTCGCCGACTGGCTGCGCGAGCGCGGCGTCACCGAGGTGGACGTCTGCGGGATCGCCACCGACCACTGCGTCCGCGCCACCGTCCTGGACGCCGTCGCCGCCGGCTTCGCCACCCACCTCCTCACCGACCTCGCCGTCGGCGTCGCCCCCGAGACCACCGAGGCGGCCCTGGCCGAGATGCGCTCCGCCGGCGCCACCCTCACCTGACCCCAGCACCCCCACCCACAGGCGCCAGAACCCCAGGCCCCCAGGCCCCCAGGCCCCAGACCCGGACCCCCAGACCCACCAGGGGTATGCCGAGGAGGCCCATCTGTACGGCGAGGGGGCCCATCTGGTCGCCGAGGAGGCTCGTGTGGTGGCCGAGGAGGCTCATGTGGTGGCCGAGGGGGCTCGTGTGGTGGCCGAGGGGGCTCGTCTGGCCCCCTCCTCGCCCGCCAGGTGAGCCCCCTCACCCGCCAGGTGAGCCCCCTCACCCGCCAGATGAGCCCCCTCACCCGCCAGATGAGCCCCCTCACCCGCCAGATGAGCCCCCTCACCCGCCAGATGAGCCCCCTCACCCGCCAGATGGGCCCCCTCGCCCGCCAGGTGAGCCTCCTCGCGCGGCAGGTGGGCCTCCTCGGCGGGGTGCTCAGGCGCCGTGGAAGTCGGGGGCGCGCTTCTCGCTGAAGGCGCGCATGCCCTCGGCGGCGTCGGCGGTGCGCAGCAGCAGCGACTGACCGGCGCGCTCGCGCTCGAAGGCCTGCTCGAGACCGGTCAGGGTGGCCGCGTTGACGGCGCGCTTGGTGGCGGCGAAGGCCAGGGGCGGGCCGGCGGCCAGGGAGCGCACCAGCGCCTCCAGGCCGGAGGCGAAGTCGGCGTCCTCGTGCAGGTGGGTGACCAGCCCGGCGGCGTGGGCCTCCCCCGCGCCGAGCCGCTCGGAGGTCAGCGCCATCGACATCGCCCGCGCCCGACCCACCGAGGCCGCGACCAGGGCCGTCGCCCCGCCGTCGGGCATCAGCCCGATCCGCGTGAAGGCCAGCGAGAACGAGGCTGACGCGGTGGCCACGACCAGGTCGCAGGCCAGCGCGACCGAGACCCCCACCCCGGCCGCCACCCCGTTGAGGCCGCAGACGACCGGCTTGTCCAGCTCGATGATCGCCCGCACCAGCAGGTTGGCGCCGTCGACCGAGCCCCCGTCGTACTTCTCGTGCGCGGCCTCCCCGCCAAGGTCGGCCCCGGCGCAGAACGCGCGGCCGGTGCCGGTCAGGACGACCACCCGCACGTCGTCGCGGGTCACCGCGTCCCGCAGCGCCGCGGTCGTGCCGGCCACCATCGCCCCCGTGAGCGCGTTGTACGCCGACGGCCGGGTCAGCGTGATCCACAGCGCCCCGGCCTCGTACCGCACCTCGAGCCCCTCGACCCCGTCCTGCACCCCGTCCGCCCGCCGTTCCTCGGTCACCGCCTCATCCAAGGTCGAGCGCCCGACCCTGTCAACGAGCGGTGAACAGCGCCCTCCAGAGCGGATCGGCTCCCGACGGGTCGACAGCGGTGCGCGCCCCGGCACGCGCGGCTAGGCTCCGCAGATGGTCAAGGTCCTGGTCATCGCCGACGAGGTCGCGACCAACCTCCACGTCCACACGCTGCGGTCCCTCGCCCCCGACCTGGTGCTGTCGGCCGGCGACCTGCCGTGGGACTACCTGGAGTACGTCGCCTCGACCACGAACGTCCCGATGGTCTTCGTCCCGGGCAACCACGACCCCGAGATCGTCAGCGCCAAGGTGGGACGCAACGGCGTCTACACCAGCGACGGGATGCCGTGCGACGCCCCGCGTCCCCGCGGAGCCGTGAACGCCGACCAGCAGGTCGTCGACGCGGCCGGTCTGCGGATCGCCGGTCTGGGCGGGTGCGTGCGCTACCGGCCCGGACCCCACCAGCACACCCAGCGCCAGTTCGAGCGGCGCGCCAAGCGGCTGCTGCGCCGGGCCCGCAAGGGACCTCCGGTCGACGTCCTCCTCACCCACGCCCCGCCGTTCGGGCTCGGCGACGGCGAGGACCGTCCCCACGTGGGGATCGAGGCGCTGCACCCGGTCCTGGAGCGGCTGGAGCCGACGTGGCACCTGCACGGCCACATCCACCCCTACGGCCAGGACATGCCGGACCGGACCGTGGGTCGCACCACGCTGCGCAACGTGATCCCGTGGCAGGTGCTGGACATCACCCCGGTCGGGGCCCTGGAAGGGCGTGAGCCCAGCCCGGCACGACGGACAATGGGGACATGGTGAGAGACACCGGGTCCCCCCGCGCCGACGCCGAGAACGACTTCCTCCGCGTCCGGCGCCACCAGGTGCTGTCCTCCCTCGCGGGCTGGATGCGCCACGACTCGCACACCACTAACGAGACCCTGTCGTTCAGCGAGGTCGTCGACGCCCTGGGTCGTCGCGGCGAGCGCTCCCTGGGCGTCCGGGTGATCCCGCTGGACGCGATCGTGGGGTCGGTCGACAAGGCCCGCGACTTCGACCGCCGGTTCCGCCCCACCTCCAACCGCAGCCGCCAGCGCTGGGAGTCGATGGCGCTCAAGAGCCGCACCGGTGGCTACCTGCCCCCGATCGACGTCTACAAGCTGGGCAACCTGTACTTCGTGCGCGACGGCCACCACCGCGTCTCGGTGGCCCGCGCCCTGGGCTCGACCAGCATCGAGGCCCTGGTCACCGAGATCGACACCGTGGTCGACACCGAGGGCATCGGCGGGCGCCGCGACCTGGACGCCAAGAACTGGGGCCTGCGGTTCCTCAAGCGGGTCCCGCTGACCGGCGAGCGCCGCGCTGCGATCAACTGCACCGACCCGGCCGGCTACCACCAGCTCGCGGAGATGATCGAGGCCTGGGCCTGCCGGCTGATGCACCACGAGGCGGCGTACTTCGACAAGCCGACGATGGCGCGACGCTGGTACGACGAGGAGTACGTCCCCGTGCTGGAGATGATCGACGCGGCCGGCGTGCGGGGCTCCGAGGAGACCGGCGCCGACGCCTACCTGCGGGTGGCCGGCGAGCGCTACCGGCTGATCCGCGAGCACGAGTGGAACCGCGACGTGATGCAGAAGATCGCCGAGCAGGGACGCCCGGGCCGCAAGCGCTGACGCGCCCCCGCCGCGCCCGGGCTCGACAGTGGCCCGAGGGGCCCGGGTCGATCCCTCCCCGGAACCACCCGCGCCCCTCGGGCCTGGTCTCGACGCCGGGCCGGGCGACCCTGCTCGACCGACGTGCGACCGCTCAGGCCGGGGCGTGCGCCCCGCGGTCGGAGATGGTCAGGTTGGCGCCGGTCTCGGCGTCGAAGACCTGCATCTTGTCGGTGTCGATCCACAGCCGCGCCTCGTGACCGGCCTGGACGTTGGCCGCGGCGTCGAGGCGGGCGTTGACCTGGGTGCCCTCGCCGCGCATGTCCTGACCCGCGTCGCGAGCCAGCTCGTCGAGGTCGCCGGAGGCGGCGGCCCCACCGCGGACGGTGAAGTAGGCGTAGACGTCCGAGCCCATCGACTCGACCAGGTCGACCGGCACGGTGACCAGGGCCCCGGGAGCGTCGCCGACGAGCGAGGCGTCCTCGAAGTGCTCGGGCCGCAGGCCGATGATGACCTCGCGGTTCGAGCTGCTCTCGACGGCACGACGCACGCGGTCGGGCATCGGGATCTTGCCCAGACCGGAGTCGAGGGTGTCGCCCTCGACGGTGGCGGGCAGGAAGTTCATCGACGGGCTGCCGATGAAGCCGGCCACGAAGAGGTTCTTCGGGCTCTGGTAGAGCTCGGTCGGCGAGCCGACCTGCTGCACGATGCCGCCCTTCATCACCACGACGCGGTCGCCGAGCGTCATCGCCTCGGTCTGGTCGTGGGTGACGTAGAGGGTGGTGGTGCCCAGCGTCTTCTGGATCCGTGCCACCTGCGTGCGCATCTGCACGCGCAGCTTGGCGTCGAGGTTCGACAGCGGCTCGTCCATCAGGAAGGCCTTGGGGCTGCGGACGATCGCGCGACCCATCGCCACCCGCTGGCGCTGGCCACCGGAGAGGTTGGCCGGCTTGCGGTCGAGGTGCTGGGTCAGCTCCAGCATCGCGGCGGCCTCGTCGATCTTGGACTTGATCGTGCCCTTGTCGACACCGGCGAGCACCAGCGGGAACGCCATGTTCTCCCCCACCGTCATGTGCGGGTAGAGGGCGTAGGACTGGAACACCATCGCGATGTCACGGTCCTTGGGTGCCTTCTCGTTGACGACCTGGCCGTCGATCTTGAGCTCACCCTGGGTGATGTCCTCCAGACCGGCGACCATGTTGAGGGTGGTCGACTTCCCGCAGCCCGAGGGCCCGACGAGGATGATGAACTCCCCGTCGGCGATGTGCAGGTTGAAGTCATCGACGGCGAGTGCTCCGTCGGGGTAGCGCTTGACGACGTGGTCCAGGACGATTTCAGCCACGATGTGCTCCTTCTCTAGTGGTCGCGGGCCTCAGCCCTTGACCGCACCCGACGTGAGGCCAGCGACGATGCGACGCTGGAAGAACAGGACGAAGATGACGATGGGGATGGTGATGATGACGGCGGCGGCCGCGATCGCCGCGGTGGGCTTCTCGAAGGTCGTCGCACCGGTGAAGTAGGACATCGCCGCGGGGACCGTGCGGGCCCGGTTGGTCGAGGTCAGCGAGATCGCGAACAGGAAGTCGTTCCAGCAGGCGATGAACACCAGGATCGCGGTGGTGAAGACCCCCGGCATGGCCAGCGGCGCGATCACCCGGCGGAAGGCCTGGAACGGCGTGGCGCCGTCCATCTTCGCGGCCTTCTCCAGCTCCCACGGGATCTCCCGGAAGAACGCCGAGAGGGTGTAGATGCCCAGCGGGAGCGCGAAGGTGATGTAGGGCAGGATCAGCCCGGGCCAGGTGTCGAAGAGCCCCAGCCCGGTCTCGATCTTGAACAGCGGCGTCACCAGCGCGATCTGCGGGAACATCGAGATCAGCAGCGACATCCCGACCATGATCTTCTTGCCGGGGAACTCCAGCCGCGCGATGGCGTACGCCGCCATGGTGCCGACCACCAGCGCGATCGCGGTGCTGATCAGGCAGATGCCGATCGAGTTGATCAGCGCCCGGATGAAGTCGTCGTTGGCGAAGATCGTGCTGTACGCCGTGAAGTCGGGGTTGGCGGGCAGGAACTTGCCGTCGTTGAGGGTGTCGCCACCCTTGAGCGACAGCGAGATGATCCAGACGACCGGGATGAAGGCGTAGAGCAGGACCAGGACGTCGGCCGCGGCCCAGCCGGCCCTGCGACGCGGTGTGATCGTTGCCGTGCTCATCGCTTCTCCCCTGCACCCGGTGCTGCGGCTCCGAAGAGCTTGACGAAGACGAAGGCGATGATCGCGATCGTCAGGAAGATCAGCACGGCCATGGTGGAGCCGATGCCGAGGTTGAGCCCGCGGATCAGGTTGTTGTAGCCGACCATCGACACCGACGCGGTGCCGTTGGACCCGCTGGTCAGCACGAAGATGTTGTCGAAGATCCGGAAGGCGTCGAGCGTGCGGAACAGCAGCGCGACCAGGATCGAGGGCTTGATCAGCGGGATCGTGATGCGCACGAAGCGCTGCCACCCGTTGGCGCCGTCCATCGAGGCCGCCTTGAGGAGGTCCTCGGGCACCAGTGCGAGGCCGGCCATCAGCAGGAGCGCCATGAACGGCACCGTCTTCCAGACCTCGGCCAGGATGATGATGAAGATCGAGGGCCACTTCTCGGTCAGCGGGGCGGACCCGCCGGCCAGCCAGCCCAGGTCCTGGGTGAAGGCGAAGCGCCAGGAGAACGCCGCCACCACGGTGACGATGGCGTAGGGCACCAGCGCCGAGGTGCGGACCAGGCCGCGACCGACGATGGTGCGGTGCATGACGACGGCGAGGACCATGCCGAGCACCAGCTCGAGCACCGTGCTCACGACCGTGATCAGCATCGTGATGCCGAACGCCTGCCACCAGATCGAGCTGCTCAGCACGGTCACGTAGTTGCCCAGGAAGACGAACTGGTTGGCGTCCGGCGTGCGCAGGTCGGCCTTGAACAGCGAGAGGTAGAAGGCGTAGATGATCGGGTAGCCGGTCACGGCGATCATGATGATCGCGGCCGGGGCGATCAGCATCAGGCCGAGACGGGCCTCGGCCCGCTTGCCCTCCGAGGCACGCTTGACGGCGATCTGCACGCCCTCGTCCTCGGGTGCCATGGTGGTGGTCACGGCAGGATCCCCTTCCCGTCGATGGCGTCCTGGATCTGGGACTTGAGCTCTTGGGCGGTCTTGTCGGGGTTGATCCCCTGCGGGGGCGACAACGTCGAGGACACGACCGTGGAGATGTTCTGGTAGAGCGGCGTCACCGGTCGCGGCCGGGCGGTCTTGAGCTCGGCCAGGATGTCCTCGGAGAAGGGGTAGACCTTCTTGAAGGACGGCTGCTCGAAGACGCTCTTGAGGGTCGGCACGTTGCCGGCCGGGCTGAGCGCGCCCTTGAGCTGGCTGGACGGGTTCCGCAGGCACATCGCCGCCTGGTAGGCCAGGTCGGGGTGCTGGGAGTACTTGCTGATGGCGTAGTTCAGGCCACCGAGGGTCGCGCGCGACTCCTCGCCGGACTTGAACTCCGGCAGCTTGCTCACCGCGAGGTCCTTGGCGATCTTCGGGTTCGCGGCCTGCATGGCCGAGAGCACGTAGGGCCAGTTCATGATGAACGCCGCCTGGCCGTTCTGCAGCTGGGCGAAGACCTCGGGCTCCTGGCTGTTGGACAGCGAGGCGCTGGCCAGGCCGCCGGTGGCCAGGTTCTGGAGGATCTTCAGCGCCTCCACCGTCTTGTCGTTGACGGTCACCTTGGTGCTGGTGGGGTTGACCAGCGTGCCGCCCAGCGAGGACAGGATCGTGTTGAAGCCGACCACGAGGCCTTCGTACTGCGCCCCGGTGATGCCGATCTGGTAGGGCTTGCCCTCGCTCTTGAGCTTCTTGGCGTCCGCGAGGACCTCGTCCCACGTGGTGGGGGCGTTCGGCACCAGCGACTTGCGACGCCACAGCAGCTGCACGTTGGTGCTGCGCGGGATCGCGTAGAGCTTGTTCTTCCACATCGCGGTGCCCGCCGGCGGACCGAGGACGTCGTTGAGCGCCTGGGTCTTCTGGTCACCGGTCAGCTCGCGGATCCAGCCGGCCTCGGCGAACTCGGCGGTCCAGGTCACGTCCATGCCGAGGATGTCCATGCCGCTGTCGTGGGCGGCGAGACGCCGCACGAACTGCTCGCGCTGGCTGTCGGCGTCGCTGGGGATCAGGTTGGGAACGATCTTGTACTTGCCCTTGGCCGCCTCGTTGCAGGGCCCGAGGACCTTGTCGAAGTCGGCGTCGGACGCGCTGCCGTAGAGGTTGATGGTCGGCACGCCACCACCACCGCCACCGCACGCGGTCAGGAGGGCGCTGACGGCGACACCCGCGCTCGCCAGCGCCACCCCCTTGCGAATTCGTCGTGAACGTCGTGCATCCATGGGCGTTGTCTCCTCCGAGCCAGGATCGACCGTACGCGTGGGTGATCCACGTCACACGGAACCTAACCGGGGGGTCTTGCGCCTGGCAAGGACGCCGAACGTCGAGTTACGGCACCGTGACCCAGACGGTGGTGTCGGTGGGGAGACCGACGTCCGTGAGCGGACCGCTCGCGACCAGGACCTCCGCACCGTCGGGGAGCGCGACCGTGGGGCCGCCGACGTTGACCACGACCCGCACCGCGGGCGCGGACGGGTCGGCCGTCCTCACGTCGAAGGCCAGGACGTGGTCCGCGGGCTGCTCACGCCAGGTGAGCGAGCCGCGCCCGAGGCGGTGCTCGCGCCGCAGCCGCAGCAGGGTGCGGTAGAGCTCGAGGGTCGATCCGTCGACCCCGGCCTGGCGGTCCACGGCGAGGTCGGCGTACGCCGCGGGCTGCGGCAGCCAGGTCTCCCCGGTCGGGCCGAAGCCGAGGCCCGGGGCGTCGCCCTCCCAGGCCATCGGGACGCGGCAGCCGTCGCGGCCGGTGCGCTCGCCGCCCGTCTTCTCGTACGTCGGGTCCTGGCGCACCTCGCCGGGCAGCTCGGTGGCCTCGGGCAGGCCGAGCTCCTCGCCCTGGTAGAGGTACGCCGAGCCCGGCAGCGCGAGCATCAGGGTCGTGGCCGCACGTGCGCGCCGCAGCCCCACCTCGGCGTCGGGCTGGGGGTCCGAGGGGCCGATGCCGTCCATCACGACCGGGCCGGGCTGGGGCTCGAAGCCCAGCCGCGAGGCGTGCCGGACGACGTCGTGGTTGGACAGCACCCAGGTCTGCGGGGACCCGTGCTCCACGACGGCCTCGAGCGACTCGGCGATCGTCGTGCGCAGCTCCTCGGCGATCCAGGGGCTGACCAGGAACGGGAAGTTGAAGGACTGGTGCAGCTCGTCGGGCCGGTTGTAGAGCGCGAGCGCCTCGAGCGGGGTCACCCAGGCCTCGGCGCACAGGATCCGGTCGGCGTCCTGGCCCTCCACCGAGTAGGAGTCGGTGACCTGGCGCCAGCGGCGGTAGACGTCGTGCACGCCCGGCTGGTCCCACATCGGCTGGTCGGAGGTGCGCCCGGCCAGCTCGTGGCGGATCGCGGTGGAGTCGGGCAGGCCCTCGGCCTTGACCAGGCCGTGGGCGACGTCGATGCGGAAGCCGTCGACGCCGCGGTCGAGCCAGAACCGGATCACCGAGACCATCTCGTCCCCGACGTCGGGGTTGGTCCAGTCGAAGTCGGGCTGGGTGACGTCGAAGAGGTGGAGGTACCACTGCCCCGGGGTGCCGTCGGCCTCGGTCACCCGGGTCCAGGCGGGACCGCCGAAGTTGCTGGTCCAGTTGTTCGGCGGCTCGGAGCCGTCGGGCCCCCGGCCCTCGCGGAACATGTAGCGGGCGCGCTCGGGGCTGCCGGGCGCGGCCGCCAGCGCGGCCTGGAACCACGGGTGCTCGCTGGAGGAGTGGTTGGGCACCAGGTCGACGATCACGCGCAGGTCGAGCTCGTGGGCGCGGGCGATCAGCGCGTCGGCGTCGGACAGCGTGCCGAAGCGCGCGTCGACGTCGCGGTAGTCGGCCACGTCGTAGCCGGCGTCGTTCTGCGGCGAGGTGTAGAACGGCGAGAGCCAGACCGCGTCGACCCCGAGCTCGGCCAGGTGGGGCAGCCGCGAGGTGATGCCGGGCAGGTCACCCAGGCCGTCGCCGTCGCCGTCGGCCCAGGACCGCGGGTAGATCTGGTAGATGACGGCGTCGCGCCACCACTGCTGCTGCTCGCTCATGCGCCCCACTTCTCGGTCAGCTTCGTGATGACGGTCAGGCTACGGGTGGTGGCGACCCCGAGCTGGCGCTCCACCTCGGCGTTTCCGGTGCGGGCCTCGTGGAACTTCACCGAGCTCAGCATCAGGTGGACCGCGCGCTCGCCGACCACCACCTCCTCGCCGTCCCTCGAGCGCGCCTCCAGCAGCGCGATGTCCTTGGCGTACGCCGGTCGGGCCAGCAGCGCGAGGTAGTGGCCGCTCAGGTCGCGCCCCTGCTCCAGCTCCAGCGCCTCCTCGTGCACCTCGACCAGCTCGGCCGGGGTCATCAGCACCACCGGCACCTCGAACCCGCGGTCCTCGCGCATGGCGGTCTCGAGCGCCGCGGTGATCCGCTCGCGCGAGCGCATCGAGGTGGCGAACCGGACGTTGCCGGTCTGGATGTGGGTCTCGACGTCCTCGAAGCCCGCCGCGGTCAGCGCGTCCCGCAGCTCGGCCATCGGGTAGGCGCGCCCGCCCACGTTGACGGCGCGCAGGAACGCGACGTACGTCGTCGTCACCGGCTCAGGCCTCGTCGCCGGGAGTGCCCGGACCGCGACCGGCCCACGACCAGGCGTACGCCGGGTCCTCGACCGCGCGGCCGGCCTCGCCCAGCTCGAGCGGGGCGAAGGTGTCGACCATGACCGCCAGCTCGTCGAACGCCTCCACCCCGATGGAGGGCTCGATCGCGCTCGGCTGCGGCCCGTGGGCGTGCCCGCCGGGGTGCAGGGAGACCGACCCGAGGCCGATCCCCGAGCCCTTGCGCGCCTCGTAGTCGCCGGCGACGTAGAGCATCACCTCGTCGGAGTCGACGTTGGAGTGGTAGTAGGGCACCGGGATCGACTGCGGGTGGTAGTCGACCTTGCGGGGCACGAACGCGCAGACCACGAAGCCCCCGCCCTCGAAGACCTGGTGGACCGGCGGTGGCTGGTGCACCTTGCCCGTGATCGGCATGAAGTCCTCGACGTTGAAGGTGTAGGGGTAGAGGCAGCCGTCCCACCCGACCACGTCGAACGGGTGCGTCGCGTGGGTCAGCCGCGTGCCGACGATCCCACGCGAGGTGCGGTGCTTGACCAGCACCTCCACGTCGACGCCGTCGGCGAGCAGCGGCCCGGCCGGGCCGTGCAGGTCGCGCTCGCAGTACGGCGCGTGCTCGAGCAGCTGCCCGTAGCGCGAGAGGTAGCGCTTCGGCGGGGCGACGTGGCTGTTGGCCTCGATCGCGTAGAGCCGGGTGACCTCGCCGTCGACGTCCGAGGGGATCCACCGGTGCGTGGTCGCCCGCGGGACCACCACGAAGTCGCCGGGCCGGTAGGCCAGCGCGCCGAAGACCGTCTCGACCGTCCCGGTGCCGTCCTCGACGAAGACGCACTCGTCGCCGACGGCGTTGCGGTAGTACGGCGACGGAGCGTCGGCCACGACGTAGGAGATCCGCACGTCGGCGTTGCCCATCACCAGCCGCCGCCCAGTCACGGGGTCTCCCCCGGCGGGCAGGTCGTGCAGCCGCAGGTGCCTCGGCTTGAGCGGGTGGTTCGGGGTGGTGGTGAGGTCGGGCAGCTCCCACACCCGGCTGTCCACGATCGCCGAGGGGACCCCGGCGTGGTAGAGCAGCGAGGAGTCGGAGGAGAAGCCCTCCTCCCCCATCAGCTCCTCGAAGCGGAGGTGTCCGCCCGCGTCGCGGAGGGCGGTGTGCCGGGTGCGCGGGACCTCGCCCAGGGATCGGTAGTAAGCCACGCCCCACCCTCTCGCCGTCTCCTCTAGCGTGTCCACCGTGAGAGTCGCCAGCACCCCGCCGGACCCGTTCCCGTCCCTGGTCGACGACGCCCGGGCCCTGCTGCCCGACGCCCCGGGCGGCCTGCACGACGTGTCGGCCGCGGCCGGGCGCCGGGCCCACCCGGCGGCCGGCGCGCTGCTCGTCCGCGACACCGACCTGCCCCTGCTCCGGGGCGTCACGGTGCCGCTGGCCGTGCTCGTGACCGGCGGGGCGGGCCAGGTCGCCGGCCCACCCGCGCTGTGCGCCCGGCTCGGCCTGCGGCTGGACCGTCTGCACGTGGTCCTGCGCGACCCCGCCGACCTGGCCGGCAACGCCCGCCGGGTGGTCGCCGCGGTCGACGACGCCCGCGGGTCGGGGTCCCTGGAGGAGGACGTGCCGGTCCACGTGGAGGTGCCCGACGGTCCCTCCGGCGGCGCCGCGGCACCGGGTCGCTCCTGGCTCGCGGCCGCCGACGAGGTCGCGGCCGCCGAGCTGGCGCTCGCGCTCCCGCTGGCCCGTCCGTGGACCGCGGCTGCCGGCGACCCCGGGACCGCGACCGTCCCGGCGGCGCAGGTGGTCGGGTGGGTCGACGCGGCCCTGGACCGGGAGACGCCGTTCTCCTTCCTGGGGGCGAGCGGCGCGGTGTCGGGGTCCGGCGGGCCGGGCGGGTGGGGCGGGTGGGGCGTGCTGAACGCGCTGGTGTCCACCCGGCTGGTCCTGGACGGTGAGCTCGAGGACGCCGTGGGCGCGTGGGCCGACGCCGATCCGGCGTCCCTGCTGGGCCGGACCACCCTCGAGGCCCTGGCCCGCGCCCGGCGCTGGTGCACGTCGGTCGCGACGTCCGAGGCCGACCGGGTGCTGACCGGGCTCACCGGGCTGGCCGGCCCCACGGGGAGCGGGGACCGGTGACGGCGCCGACCGGTGGCTCGCGGTGCTGGGTGCCCGGCGCGGCGGGGTCGGCGTACGACGTGGACAACCTGCCGTACGCCGTGTTCTCCACGCCCGGCACCCGTCCTCGCGTCGGGGTGCGGATCGGCGACCTGGTGCTCGACCTGCCCGCGGTCGGGGAGGCCCCCGCGCTCGCCCAGCCCAGCCTGGACGCCTTCCTGGCCCTCGGCCGGGAGACCTGGGAGGCCACCCGGGCCTGGGTCCAGGACCTGCTCACCGACCGGACCCACCGCCACCTGGTCGAGCCGGCGCTGGTGCCCGTGGCCGAGGTGACGACGCGGCTGCCGTTCACGGTCGCGGACTACGTCGACTTCTACTGCTCCCTCCAGCACGCCACCAACGTGGGTCGGATCTTCCGGCCCGACGCGGAGGCGCTCACGCCGAACTGGCGGCACCTGCCGATCGGCTACCACGGTCGCGCCGGGACGGTCGTGGTGTCGGGCACCGACGTGCGTCGCCCTCGCGGCCAGCGACCGAGCTCCTCGGGGCAGCCGACCTTCGGGCCCACGCGGCGGCTCGACCTCGAGGCCGAGGTGGGCTTCGTGGTGGGCACCGGGTCGGCGCACGGCGAGCCGGTGCCGACCTCCGCGCTGGCCGACCACGTCTTCGGCGTCACCCTGCTCAACGACTGGTCCGCGCGCGACGTCCAGGCCTGGGAGTACGTCCCGCTCGGACCCTTCCTGGGCAAGTCGTTCGCGACCTCGGTCAGCGCGTGGGTCACCCCGCTCCAGGCGCTCGAGGCCGCGCGCGTCCCGCTGCCCGGCCAGGACCCGGCGCCGCTGCCCTACCTCGAGGTCGAGGAGCCGGCGGGGCTGGACCTCGAGCTCGAGGTGGTCGTCAACGGCGAGGTCCTCAGCCGCCCGTCGTACGCCGACCTCTACTGGTCGCCCGCCCAGATGCTGGCCCACATGACGGTCAACGGCGCGAGCCTGCGCACCGGTGACCTGTTCGGCTCCGGCACGGTGTCCGGCGACCGGCCCGACCAGCGCGGGTCGCTGCTGGAGCTGAGCTGGGGCGGGCGCGAGCCGCTCGCGGACGGGCGCACCTTCCTCGAGGACGGCGACACCGTCACCCTGCGCGCCACCGCCCCCGGCGCCCTGGGCGGCCGGATCGCCCTCGGCGAGGTCACCGGCACCGTCCTCCCCGCCCTCCCCCAGCGCTGAGGGGGCCCGTCCGGTCCGCGATGAGGCCCATTCGGCGCGCAAGGAGGCTGGTCGGGCGGCGCCGCGACGCAGATCACAGTCACGATCCGGTCTCGGACCCCCCGGCCACGGGCACTGGTCGGGCATGAGCAACGACAAGTCAGCACAGGCCCGCGAGGGGCTCCTCGACAACCTGGCCGGCAAGGCCAAGGAGGTCGCCGGGGCGGTCACCGGCAAGGACGACCTGGTCGAGGAGGGTCAGCTCCAGCAGGCCGAGGCCCAGCACCGCAAGCAGGCCGTGGCCGACGAGGCCGTCGCCGACGCGAAGCGCCAGGAGGCCACCGAGGAGCTCCGCGAGAAGAGCCGCGAGACCGCCGAGGAGAAGGGGCGGGCCCAGACCCGCGCCGACGCCGAGGAGGCCGTCGCCGAGCGCGAGCGCACCACCCAGCACGACGCCGCCGCCCGCGACGCCGAGCGCCAGCGCGCCACCGGCGAGGAGGCCGCCGAGAAGCGCGCCGACGCCGTGGCCGAGACGCGTCTGCAGGACGCCGAGCGCGTGCAGGCCGACGCCGGTGCCGCCGAGCGAGAGGCCAGCGAGGAGCAGGCCCGCCTCCAGCGCGAGGCCCAGGCCGACGAGACCAAGGCTGCGCAGCTGCGCGCCGACACCCAGAAGTGAGGACCACCATGATCGCCCAGCTCATCGCCCTGCCCTACGAGATCGCCCGCTTCCCCCTGTCCACCGTGGACCGCACGGTGACCAGCCGCTTCTCCGACACCTCGCCGCTGCGCGCCGGTGTCGACCGCGTCCTGGGCTCCTCGGACAAGGTCGCCGGACAGCTGCTCGGCAACGCCGCGATCGCCCAGCGCGGCGCCGACCGCCTCGAGCGCTCGCACAAGCTGATCGAGGCCGCCGAGCTCGAGGCCCAGGCCGCCACGCGTCGCGAGGAGGCCAGGAAGACGGCCGCCCAGGGCCGGGCCACCGCCCAGAAGAAGCGTCGCCAGGCCCAGGAGCGCGCCGAGGCCGGCCTGAAGGAGGCCGAGGAGACCGAGGCCCGTGGGAAGGCCGAGGCCGCGAAGGCCGCCAAGAGGGCCGCCGCGGACAAGAAGCGCGCCGCCGACAAGCAGGCCGCGGAGAAGAAGGCCCAGGCCGACCGCCGCAAGGCCGACGCCGACGCGAAGGCCGAGGCCGAGAAGAAGGCCGCGACCGCCAAGGCCAAGGCCGAGATCGACGAGGCCCGCGAGTCCAAGCAGGCCGCCGACCAGGCCAAGGCCGACGCCGCTCGCCTCGAGGACCTCACCGAGGCCAAGAAGGCCGAGCGCACGTCCAGCTGATCCCGCTCCGCCCGACGGGCCGGTCCCCCCTCACCGGGGTGGCCGGCCCGTCGGCGTACGTCCGGAACGGGGGTCGGTGCCATCCTGGACCGGTGGACTTCGAGTTCGACGGGCCGATCGTGGAGTGGCGCGGGCCGGCGCCGTACTTCTTCGTGCGGATCCCGGAGGAGGAGAGCGAGGACATCAAGCTCGCCGCGAAGGGCATCGAGTACTGGGGCCAGGTCCCGGTCGTCGTGCGGATCCACGGTCACGAGTTCACGACCGCGCTGTTCCCCCGCGACGGGGTCTACCTGCTCCCCCTCAAGGCCGCGGCCCGCGCGTCCGCCGGCATCGGCACCGAGGGGGTCGTGGGCGTCGCGCTCGACGTCGGCCGCCGCTGACGGCGTACGCCGCGGGCCGCTGCCGGCCTGTGGGCGTCAAGAGCCACACCCGAGCGACATGCAGTTGGGCTGACCGCTCGTCTGCCCAGACTCCAGCCCGGCGGTCGGCCGGACGAACTGCATGTCGTTCGGGTTGGGAGACCGCGGCGATCCCTGCGTCGTGCGCGATCAGGCCCGTGCACGCGCCACCTCGTGCTGGCGCCGGCCCCGGGCGACCGCCATCAGGACGGCGGCGACCACCAGCGGGGCGCCGACCAGGAGCACCAGCACCGGGATCCCGAGGTAGGCCGGCACGACCGTCCCCTCGCACACCTCCGGCCCCCCGTTGGAGGACCAGCACCCCTGTGCCGGTGCGGTCAGCAAGAAGACCACCGGAAGGTAGCCCAGCGGCCAGACCAGGGTGCCCAGGACCTTGTGGCGCAGCTGCCAGCGATCAGAGGACCACAGGAGCACCTGACCGACGATCCACGCCACGGGCCCGATCAGGGGGAGGGCCGATCCCAGCGTCAGCAGGAACAGGGCCTCCGACTCCCGGAGGAGGCCGCGCACGGGCCTCGTCACGTCCACGTCCTGCGACACCGTCGTCATCGTCTTCCCCCCGGAGAGCCCGCACCGGCCCCACGCCGGTCCGCCGATCCTAGGTGGGCGGGCGCCGCCACGTCCGGACACCGGACGCACGGGTCGGCCGATCGCCGTGGCGAGGTCCTAGGCTCAGCCGGTGCGTGGGGTCTCGTGGGTGCTGCCGATGCGCCGCAACCGCGACTTCATGTGGCTGTGGTCCGGTGAGGCGGTCTCGGAGATCGGCAGCTCGATGAGCGTGCTGGTGTTCCCGCTGCTGGGCTACTCCCTCTCCGGCTCGACCCGCGTCGCCGGCCTGGCCACGACCGGCGTCCTGCTCGGCGGTGTCCTGGCGGCGCTCCCGGCGGGTGTCGTCGTGGACCGGTCCTCGCGCCGCCGCGTGCTGGTGGCGGGCAACCTCGTCGGGGCGGCGGCGTACGCCGTGCTGGCCGCGCTCGCCCTCACCGGCACCCTGACGATCACGGCGATGGTGGTCATCGGCGTGGTGGCGGGAGCGGCGTCGGCGTTCGTCGGGCCGGCGTACGGCGCGGCGCTGCGGGCCGTCGTCCCCCCGCGCGAGCTGCCCTCCGCGATGGCGCAGAGCCAGGCCCGCCACCAGGCCGCCAGCCTCGCCGGACCTCCGCTCGGCGGCGCCCTGTTCTCGCTCGCGCGACCGTTGCCGCTGGTCGTCGACGCGCTGAGCTTCCTCGTCGCCGCGGTGACGGTCACGCGCCTGCAGCACCCCCTGCCCCGACCGACCTCGCTCGTGGACGGCGACGGTGAGCGCGAGCCGCTGCGACGCAGCCTCGTCGGGGGCCTGCGGTTCGTGTGGGAGAACCGGGTGATGCGGGCGATGATGGGCTGGGCCTCGGTGAACAACCTGGCCGGGGTCTTCCTCGGCGTGCTGATCACCTTGCGGCTGGTCGAGGCCGGGGTCGCCCCGGCGGCCATCGGCGCGGTGGACACCATCGCCGCCACCGCCGGTCTGGTCGGGGCCGTGCTGGCCCCCGCGATCGTGCAGCGGGTGGCGACCGGGTGGTTCACCGTGGTCACGGGCGTGGTCTCGGCCCTCGCGCTGCTGGCCACCGCCTTCACCGTCGACCCGGTGTTGATCGGGCTGTGCTGGGCGTGCTCGTCGGTGCTGTTCCCGGCGACGAACGCCGGGATCGGGGGGTACGCCGGCGCGGTGGTGCCCGAGCAGATGCAGGGTCGGATGCACGCCGCTGCCGGCGTCGTCGCCAACGGGACTACGCCGCTGGCGCCGGCGATCGCGGGCGTGCTGCTGGCGGACCTCGGCGGCCTCTGGGCCACGGTGGTCGGCGCGGTCGTCCTCGGGCTGGCCGTGACGCCGATCGTGCTCACCCGCGAGACCCGCACGCTCGGCAGGCCGAGCACCTGGGTCCTCGACCGGGAGACCGATCCTCAGAACGCGTAGCCGAACCGCACCAGGTCTGCGGCGTGCGCCTGCTCGACCAGCCGGCGCCCGTCGACGGAGTACGAGCGCCAGTAGGCCCGGCTCCGCTCGGTGACGTTGGTGGCCGGCACCCGCAGGTCCAGGCCCAGCAGGTCGAGCAGGTCGGCCTCGAGGTGCTCCATGCGCAGCACGACGTCGGCCTCCTCGACGTGGCCGCGGTTGATCCGCCGCGGCTCGGCCGGGTCACCGATGGCGGCCGCCAACCAGTCGTCGAAGTCCAGGGTGACCGCCTCGACGATCCGGTCGATCGCCCCGGGCGTGCGGTGCACCCAGGACGACGGGTCCCTGAGCTCGTGCACCCACCGCGTGCGGGTGCGCTGGTGCTCGGCGACGTAGAAGTCGAAGGGGTTGCGCGTGGTCGTGACGACCCGCAGCCCGTGGTCGACCGGGAGCAGGTCCGCGGCGACCAGCTGCGCCACCGTGCCGTGCTTGGCGTCGACCCCGTCGTGCCGCGTCCCTCCGGGCGGGGGCGCCTCCTCCACCGACCGCTGCGCCAGCAGCGCCTCACCCAGTGCCGTGCTCGCCGTACCGGGGGCTGCGGTGAAGACGAGCCCGGCCGCGACGTCGAGGAGCGCCATCAGCGGCGCACGGGCTGGGGGCGGGGCACCGCCCGACTGAACCACGACGTGTCGCCGACCGGCACCACCCCAGGGGTGGTTCCTCGCGAGGTCGCCCGGCGGGTCCTAGGGTGCCGGCATGGGCGACGACGTGCTGGACGACGGACCGTTCTTCCACGGCACCACGGCCGACCTCGGTGTGGGGGACCTGCTGACCGCGGGCCGCCGGTCGAACTACCGGTCCGAGGTCGTGATGAACCACGTGTACTTCACGAGCCTGCGCGACGGCGCCGGGCTGGCCGCCGAGCTCGCGGTCCTGCTGGCCGGGGGCGCCGCCGTCCCCCGGGTGTACGCCGTGGAGCCCACCGGCGCGTTCGAGGACGACCCCAACGTCACCGACAAGAAGTTCCCCGGCAACCCGACCCGCTCCTACCGCAGCCGCGAACCGCTCCGGGTGGTCGGCGAGGTGCTCGACTGGACACGCCTGGCCCCCGAGGCGCTCGAGGCCTGGCGCGAGCGCCTGGCGGTCCTGCGCGACACCCGCGCCGAGATCATCAACTAGCCCTCGCGCAGGGAGCCGATCATCCGCCGCAGCGTGCGGAAGGTGGTCGCCCGCTCCGCGTCGTCGACGCCGGTGAGCATCCGGACCTCCACGGAGCGCACGGCCACGGTCGCCCTCGCCAGGCTGCGGCGGCCCCGGGGGGTCAGCCGGGTGGGGAGTGCCTTGCCGACGGGCGCGCTCGCCGGGCGGGTCACGAAGCCGTCCCGCTCGAGTGCCTGGAGCAGCACGTTCATCGACTGGCGGGTCACGAAGGCTCCGCGGGCCAGCTCGGAGTTCGACAGTCCGGGGCGCTGGGCCAGGAGCTCGAGGCAGGAGTAGTGCGTGACCGTCATCCCCAGCGGCCGCAGCACCTCCTCCATGGCCGCCCGCAGGGCGCTGGCGACCTCCTTGAGCAGGTAGCCCATGGAGCTCTCGAGGTCGACGCCGTCTTGACTCATGTCAGGAGTCTGACATAGCTTCGTCTGTGTCAGACAACTGACACGAACCCGAGGAGCACCCCGTGCCCGTCACCGGCCCCGACTTCATCTCCCTCCAGGCGAGCGACCTGGCCGCCTCGCAGGCCTTCTACGAGCAGTACCTCGGCCTCGTCCGCTCCCCCGCCGGCCCCCCGCACGCCGTGGTCTTCGAGACGACCCCGATCGCCTTCGCCCTGCGCGACGTCCTCCCCGGCACCGACCTGGCCTCGCTCGCCCGACCGGGGATCGGCGCGGCGATCTGGATGCACGCCACCGACGTCCAGGACATCCACGACGCCCTGGCCGGCGACGGCCACGCGATCGTGTCCGCTCCCGTCGACGGCCCGTTCGGCCGCACCTTCACCTTCGCCGACCCCGACGGCTACCACGTCACGCTCCACGACCGGGCGTGAGACTGGCACGATCAGGGGCGTGAGCTCAGCTGGAGGGGTGACCACCCCCAACCCGGATGAGCGACACCCGTGCCCCTGCTGCGGCCACCTCACGCTCCCCGACGGCCCCGGCGGCTACGACCTGTGCCCGGTCTGCTTCTGGGAGAACGACGGCACGCAGCTCCGGTGGCCCATGGGCGGCGGCGCGAACGGGATCAGCCTGGTGGAGGGTCAACGGGCCTACCGGCGGCACGGGGCGGTGGACAGGCGGTTCCGCGGCCGGGTCCGTCCCCCACAGGAGGACGAGCCCCTCGACACCGGGTGGCGGCCGTTCGACGCGGCTCTCGACTGGACGGACCCCACGCTCCCGGGGAGGCGCTGGCCGAAGAACCACGAGGCCCTCTACTACTGGCGTCCGACGTACTGGAACGGCGACCCGGACCGCCTCCCGGCACCACCCACCGAGGTCACCGGCGGGGAGCGGCTGGTCGCGCACCTGCGCGAACAGGTGCCCGGGACCCGCGCCGTCATCGAGTCGGTGGAGTGGGAGTGGGGCACCGCGGCCCCGATGAGGTGCTGCCGCCTCGTCGCCGACCTCGCCGTCGAGGCCTACCGGGGCGGCGACCCGGATCTCGGGCTCAGCATCGTGACCGCCCTGGCGCCAGGGCTCGACGAGGCCTCGGACCTGCACGCCCCGAACTGCGTCGCCATCGGGCTGCTGGAGAACGTCGTCTGGCACGAGGCGTGGATGCAGCCCCACCTGGAGCAGTGGCCCGCCCTCCTGCTGGAGGAGGTCCGCCGGCAGCAGGCGTACGTCGCCGAGGACGCCGCGAACGCCGAAGCGGCCGCCGCCGCGTGGTCGGAGCTGTGGCGCACCTCGCGGGGTCAGCCACCGCACCTGGTCGAGGAGCGGCTGGGCGCGTTCGAGCGGCACTCCTTCCCCTACCCGGCCCGCGAGCTCCACCGGGCGCTGGCCGCTCGCGTGATGAGCGACCGGCACTGGCTGCGTCACCACCCGGCGGCGGCGATCGGCCTCGCGTGGCGCCACCGGGGCGTGCAGTCGCCGTGGCGCACCGTGCGTTGGTTGCTCCGCCCCCGGCTCGCTGGCTGATCGTCGATCCCGGGCCTGGACCCCCGCCCCCTAGGTTGGTGCCCATGACCGAGCCTGCGCCTCTCGCCCCCCTCAGCGACGTCCTCGACCGCCTCCGCTCGTGCGAGTGGATCGACCTGACCCACGCCTTCGGGCCCGGCATCCCGCACTACTCGGCGTTCCCCGACGAGGTCCGCGAGACGACCTTCCACTTCGACGCCGGTGTCGGGTCGGCGGGCACCGGCTTCCTGGCCCACACCTACACCCACATCGGGCAGTGGGGCACCCACGTCGACCCGCCGGCCCACTTCACGCGCGGCGGCCGCTTCCTCGACGAGCTCCCGGTGACCGACATGATCCTGCCCCTGGTCGTGGTCGACGTACGCCGCCTGGCCGAGGCCGACCCCGACCACACCGTCACGGTCGCCGACCTCGAGGCGCACGAGGCCGAGCACGGCCGGATCCCGGCCGGCGCCTTCGTCGCCCTGCTCACCGGCTGGGCCGACCGCTGGCCCGACGGGGACGCGATGGCCAACCGCGACGCCGACGGTCTGGCGCACTACCCCGGCTGGGGTGTCGAGGCCCTGACCTTCCTGGTCGAGCAGCGGCAGGTGACCGCCGTGGGCCACGACACGACCGACACCGACCCCGGGGCCGTCGTGGGCGGCGGCTCGGCGCCGGCCGAGACCTACGTCCTGGCGGCCGACAAGTGGCAGATCGAGATGCTCGCCGGGCTCGACCGCGTGCCCGCGACCGGCGCCCTGGTCGTCGCCACCTGGCCCAAGCCCCACGAGGGCTCGGGCTTCCCGGCCCGGGTCTTCGCGATCGTCGACCGGGGCTAGGGACGCTCCGGGGTAGCGTCCAGCCGTGTTCCACGTGATGTTCCTCGAGCCACGCATCCCCCCGAACACCGGGAACGCGATCCGGATGGTGGCCGGGACGGGCGCGACGCTGCACCTGGTCGAGCCCCTCGGGTTCGACCTGTCCGAGCCCAGGCTCAAGCGTGCGGGCCTGGACTACCACGACCTCGCCTCGGTGGAGGTGCACCCCGACCTCGAGACGGCGCTCACCAGCGCCCCCCTGGCCGCATCGCGCGTCTTCGCCTTCACCACCCAGGCGACCCGGTGGTTCACCGACGTCGCGTTCGAGCCGGACGACGTGCTGCTCTTCGGGCCGGAGCCGACCGGGTTGCCGGACGAGGTGCTGGGCCACGACCGGGTGACCGACCAGCTCCGGATCCCGATGGTCCCCGGTCGCCGCTCGCTCAACCTGTCCAACTCCGCCGCGGTGGTGGCGTACGAGGCGTGGCGCCAGCGCGGGTTCCCCGGAGCGCAGTAGCAACCCGACGCCGCCCGGGCGGCACGCCGAGGCGGACGGGCAGGACGGGAAGGCCCGTGTCGCGGGTGGACACTCGGGACGTGGCGTCGCAGGAGCGGTCTCGGGCAGGCACGCCGGTCGGTCACGACCCGGCGCGGCCGGTCCTCGACCTGGACTCGCTCCCCCGCCAGGCCCGGGCCGCGGTCGAGGGGGTCCTGGGCCGGCGCGAGACCGACGTCGTGAGCGGCGGGGAGGTCCTCGGGACCCTGACCTTCCGCGCGCGCGTCCTCGAAGGCAACGTCGTACGACCCCGCGAGCCGGACGACGAGACCGCGACCGCACCCCGACCCGACGGCGTCACGGTGGTCGCGACCACCATGCGGATGTCGTCGGCCGCCCGGGAGCGGCTCGCGACGGCGATGGGTGAGGGCTACCTGGTCGTGGACTTCGCCGACGCTCCCCCGACGACCGACGTCGTGCTGGCGCACGCGGTCAGCCACCAGCTGATGTCGACGTTCGCCGCGATGTTCCCCCGGGCCCGGATCGTGGTGACCGAGATCCTCGACGAGGAGCTCGGCCTGCACGTGCGCGGACCCGTCGGCGTGCTGCTCGCGGCCGGCGCCCACGCCTACCTCCCACCCCAACCCGTGGAGGACGTGGCCCGCACCGTCCACGCCTACCTCACGGCCCAGCCGGGCCCGGCGCTCGAGGCCGGCGGGTCCGGGTCACGGGCGCTCGGCCCGCCCTCCGGGAGCCCGGAGGAGCGGACCTGAGCACCGCTCACCCCAGCAGCAGCGAGGAGTGCCAGACCTTCTCCTGGTGACCCGGCAGCAGGCCGTTCTCGCGCAGGAAGGCGAGCGGCTTCTCCCCCATCCACTGCATCGTGGCGCGGTAGTGCGGGTTGCCGAGCGCCGCGCGCCGGCCGTCGCGCGGGTCGATCCCGACGGAGCGGTAGATCTCGGGGTTGACCAGCGAGCGCGCCACCATGAAGCAGGTCTGCGCGGTGAGCACCTGCTGGCGCAGCAGGGCCAGGCCCGACAGGTCGGCGACCTGGCGGCGCACCTCGTCGCGGGCGAAGGTCATGTGGCGCGCCTCCTCCAGCACGTGGATGCGCGCGACCATCCGCGTCACGGGCTGCACCCGCTCGTCCTTGACCAGGTCGCGCTGCCAGGTGTCGAGCACCTCCTCCGCGACCAGGATGGAGGCGTACGCCGAGGGGCCGCGGACGACCGCGTTGAAGAGCCGACCCAGGCGGTGCACCGACGCCGGGGGCCCGTACGCCGGCACGCCGAAGTGCGCGATCGACTTGCCGAACATCGTGGAGTGGCGGCACTCGTCGGCGACCTCGGTCAGGGCGTAGTGCATGTGCGCGCCGCGGGGGTCGGCGTCGTACAGGTCGCGCAGCATCATCTGCATCAGGATCAGCTCGAACCACAGCCCGACGCTCGCGATCGAGGCGACCTCGTGGTTGCTCAGCGTGATCCGCTGCTCCTCGCTCAGCCCCTCCCACAGCTCGGTGCCGTAGAGCGACATCCGCTCCGGCTGCATCCCCCACAGCGTCGGGTCGACCGGCGCGTCCCAGTCGATGTCGACCTCCGGGTCGTAGGAGTGCCGGGCCGAGGAGCGCAGCAGCCGCTCGGGGACGGTGGTGCCGGTGGGACCGGTCGCGATGGTCGTCGTGCTCATGGCGTCTCCTGACTCGCAGTAACTGTTACTTGCAGTAACGGTATCGGCTACTGTGGACACCATGGCCCGAAACGTCAAGAAGCAGGACTCCGGTCCCGAGGCGACCCCACCCGAGTCCGAGGACGGCCGGAGCACCCGCTGGGACGACCACCGCGAGGCCCGCCGGGCCGAGCTGGTCGAGGCCGCGGTCGCCTCCATCGACGAGCACGGCACCGGCGCCAACATCGCCCAGATCGCGGAGTCCGCCGGGGTCAGCAAGCCGGTGCTCTACCGCTACTTCTCCGACAAGGACGACCTCTACCGCGCCGTCGGGGCATGGGGTGCGGAGCAGGTGATCGCCGGGCTGCTGCCGGTGCTGCTCAGCGACGCCCCGCTGCGGGGCCGGGTCGAGAAGGGCTGCACGGCGTACCTCACCCTGATCGCGCGGCACCCGCACGTGTTCTTCCTGCTGGTCGAGCACCGAGGCGGCGACGACCCCCTGGCCGACGGCAAGGAGATGGTCGCCGCGACCATCTCGCGCACCCTCGGTGACGCCCTGCGCGACCTCGGTCTCGACGCCGCGGGCGCGGAGCCGTGGGCCTACGGCCTGGTCGGCCTCGGGCTCTCGACCGGCGAGTGGTGGCTGCGTCGCAAGACGATGAGCCGGGCCGCGGTCTCGCGCTACCTCAGCGCGTTCGTCTGGAACGCCTTCGAGGGGATCGCGGCCGAGCACGGCGTGCGCATCGACGGCGAGGGCCGCCTGCGCCTGGTGGCCGGGGACGACCGGTGAGCGCCCCCGTGGGCAGCGAGATCCGCCACCTGCCCGGCGAGGAGTACGACGGCCCCGCGCGCATCGACGACGTCGAGCTCGAGGTGCGCCTGCGCGGTCACTTCGAGCCCATCGACGGCCGCTTCCACTGGTGGGGTCGGCTGGCCCGCGGCACCGAGCTCCCCCACGCCGCCGGCGCCACCGTCACCCTGACCCTGCCGACCGGGTCGGCCGAGGGTCGGCTCTCCGACGTCGACCCGTGGGGCCGGTTCCGGATCAGCGGCACCGGCCGCCCACCCTTCTGAGCCCGCCTTCCCGAGCCTGCCGGAGCTTCTCCCGGGGTTACCTCCGATTGAACTGCATAGGTTCCCTATGTATATTGGTGGTCATGGACAACCACCAGGTGCGCGAGCTGAGCAACGACCTGGTCGTGCTCGTCGCCCGCCTCGTGCGCGAGGTGCGGCGCCACAACACCGACGTCCCCGCCGCGAGCACCCGCCTGATGAGCCTGCTCGACGAGCTCGGCCCCAGCACCGTGGGCGCGCTCGCGCAGGCCGACCGGTGCAGCCAGCCGACGATGACGGGCCTGGTCAACGGCCTCGTCCTCAAGGGCTGGCTGGTGCGCACGCCGCACCCCGACGACGCCCGCTCCTCGCTGGTCTCGATGACCGACGAGGGCGAGCGCGTGCTCGGTGGCGTGCGCCGCACCAACGCGACCCTCGTCGCCGACCGGATCGCACGCACCGGCCGGACCCCCGAGGAGCTCGCCACCGCCGTGGCCGTCCTGTCCGACCTGCTCGGCGTCGACGAGCGGCTCGCCCCGGCGCGCTGAGACTCCGTCACCGAGAAGCACCACCCATCCCCTGCAAGACAGAGAAGGAAGTCATGCTGAAGCAACCTCGTGCCGTCTGGGCCGTGGCGTTCGCCTGCGTCATCGCGTTCATGGGCATCGGTCTCGTCGACCCGATCCTGAAGTCGATCGCCGCACAGCTCCACGCCACACCCAGCCAGGTCTCGCTGATGTTCACCAGCTACATGGCGATCATGGGCGTCGCGATGCTGGTCACCGGTGTCGTCTCCAGCCGCATCGGCGCCAAGCGCACGCTGCTCGGCGGCCTGGTCCTGATCATCATCTTCGCCGCGCTCGCCGGCGCCTCGAACTCCGTCAGCGCGATCGTCGCCTTCCGCGCCGGCTGGGGCCTGGGCAACGCGCTGTTCGTCGCGACCGCGCTGGCCACCATCGTGTCCTCGGCCAAGGGCTCCACCGGCCAGGCCATCGTGCTGTTCGAGGCGGCCCTGGGCATCGGCATCGCGTCCGGCCCCCTCATCGGCGGGCTGCTGGGCGAGCAGTCCTGGCGCGCCCCGTTCTTCGGCGTCTCGGTGCTGATGCTGATCGCCCTGGTCGCGACCTCGTTCTTCCTGCCCTCGACGCCGCCCACCGGTCGGCGTACCTCGATCGCGGACCCGTTCCGGGCGCTGAAGCACAAGCCCCTGCTGCTGATCGCCCTGACCGCGATCTTCTACAACATCGGCTTCTTCACCATCCTGGCCGCCGGCCCGTTCGCGCTGCCGGGCGCCGGCATCATCCAGATCGGCTGGATCTACTTCGGGTGGGGCGTCCTGGTAGCGCTGGTCTCGGTCGTCGTGGCTCCCAAGATCCAGCGCGCCATCGGCACCGTGCCGGCCATCCTGGCCACGCTCGTGCTGTTCACCGCCGACCTCGCCGTGATGGGGATGTACGCCGACAACAGCACCGTCGTGACCATCGGGATCATCGTCTCGGGTGCCTTCATCGGCAGCAACAACACCCTGATCACCGAGGCCGTCATGGGCGCTGCTCCCGTCGAGCGGCCCGTCGCGTCGGCGGCGTACTCCTTCGTCCGGTTCACCGGCGGCGCCGTCGGTCCCTACGTCGCGCTGAAGCTGTTCGGCTCGGCCGAGGCCCCGCACGTCCACGCGCCGTTCTGGTTCGGCGCGATCATGGTCGGCATCGGCGTGGTCGTCCTGGCCGCCGGCGCCCGCACGGTCGCCGCGACCACCCGGCACGAGGAGACCGTGGAGGACGAGCTCGAGGCCGTCCTGGTCGGCGACCTCGACTGAGTCCCGCCTGACGCCACGAACCGCCGGCCCCCTCCTCGGGGGCCGGCGGTTCGTCGTCGTGGGGGCGGTCGGCGGCTACTTGACCCGCACGGTGATCGTCGCGACGCCGACCAGCAGACCGGGCTTCACGGCCTTGGTCCCGAACGTCTTGTTCAGCAGGGGCGCGGCGACCGGGGAGATCTCCACCTTGGTGCCGGTCAGGATCGCGACCCGCCCCTGGGTCTTCAGCGGCTGGAGCGTGCGTCCGTCGAGGGAGAACAGGTAGGCGCCGGTCGCGGCCCGCTTGCCGTTGACCAGCACGTCGCCGTAGACGCGCGAGACGCCGGGGTCCACGTTGAGGTCGCGCAGGACGACCTTCGTGCCACCGGCGGCCAGGCTCAGCCCGGAGGTGTCGTGGTGCAGCTGCCCGATGACGTACGGCGAGACCTCGCCCGGCTTGAAGACGGTGACGTTGCCGCCCGTGATCGGGAAGACCAGCGAGCCGTTGCGCAGCTTGGCCTTCCCCACCGTCCCGGGCGTCAGCTTGAGCTTCTTCAGCGCAGCCGCGAAGCCCGCGTCGAGCTTGATCGCGGTCGAGCGGCCCGTCACGGCCGGCACCGAGGCGACCGGCTTCGGCGCTCCCCCGCCGAAGGGCGAGGAGCAGCCCGCCAGCGGGAGTGCCATCAGGCTGGCGGCGGCCGCGAGGGCCAGGGTCTTGCGGGCGGGGCGTCGGGAGGTCATGGGGGACCTTCGGAACCGAGGGGCGACCCGGATGTCGGCGTACCACTCCGTGGGCGGGCGCCGACCACAAGGACATGCAGTTCGCGGCCTGGCAACCACACGCACGCCCAGCATCGGGACGCGGCGATCGAGCTGCATGTCGCTCGGGTGGGCCGGCTCGCTTCCCCCAACTCGGGGGTCGGCTCGGTCACCGTGTCGGCGGCACCCCCGGACCCTCCTACAGGTTGCCGCGGGCGTCCTGCTCGCGCTCGATGGCCTCGAAGAGGGCCTTGAAGTTGCCCTTGCCGAAGCCCAGGGAGCCGTGGCGCTCGATCAGCTCGAAGAACACCGTCGGACGGTCGCCGAGGGGCTTGGTGAAGATCTGGAGCAGGTAGCCGTCCTCGTCGCGGTCGACCAGGATGCCGCGGCTCTGCAGCTCCTCGATCGGCACGCGGACGTGGCCGATGCGGGAGCGCAGCTCGGGGTCCTCGTAGTAGGAGTCCGGGGTGCTCAGGAACTCCACGCCGTTGGCGCGCAGCGCGTCGACCGAGGCGAGGATGTCGCCGGTCGCGACGGCGAGGTGCTGGGCCCCGGCGCCGCGGTAGAAGTCGAGGTACTCGTCGATCTGGGAGCGCTTCTTGGCGATCGCCGGCTCGTTGAGCGGGAACTTCACCCGGTGGTTCCCGTTGGCGACGACCTTGCTCATCAGGGCGGAGTAGTCGGTGGCGATGTCGTCGCCGATGAACTCCGCCATGTTGGTGAAGCCCATGACGCGGTTGTAGAAGCCGACCCACTCCTCCATCTGGCCGAGCTCGACGTTGCCGACCACGTGGTCCAGCGCCTGGAAGATCCGGCGCGGCTGACCCGCGGGCTTGACGAACGTGCTGGTGCGGGCGACGTGGCCCGGCAGGTAGGGCCCGTCGTACGCCGACCGGTCGACGAGGGTGTGCACCGTCTCGCCGTACGTCGCGATCGCCGCGATCCGCACCGTGCCGTGCTCGTCGACCAGGTCCTCGGGCTCGCGCACGACCCGGGCGCCGGCCGACCGGGCCTGGGCGATGCAGCGGTCGACGTCGGGCACCTCCAGGGCGATGTCCACGACGCCGTCGCCGTGGCGGCGGTGGTGGTCGGCCAGGGGGCTGTCGGGGTCGACGGCGCCGCGGAGCACGAACCGGATCGACCCCGAGCGCAGCACGAAGGACACGTGGTCGCGCTGGCCGGTCTCGGGGCCGGCGAAGGCCTCGAGCTCCATCCCCCACGCCGACTGGTAGTAGTGCGCGGCCTGGGTGGCGTTGCCGACCACGAACACGATCGCGTCCCAGCCGGTCACCGGGAAGACGTCGCGGTCCTCGTCGTACTCCACCAGACCGACCAGCTGCTGGAGCTGGTCCAGGGTCAGGTCGGCGCGGGTCTCCTCGGGCGTCAGTGAGCTCATGCGCGACAGGATGGCCTGGAGGTGACAACCTGTGCCATCGATGTCCGACACGTTGGACAACCTGACCAGTCGTGGGAGTGAGCGTGGACCAGCTGGACCGCAACCTGCTCGAGCTGTTCGCGGCCGAGCCCCGCGTCGGCGTGCTGGAGGCCTCCCGGCGGCTCGGCGTCGCGCGCGGCACCGTCCAGGCCCGTCTCGACCGGCTCCAGGCCACGGGCGTGGTCACCGGGTGGGGGCCGGACCTCGATCCCCGCGCGATGGGCTACCCGGTCACCGCCTTCCTGACCCTGGAGATCCGCCAGGGCCGCGGCCACGACCTCGTCGCCCGGCACCTCGCGGCCATCCCCGAGGTGATCGAGGCGCACACCATCACCGGCGCCGGGGACATGTGGTGCCGGGTGGTCGCCCGCTCCAACGCCGACCTCCAGCGGGTGATCGACGCGGTGCTCGACGACGAGGGGATCGTGCGCTCCAGCACCGTGATCGCCCTGGCCACGCAGGTGCCGCACCGGGTCCTCCCACTACTGGGGACGACGTCCTGACGCTCACCACGACCCCGCCCCAGCCTCGCCAGTCGTCGGGACGATGCGAGAAAAGCCCCTAAAACGGACATTTGTGGGTTATTTTCGATACGCGGTCACCGCACCACCGTCTCGAGGAGCTCCCATGTTGCCCACCCGCCCCACCTCCGTCCGTCGTCGTCTCGGCGCCGTCGCCGCGGTGGCGCTGAGCGCCGCCACCCTGGCCGGGGTCACGTTGCCCGCCCAGGCACCGGCCGACGCGTCGACCAGCGTCCCGTCCGCCCGCCGGGCCAACCCCGACAACCCGTTGGCCGGCCGGCCGTGGGGGGTCTACAAGGGCCCGCAGGACCAGTCGTGGGCGCCGTACGTCGCCGCCACCGGCGCGGAGAAGACCCTGCTCGGCAAGATCGCGCTGCGGCCCAAGGCCAAGTGGTTCGGGGCCTGGATCGCGAACAGCAAGATCTCCTCCTCGGTGGACAAGTACATCGCCAACGCGTCCGGGGGCGACCAGAACACCCTGGTCCAGATGACGGTGTTCCGGATGAAGCCGTGGGAGGGCACCGCCTGCAAGCGCCTGCCCACCGCCGCGGAGCAGGCGAGCTACAAGGACTGGATCAACAAGTTCGCCGCCGCCGTGGGCTCCCAGCACACCGCGATCATCCTCCAGCCCGACGGTCCCTTCGCGCTGTGCGTCCCGGGCGGCTCCAAGATCCCCACGAACCTGATCGCCTACTCGGCCCGGGTGTTCTCCGCGCTGCCGAACACCTCGGTCTACATCGACGGCGGCACCTGGGACTGGCCCTGGAAGGCCCCCGCCAAGGCGGCCTCGTTCCTGGTCGCCGACGGCATCCGGTACACCCGCGGCTTCGCGCTGAACTCCACCCACTACGGCCGGGTCGAGGACGACATCGACTTCGGCACCCAGGTCGTGGCCGAGCTGGCCAAGCGCGGCGTCTCCGGCAAGCACTTCGTGATCAGCACCTCCTCCAACGGCCGGGGCTTCGAGTTCAACCAGGCCCGGGGTGGCGGCAGCCGCGACAACGCCAAGGTGTGCCAGAGCTTCGTCGAGCGGGTCTGCGTCGCCCTGGGGATCCCGCCCACCACCGACGTGGCCAACCCCAAGTGGGGCATGTCGGCCACGCGCCAGGCCCGCGCGGCGACGAACGTCGACGGCTACCTGTGGTTCGGCCGCCCGTGGCTGTACATGCAGTCCGACCCGTTCGTGAAGTCCCGGGCCCTCGACCTCGCTCGCTACACCCCCTGGTGACCCTCGCCTGAGCACCGCTCGCAGCTCGACCCCGGCCCCGGCGGCCGGGGTCGAGCTCGTTCCGGGCACGGCCTGCGGAGCGAGCCCGACACGACCTGCAGCACCTGCGATATATTGCATGCATGAAGCTCCCCCACTGCGAGCCGCTGACCCGTCGTCTGCTGCGCGACGACGTGCTCGAGCGGCTGCGCGAGGCCGTGGTCGACGGGACGCTGGCCCCGGGGACGCAGCTGCGCGACCAGGAGCTGGCCGCGTGGCTGGGCGTCAGCCGCACCCCGGTGCGCGAGGCCCTGCTGCGCCTGGAGCAGGCCGGGCTGGTGCACACCACGCCCGGTCGGTCCACGACGGTGGCGACGCTGGAGGACCGGTCGGTGGCCGAGGCGCAGTCGGTGGTCGCGGCCATGCACGCCCTCGCCGTGCGCGAGGCCTGCCCCCGACTCGGGCCGGGCGACCTGGCGGAGATGCGCGCGTGCGCCGACGACTTCGCCGACGCGCTGCACCGCGGTGACGTCGACGCGGCCCTGGCCGCCGACGACCGGTTGCACGGCGTGCCGGTGCGCGCCTCGGGCAACCGCGCGGTCGCGGCGGTCCTGGAGCAGTACACCCCCGTCGTACGCCGCCTCGAGCGGCTGCGCTTCGGCTCCCTGGCCGGCCGTGGCTCGCTCGCGCTGCACGACGAGCTGGTCGCCCACTGCGCCGCCGGTCGCGCCGAGGACGCCGAGGCCGTCGAGCTGCGCACCTGGCAGGCGCTCGGCCACCTGATCCACCTGGACCCACCCGCACCCGACACCCCCGAGGACCCCACGTGAAGCTGCACGAGTTCCCCCGCCACCCGCTGACCTTCGGCCCCAGCCCGGTGCACCGGCTGGACCGCCTCACCGCCCACCTCGGCGGCGCGGAGGTCTGGGCCAAGCGCGAGGACGTCAACAGCGGGCTGGCCTACGGCGGCAACAAGACCCGCAAGCTGGAGTACATCGTCCCCGACGTGCTCGCCTCCGGCGCGGACACGCTGGTCTCGATCGGCGGCTTCCAGTCCAACCACACCCGCCAGGTCGCCGCCGTCGCCGCCCACCTCGGGCTCGCGTGCCGGCTGGTGCAGGAGAAGTGGGTCGACTGGGAGGACCCCGGCAACGACCGCGTCGGCAACATCCTGCTCTCGCGGATCATGGGCGCCGACGTGCGCCTGGACGCCCACGGCTTCGACATCGGCATCCGGCCCTCCTGGGAGGAGGCGATCGCGGAGGTCGAGGCCGCGGGGGGCACGCCGTACGCCATCCCGGCCGGCGCCTCGGATCACCCCCTCGGCGGGCTCGGCTTCGCCAACTGGGCCTTCGAGGTCGCCGAGCAGGAGGAGCAGCTCGGCGTCTTCTTCGACACCGTCGTCGTCTGCACGGTGACCGGGTCGACCCACGCCGGCATGATCGCCGGCTTCGCCGCCCTGGAGGACCTCACCGGCCGTCGCCGGCGCGTCCTGGGCATCGACGCCTCCGCCACGCTGGTCAAGACCCGCGCCCAGGTGGCCCGGATCGCCCGCCACACCGCCGAGCTGATCGAGCTCGGCCGCGACCTGCGCGAGGACGAGATCACGGTGCTCGAGGGCTGGGCCGGCGACCTGTACGGCGTGCCCGTCGCCTCCACCGTCGAGGCGATCCGGCTCAGCGGGCGCCTGGAGGGGATGATCATCGACCCCGTCTACGAGGGCAAGTCGATGGCCGGCCTGGTCGACCTGGTCACCAGCCGCGAGATCCCCGCCGACTCGACCGTGCTCTACGCCCACCTCGGCGGCCAGCCCGCCCTCAACGCCTACAGCGGCATCTTCGAGCCGCAGGCCTGAGGATGACCCCGCCGACCGGGCGCGCTGCTACCCGGTCCGGCGGGTCGCCCAGTCGCGGATCAGGTCGATCCGCTTGCCGAGCTGGTCGGCGGTGGCCGCGGCCGCGGCCGGCCCGCCGCACTCCTTGCGCAGCGCGGCGTGGGTGACGCCGTGCGGCTGGCCGGTGCGGTGGAACCACGCCGCGACCAGCCCGTTGAGCTCGCGCCGCATGACGGCGAGCTGCTCGTGGGTGGCCACCTCGCGGGGGGCGTGCTCGACCACGTCCGGCGTCGGGACCCGGCGCCGGGCCCGCTCGCTCTGGCGGTGGCGCAGCAGGTCGCGGACCTGGTCGGCCTCGAGGAGCCCGGGGATGCCGAGGAAGTCCATCTCCTCCTCCGACCCGACGTGCACCTCGCCCTCGTGGCCGAACTCGGCACCGTCGTAGAGCACCCGGTCGAACGTCGCCGCGGACCCCAACGCCTCCCACGGCACCAGGTCCTGGTCGCCCGAGGCGGATTCGGCCTGCTGGGCCTGGGCCACCAGCGCGTCCTCGGGGGCGAACATGTCGCCGTCCTCGGAGACCGCACGGGCCAGCACGTGGTCGCGCTCGACCTCCATCTGCGAGGCGTGCGCCAGCAGCATCGGCACCGACGGGACGAAGATGGAGGCGGTCTCGCCCCGCCTGCGGGCCCGCACGAAGCGACCCACGGCCTGGGCGAAGAACAGCGGGGTCGAGATCGTGGTGGCGTAGACGCCGACCGCCAGCCGCGGCACGTCGACGCCCTCGGAGACCATCCGCACCGCGACCATCCAGCGCGAGCCGTCGTCGGTGAAGGCCGCGATCTTCTTCGAGCCGGCCTTCTCGTCCGAGAGCACGACCGTCGGCTTCTCCCCCGAGATCTCGGCGAGCACCTTGGCGTAGGCGCGGGCGGAGTCCTGGTCGGTGGCGATCACCAGACCGCCCGCGTCGGGCACGTGCCGACGCACCTCGGAGAGACGTCGGTCCGCGGCCTCGAGCACCGAGGGGATCCACGCACCCTTGGGGTCCAGCGCCGTGCGCAGCGCCTGGGCCGTCATGTCCTTGGTGAGCGGCTCCCCCAGCCGGGCCGCGATCTCGTCGCCGGCCCGGGTGCGCCACTGCATCTCGCCGCTGTAGGCCATGAACAGCACCGGGCGCACGACGTGGTCGGCCAGCGCGTGGGCGTAGCCGTAGGTGAAGTCCGCGGCCGAGCGCGGCACCCCGTCGGCGTCGGGGGCGTAGGTGACGAACGGGATCGGGTTGATGTCGGAGCGGAACGGCGTGCCGGTCAGCGCCAGGCGCCGACGGGCGGGCTCGAACGACTCGCGCACGGCCTCGCCCCACGACAGCGCGTCGCCGGCGTGGTGGACCTCGTCGAGGATCACCAGGGTGTTCGAGCGCTCGGTGCGGATGCGGTGGGCCAGCGGGTTGGCGGCCACCCCGGCGTACGTCATGGCGACGCCGACGAAGTCACCGCTGCTGCGGCCCTTGGCGGAGTAGTTCGGGTCGAGCGGGATGCCGACCCGCGCCGCCGCCTCGGCCCACTGGGTCTTGAGGTGCTCGGTCGGGGCGATCACGGTGATCTTGTCGACCACCCGTCGCGCCAGCAGCTCGCTGGCCACGGTGAGCGCGAAGGTGGTCTTGCCCGCACCGGGGGTCGCGACGGCGAGGAAGTCGCGCGGGTTGGTCGCGAAGTACGCCGTCAGCGCGGCCTGCTGCCAGGCGCGCAGGCGGGTGGCGGTGCCCCAGGCGGCACGGTCGGGGTAGGCGGGTGGGAGGGCCGGGGTCGGCTCGGGGATCGGATCGGTTGGGAAGAGACCGTCGGTCACAGGAGCTAGGACCGGTACTTCTCGAAGGCGGCGTCCATCCGGCTGACCTGACCGAGGGTGAACATGTTCATGCACGAGTCGTAGGAGTAGTCCATGAAGTTGTGCACCGGGTCGAGGCCGGGCGCCGTGCACGAGTCGCGGGTGGTCTCGCAGTAGAAGCTCGGCTCGGCCTCCGCGGGAGTGTCGGCGACCAGGTCGCCCTGCTCCCCGCAGCCGCCCTGGAAGGTGTGGAACAGCCCCATCCAGTGACCGGTCTCGTGGATCACGGTGTCGCCCAGGTTGTAGCCGCGCGCGCTGCCGCCCGGGGTGGCCGAGATGTTGACGCTGACGTTGTCCTGCTTCGGGTTCGAGGCGTACTGCCACGGGAAGCGCGACCAGCCCAGGACGCCCTCGTCGGGCGAGCCGCCGTCGTTGAGGTAGAGGTTGAGCGTGCCGGCGCCGCCGCGGTGCAGCGCGCGCTTGGCCTGCTGGTCGCGGGGACCGTTGAGGTAGGCGTGGTACCACGCGTCGCGCTTGGTGTAGTCGGTGCGCTTGAGCACGAAGCTGTAGCGGGTGGGGGCGCTGTCGACGCTCTGCTTCCCGGCGAAGCCGCCGTTGAGGATGCTCAGCAGCTTGGCGACCCGCTTGGGGCCGAAGGGGTTGCCCTCGCCGCGGTGGGTGCCCTTGATGACGTGCACGTAGACCGGGATCCGGACCGAGGCGGGCAGCGCGGGCGCCACCTCGCGGCGCACGAAGCCCGGACGGCTCTGCGCGGCCGGGAGCGCCGCCAGGTCCGAGGAGGTGACCGGCGCCTCGCGGCGGGCCCGGAGGGGGCTCACGCGCTCGCCGGCGAGGCGGGCGCCACCGGGGGCCTGACCGGCCGCGACGGAGCTCAGGCAGGTCGCGGCCGTGGCGGCACCGGCGCCGAGGGTGGTGGTGGCGCGCGAGGACGCGGCGCCGACGGGGGCGGTGGCGCTGGCGGTGCTGGCGGTGGCGGCCAGGGGCGCGACGGCGACCAGGGCGGCCGCCGAGGCGAGCACGGTGACCGCGGCGCGACGGGTGCGCCTCACTCGGAGTCCCCCGCCTGCATGCTCTCCCAGATCTCCTTGCAGTCCGGGCAGACCGGGAACTTCTGCGGGTCGCGGCTGGGGATCCAGACCTTGCCGCACAGCGCGACCACCGGCGTGCCGTTGATCATGGCGTCCATGAGCTTGTCCTTCGGCACGTAGTGCGAGAACCGCTCGTGGTCGCCGTTGTCGGTCGTCTGCTGCTGCTCGTCGAGGCGGGTGTCCTCGAGGACACCGGTCCCGAATCCCGCTGTCTGTCCGCTGCTCACGCCGAGCATCCTAACCGCTGGCCGTGACACGACCGTCGCGCCGAGCGCGTCCCGACCGCCGTCCGGACGGCTCCGGTGGGAGCTCCGCGCTGGTCCGGCGAGGGTCTCGTCCCCGGTGGTGCCGGGCTCGGCCCGCGCGTGTCCGGGCGGGAAGGACGAGACCCCAGGGCCGGTGGGAGGGAGGGATGCGGAGGGAGGCCGCACCCGGCGCCTGGGGTCTCGCCGTCGGGGGCCGCGCCGACGTCCGCCGACGGTGGGCGGACGCGGGCTGCGGGAGGGTGCCGGTCAGGCGGCGGCGAGGGCCGCCTTCAGCCGGCGCACGAAGGACTCGTTGGTCTCGACGTGCTGGTCGTCCGCGCCGGGCGCGGTCGTGCTGATCGAGGTGGTCGGGGTGGTCGTGGACTTGCTCTTCTTGCGCAGCACGGAGGTCTCCTGGGTGGTGGGGAGGGCAGTGGTGGGGGTGGTGGTGCGGGGGGTGACCGCGGCGACGCGGGTCGCCGGGTCGGGGTGCGGGGCGACGGGCGGCCGGACCGGCAGGGCGGCGAGCTCGCGGGCCCGTGCCTCCAGGTCCTCGCCCAGCGCGACGGCACGCGGGTGACGCTCGGGCGCCAGCCCCGCGGCGGCGGCCAGACGGGCGCGCTCGCGGTCGCGGGCCCGGAGCACGGTGTGCTCCAGCGCGGCGGTCAGCGGGTCGACCAGGCACTCGTCAACGGCCCGACGGATGCCGGGCTGCTCCGCGGCGGTCCGGGCCCAGGCCGCCACGACGGCGGCGGGCAGGTCCAGCGGCTCGCGGGAGAGCGCGCGGTCGAGGTTGGCGCCCAGACGGGCGTGCCAGCGCAGCAGCAGCGCGCCCACGAGGTCGCTCTCGTCGGTGAAGTTCTCGGCCACCCCGGGCAGGTCCCAGGGCAGCGTCTCGACGGCCTGTCCGGGGTCACCGGCGCGGGTGTCGAGGGTGTCCACGACCGCGCGGAGGACGTCGCTGCGGCGGTGGAGGCGGTTCCAGGTCATGATCGCACCTTTCTTGAAGGTTCACGTACTGGAGGTACGTACCCATGGTATGCCGTCCGGTACGTCCGATCCCGCACCTGGCTGGTGACGTCACCCACAGCGCAGTGACGCGCAGCACTACGCTGACCCGATGACCGGACGGAAGCAGGCGGAGCGGCTGCTGCCGTCGCTGCCCAAGGTGCCCAAGGTCCCGGGCAGCGGGCGCCGGGCTCGGTTCTCGGCCGCCACCAAGGGGACGCTGCTCGAGGTGGCGACGCAGCTGTTCACCGAGCACGGCTTCCGGGCGACCAGCCTCGACCAGATCACCGCCGGCGCCGACGTCACCAAGGGCGCGCTCTACCACCACTTCAGCGGCAAGCAGGCCGTCTTCGACGCGGTCTTCACCGCGGTGCAGGACGACGCCGCCGCGCGGATCGCGGCGGTGGCCCGCACCCACGACGACCCCTGGCTCAAGGCGCAGGCCGCGCTCCGGGCGTTCCTCGCCGTGGTCCAGGAGCCCGCCTACCAGCAGGTGGTCATGCACGACGGCCCGGCCGTGCTGGGCCACGAGCGCTTCCGCGAGCAGGAGGAGCGCTCGGCGTACGGCATCGTGCAGGAGGTGGTCGGCTCGGTCCTCGAGGCCTCCACCTCGACCCTGGACGAGCCGATGAGGGCGACCTTCAGCCGGATCTTCTTCGGCGCGATGAGCGCCGCCGGCCAGAGCGTGTCAGCGGCCGAGGACCCCGCGCTGGCCGTGGCCCGCATCGAGGCCGCCATCGGGTTCATCCTGCTGGGGCTGCGCACCCTGGCCGAGCAGGGCGTGGGGCTCACCGACCCCGACCTGCCGACCGCTCCCTGACCAGGCTCCCCCTCCCCCGACTCCCGGCGGCTCACGGCGGCTCCGGGGGCCGGCCGGTGCTCACCGGGTCAGGGCGACCCGTCCGCCGGCGGAGTCCACCGGGACCAGCTCGACCCACACGTGGCCGGCCGGGATCTCCAGGGGCCCGGCGGCGGTGCGGAACTTCACGGGCGCGGTGCGCGAGGTCTTGGTCCAGGTGCCGCGCACGACCTGGCCACGGTGGAGCACCATCACGGCGCCGCGCCCGGTCCACAGGGTCTCGGGCACCCGGTTGCCCGCCGGGTCGAGGTAACCCGCGTCACCCTCGCGGACCCGGACGACGATCACCGTGTCGGGCTGGAACCGGTCGCCGGGGGCGGCGAAGGTGTTGTCGTTGACGTACCTGCGACCGTTCCAGCGCCAGCTGGTGGTGTGGTCGGGGCTGAACACCGCGTCGAGCCGGGTGGCCCTGGGCCCGCCCGGCCAGCTCTTCTCGCTGCCCCACGGCAGGTAGCTGGCGGGCACCACGGCCCTGGCCCGCGAGCGGGCCGCGATCGAGGGGGGCCGGACCATCAGGTTGTAGGGGATCGTGCGGGCCGTGTCGCGGTAGTACGACGAGGGCGCGATCTCGTCGTCGAAGAAGGGCACGCCGGCCGCACGCAGGCGGGCCAGGGTCGCCGGCGCGGCCCCGCTGGAGACCACCACGGCGTGGGCCGGGGACACGATGCCGATGTCGGAGGCCCGCATCGAGCGCACGGGACCGGCCACCGACGGGAGCTGCTGGTAGAAGAACACCGCGAGCCGGGTGGCCCCGCCCTCCACGAGCTCCTCGGTGATCAGGTCGGCCTTGCCGAGCCCGACCTGGGGGGCGCTGCGGGCGGTGTTGTCGATCTTGGTGACCAGCACCGGCCGGTCGGGCGTCGAGCCGCGCACGGGCTCCCCGGTCAGCGGCCACAGCGCCGCGAGCTTCGCCCCGCCCGTGACCGGCTGGGAGTCGGGCTTGCGGACCGTGGTCGTGGTTCCGCCACCGCACGCCGCGAGGGTCAGCGAGCAGATCGTCGCCGCCGCGATCGCCGCGGCCGCTCGCGCCCGTCGGGCGGTCGAAAGGGACTCGTGCATGGGCGTCAGCATGCCAAGGCGGGCCCGCCCAGGAGGGCAGGCCCGCCGTGTCGCGCAGGTGGAGGTGTGCGGATCGGATCCGGTCGATCAGATCTTGGCGCCACCGTCGACGTACAGCGTCTGGCCGGTGATGTACGACGCCTCGTCGGAGCACAGGAACGCCGCGGCAGCCGCGATGTCCTCGGGGAAGCCGACGCGCTTGACCGGGTTGCGGTCGGCCGCGGCCGCGCGGAAGTCCTCGACGCTCATCCCGACCCGGCGCGCGGTGTCGTCGGTCATCTCGGTGGCGATGAAGCCCGGCGCGATCGCGTTGGCGTTGACGCCGAACTTGCCCAGCTCCAGGGCCAGGGTGCGGGTGAAGCCCTGCACGCCCGCCTTGGCCGCGGAGTAGTTGGCCTGGCCGCGGTTGCCGTTGGCCGAGACGCTCGAGAGCCCGACGATCTTGCCGTACTTCTGGTCCACGAAGGTCTTCTGGACGGCCTTGGTCATCAAGAACGCACCCTTGAGGTGGACCCCCATGACCGAGTCCCAGTCCTCCTCGGACATCTTGAACAGCAGGTTGTCGCGGGTGATGCCGGCGTTGTTGACCAGGATGTGCACCCCGCCCAGCTCCTCGATCACGCGCGCGACCGCGGCCTCGACCGAGGCGCCGTCGGAGACGTTGCAGCCCACGCCGATCGCCTTCGCCTCGCCACCGAGACCGGCGGCCGTGGCGGAGGCCAGCTCCTCGTCGAGGTCGAGCACCGCGACGGCGGCCCCCTCGTCGGCGAAGCGCTTGGCGATGGCGGCGCCGATCCCTCGCGCGGAGCCCGTGACGATTGCTACCCGTCCGTCGAAACGACCCATCAGGTCAGTCCTTCCTCGAAGCCTTGTCGGTTGCTCGAAAGCTGTGGTTACTCGCCGGTCACTGTAGTGCGGCCGCGATCCGCTCGGCCCAGGAGTCCCGGTCGGCGGTGTCGGCGTACGTCGTGCGGGGCCAGAAGAAGCCGCGGAGCCCGTCGCCCTTCGTGCGGGGCACGACGTGGCAGTGCAGGTGCGGCACCGACTGGGAGACGGTGTTGTTCATCGCCACGAAGGAGCCCTGCGCACCGAGCCCCTCCACCATGGCGGTGGCCAGGCGCTGCGCGGCCGCCAGGAACGGGTCGCGTAGCCGGTCGGGCAGCTCGGGCAGCGTCACGACGTGCTCGCGCGGGACGAGCAGGACGTGGCCCTTGAAGAGCGGGCGGACGTCGAGGAAGGCCACGAAGTCGTCGTCGGACCACGCCACCGACGCCTCGGCCTCCCCCGCCGCCACCGCGCAGAACACGCAGGGCTTCGCGACAGGAGAGGCCGGGGTCACGGGCGCGGACCCGCTCAGCTGAGCTGGTCGGGCTGCACGTCGGACACGTGCCCCGCGTCGGAGCCCACCGGGTCGCCGTTGCCGTCGGACCCGGCGCTGCTCCGGGTGGCCCTCTCGAGCCGGACGATGACGCCCTTGGAGGTCGGGCAGTTGCTGCCCTCGGCCGAGGAGTCGAGCGGCAC
The DNA here is from genome assembly GCF_054778395.1 of Nocardioides korecus. Taxonomy (NCBI): domain Bacteria; kingdom Bacillati; phylum Actinomycetota; class Actinomycetes; order Propionibacteriales; family Nocardioidaceae; genus Nocardioides; species Nocardioides korecus. The sequence goes on along the minus strand of NZ_BAAGZO010000003.1, from coordinate 271,908 downwards.
CAACGGGCTGGCCTCGGGGTAGTACGACGCCGCGGAGCCGCGGGGGGTGTCGTACTCGACGATCCGGAACGACGGCACCGTGCGCTCGGTGCCGTCCTCCCACTCGCTGATGATGTCCACGAGGTCGCCGTTGGAGAAGCCGAGGTCACGGATGTCGTCGCGGTGCAGGAAGATCACGCGGCGACCGCCCTCGATGCCGCGGTAGCGGTCGGAGAGGCCGTAGATCGTGGTGTTGAACTGGTCGTGGCTGCGCAGGGTCTGCAGCGCCAGGCGCCCCTCGGGCACCTGGAGCACGCTCATCGGGACGGCGGTGAAGACCGCCTTCTCCTCCTTGGTGGGGAAGGTGCGGGTGTCGCGCGGCGGGTGCGGGAGCACGAAGCCCCCGGGGCGCTGCACCTTCTCGTCGTAGGCCTCGCAGCCTGGGACGACGCGGGAGACCGCGTGGCGGATGTTGGCGTAGTCGGCGCGGTACGACGCCCACGGCACCGGACCGTCGGTGCCCAGGGTGGCCTCGGCGATCGAGCAGATGATGTCGACCTCCGAGCGCAGGTGCGGCCCGGCTGGCTTGAGCGGACCGCGCGAGGCGTGCACGGCCGACATCGAGTCCTCGACGGTGACGCGCTGGTCGACGCCGCCGGTCATGTCCTTCTCGCTGCGCCCCAGCGCCGGGAGGATCAGCGCGGTGGTGCCGGGTCGGACGTGGGTGCGGTTGAGCTTGGTGGAGATCGCCACCGTCAGCTCGGCCTTCTCCATCGCGGCCTCGGTGACCACGGTGTCGGGGGCGGCGGAGACGAAGTTGCCGCCGAGGGAGACGAACACCTTGGCCTTGCCGTCGCGCAGCGCCCGGATGGAGTCGACGGTGTCGAGGCCGTGCTCGCGCTTGAGGGTGAAGGAGTACTCCCCCTCGAGGGCGTCGATGAAGTGGTCGGGGACCTTCTCCCAGATGCCCATGGTGCGGTCGCCCTGGACGTTGGAGTGGCCGCGCACGGGGCACAGGCCGGCGCCGGGCTTGCCGATGTTGCCCTGCATCAGGGCGACGTTGACGAACTCCTTGATGGTGCCCACGGAGTTGCGGTGCTGGGTGATCCCCATCGCCCAGCAGTGCACGGTCGCCTTCGAGGCCAGCAGCATGTCGGCGGCCTCGCCGATCTGGGCGCGGGTCAGGGTGGTGGCCTTCTCGATGGCGTCCCAGTCGACGGTGCGGATCTCGGCGGCCCACTCCTCGAAGCCCACGGTGCTGCGCTCGATGAAGTCGCGGTCCAGCACGCTGCCGTCGTTGCCGGCGGCCTCCTCGGCGGCCAGGATCAGCGAGGCGATCCCCTGCCACAGGGCGAGGTCGCCGTTGATGCCGACGGCCAGGTGCAGGTCGGACAGGCCGGTGCCGTCGGCGACGACGCCGCGGACGTTCTGGGGGTTCTTGAACCGCATCAGCCCGGCCTCGGGCAGCGGGTTGATCGAGAGGATCTTGGCGCCGTTGCCCTTGGCCACCTCGAGCGCGGTGAGCATCCGCGGGTGGTTGGTGCCGGGGTTCTGGCCGCTGATCACGATCAGCTCGGCGGTGTGCACGTCCTCGAGGCTGACCGACCCCTTGCCGATGCCGATCGTCTCGGCCAGGGCGACCGAGGTCGACTCGTGGCACATGTTCGAGCAGTCGGGCAGGTTGTTCGTGCCGTAGGCGCGGGCGAGCAGCTGGTAGGTGTACGCCGCCTCGTTGCTGGCCTTGCCGGAGGTGTAGAAGATCGCCTCGTCGGGGTCGGCCAGCCCGCGCAGGTGGGAGCCGATCAGCTCGAACGCGTCGGGCCAGGAGATCGGCTCGTAGTGCGTGCCGCCGGCCCTGCGCACCATCGGGTGCATGATCCGGCCCTGCTGGCCCAGCCAGTAGTCGGTGTGCTTCGCCAGCTCCGCGATCGGGTGCTGCTCGAAGAAGCTGCGGTGGACGTGGGTGCGGGTGGCCTCCTCGGCCACGGCCTTGGCGCCGTTCTCGCAGAACTCCGCCACCTTGCGGTCGCTCGGGTCGGGGTCGGGCCAGGCGCACCCCTGGCAGTCGAAGCCCTCGGCCTGGTTGAGCTTGAGCAGGGTGCGGGCCGTGCGGGAGAAGCCCATGTTCTCGATCGTGCGTCGCATGGAGACCGCCACGGCGGTCACGCCGGCGGCGGCGTGCTTGCGACGCTCGACGCGCAGGTCGGCCTCGTCGATGTCGTCACGGGGCGCGGTGTGTCGAAGTGCCATGGGCCATGTGTACCCGGCAGGCCCCACCTCACGCGCGCGTTCTCAGCAGGCGCGCACCAGGTCCGCGGGCCCGGGCAGGGTCTCCGGCGCCTCGGGCACGAGGTCCCCCGGACCGGCGGGATCGACGGGGTCCGGGCGGCCACCGCCCCGCTCGGCGCCGATGCCGGCCGCCACCACGAGGACCATCCCGAGCACCGCGACCGGTCCGGGCACCTGGCCCAGCAGCAGCGCACCGACGAGCAGCGCCACCGCGGGCTCCAGGCTCATCAGGGTCCCGAAGGCGGCCGTGGTCAGCCGCTGGAGGGCGAGCATCTCCAGGGCGAACGGGACGACCGGCATCAGGACGGCCAGGGCCAGGCCGACCAGCCACAGGTCGGGGGTCATCCGCTCCAGGCTCGCCGGGCCGACGGCGACGGTGGCCACCACGGCCGCGACCGGCATCGCGACGGCCAGGCCGCGGATGCCGGCGATCTCGTCGCCCACCCGCTGGGAGAGCACGATGTACGCCGCCCAGCAGACCGCCGCGGCCAGGGCGAACGCCAGCCCGACCGGGTCGGCCTCGCCGGTCCAGGGCCGGGTGAGCAGGACCACGCCGGCCCCGGCCAGCAGCGGCCAGGTGAACCGGTGGCGACCACGGCCGTGCAGCACGGCGATGGACAGCGGGCCGAGGAACTCCACGGCGCTGGCGGTGCCGAGCGGGAGTCGGGCCACGGCGGCCATGAACAGCAGGCTGAGCCCGGCGATGCCGACCCCGAGCCCCGTGGCGGCGGCCAGCGCCCGGCGCGACAGCCGCAGGCGCCAGGGACGGCCCAGCGCCAGCATCAGCACGCCGGCCCAGACCAGCCGCACCCAGCCGGCACCCTCGGGGCCCAGCCGGTCGAAGAGGCCGATCGACAGGGCCAGCCCGACCTGCACGCAGAGCATGGAGGTGACGGCCATGGCCATCCCGTCGCGGGCCGGGTTGCCCCGCGTGGCCGCGCGGGAGGTGAGGAAGGTGGACGCGCTCATGGGTCTAGTAGACGACCGACAACCATCGGCGTCCACGTGAAGATGACGAATCATCCGTTCACGAATCGTGGATGATGGGGGCATGGACACCCGACGCCTCCACCTGCTGCTCGAGCTGTCGCGCCTGGGCTCGATGCGCGAGGTCGCCGACACCCACGCCCTGACCACCTCCACGGTCTCCCAGCAGATCGCGGCCCTGGCCCGCGAGACCGGGGCCGAGCTGGTGGAGCGCGAGGGCCGTGGCGTCCGGCTCACCCCGGCGGGGCGGCGGCTGGCCGAGCACGCCGTCGAGATCCTGGCGGCCGTCGAGGCGGCCGAGCGCGACCTGGATCCCGAAGCCGAGCCGGCCGGGACGGTGCGCGTCGGCGGGTTCGCGACCGGCGTACGACGCTCGCTGCTGCCGGTGGTGGCGGGCCTGCGCGAGACCCACCCGGCGATCGAGGTGCTGGTCAGCGAGTACGAGCCGCTCGAGGCCGTGCGACGCCTGGCCGACGACGACCTCGACCTGGCCCTGACCTACGACTACGACCTCGCCCCCGCTCCTCCGGGTCCGCTGCTGGTCCGCGAGCCGCTGTGGCGCACCGAGTGGGGCCTGGGCGTGCCGGAGGCCGAGCTCGACCCCGGCACGTCGGCGACCGACCTGGCGGCCTGGGGGCAGCGGCCGTGGATCGTGAACTCGCGCAACACCGCCGACGAGGAGGCCGTGCGCACCCTGGCCGCGATGGTCGGCTTCGAGCCGTGGTTCGCCCACTCCATCGACAGCCTCGACCTGGTGCAGGAGCTGGTCGTGGCCGGCCTGGGGATCGGCCTGCTCCCGCGCGACACCGTGCCGCGCCCCGGCGTACGCGTGCTGCCGCTGCCCGGGCCCGGCGTCGTGCTCACGGCGTACGCCGTCACCCGTCGCGGTCGTGAGCGCTGGTCACCCCTGCGGGCCGTGCTCGACCGCCTGGTCCACGAGTCCGGGGGCGCGAGCGGCTAGAGACCCACGACCAGGGCGGACGCCGGGGTGTCCTCGGTGAGCGCCTCGGTGAGCAGCGCCACCAGGGCCTCGAGCTGGATGTCGGCCGAGGACGACACCTCCGCGTCGGAGCCGTCGAGCGCCCGCGCGGCCAGGGCCGCCTTGGAGTCGATCAGCTCGGCGATCTTGGTGTCGATCGTCTGCGCGGCGATGATCCGCCACGCGGTGACCGGCTGCTCCTGGCCGATGCGGTGGATCCGGTCGATCGCCTGGGTCTGCTCGGCATCGGTCCAGGACAGCTCGGCCAGCACCACGTTGGAGGCGACCTGCAGGTTCAGGCCGACGCCCGCGGCGGTGAGCGAGCAGACCACCACGGCGACGTCGGGGTCGTGCAGGAAGGCCTCGATGTTGGCCTCGCGCGACTTGGGCGTCTGGTCGCCGCGGATGGAGGAGTAGCGCAGCCCCCGCCTGGCGAAGGTCTCCTCCGCGACGTCCATGACGTCGATGTGCTTGGCGAAGAAGACGACCTTGCCCACGTTGCGGGCCAGCTGGGCGGCGTAGTCGGCGGCGAGCCCGGCCTTGGCCTGGCCGATGCGCCGCATCATCTGGAAGACGTTCTCCTCGCTGCCGCCGGTCGTCGAGGTGTCCTCGCGCTCCCAGGTCGCCACGCGGCGCACGAGCTCGTGGTCGATGCCCTCGACCGTGACGCCGGCCGAGCGGGTGGCCAGGGCGCTCTCGTAGCGCTGCACCATCCGACGGGCCAGCTCGCGCTCGGCCTCGCGGATCGAGCGGGCGACGTCGGCGTCGAGCTCGACCGGGATGTCGGCGACGCGACGGGCCGGGATGTCAGAGGCGACGTCGACCTTGCGCCGACGCACGATGCCCAGGTCGATCACGCTCTCGCGGGCCGCGCGGTAGAAGCCGCGGTCGGCCGGGGTCAGGCCGTTGTCCTCGAGGGACTCCATCAGCTCCGCGCGGGGCTTCTTCTCGTCGATCCAGCCCAGGAACTGCCAGATGGCGCGGAAGTCCTCGATGTCGTTGATCAGCGGCGTGCCGGTCAGGGCCATCATCAGCGGGCTGCCGACACGGGCGCGGACGCGGTCGGCGAGCTGGAGCACGTGCTGGGAGCGCTGGGAGGTCTTGTTCTTGATGAAGTGCGCCTCGTCGACGACCATCCCGCGGAAGCCGAGGTCGCCCAACCAGCCGACGTGGCGGTCGAGCACCTCGTAGTTGACGATCACGATGTCGGCGAAGCCGTCGATGTCGAGGCCGTCGCCGTGGATGACCGTGGCGGGGTGGCGCGGCGTCCAGATGCCGGCCTCGCGGGCCCAGTTGGTCTTCACCACGTTGGGCACCACGACGAGCAGCGGGAAGGCGTGCGCGGCCTGGGCGGCCAGCAGCGCCTGCGCGGTCTTGCCCAGGCCCGGCTCGTCGGCCAGCAGGAAGGTGCGGTGCCCCTCGCGGGCCGCCTCCACGACCTGGGCCTGGTGACGCATCAGCTCGTGGCCGCCGGGCGCGCGCAGCGAGGTCGGCTCGGGCAGCTCCATGCAGGAGGTCGCACCGCTGGTGACCTCCTCGAAGGAGCGGAACAGCGGGCCGAGCAGCTCCCAGGTGGCCAGCAGTCGCGGCTGCACCTCGCGGTCCACGTTGGAGAAGTCGGGCACCAGGAAGGGGTTGGCGAGCTGGCGTGCCACGACCGAGGCGGGCAGCACCCGGCGGTCGTGGGCGGCGTCGTGGTCGTCCTCGACGTCCTCCTCCTCGACCTCCTCGGGGGCCTCGAGCCCGGCGGAGGCGACCATCTCGCGCTTCATCGCCTTGGCCGCGTCGCCCACCACGGCGTCCTCGGCCAGCAGCGCCAGCAGCGTGGTGTCGCGCGCGGTGGTCTTGGCCAGGATCGTGGCGATGCCGTCGAGCCGCTTGAGCTGCTCGGCGCGCTGGGACTCCGAGATCCCGGTCGCGACCTTGAGGCGGGCCCGCTCCTCGCGCACGAGCAGGGCCACGACCTGGAACTTCACCCGGGCGACGTGCTTGACCGGGCCGCGCTGGGCCACGGTCTCGACCTCGCGCACGGCGCGGGCCAGGACCGGGATGATGCCCTCGTTGTCCAGGTCTCGACCCCGGCGGTGCTGGCCGTTGCCGCGCGGGGCGGTCCGGGGGGCGTTCCCGGTGCGACGGCGTTCGCGACGAGCCAACGCAGCTCCTCCTCTGACTCTCCGCCGGGCGAGCAGCCGACGGCAGGTGGGGGGCGGCCCGTCCACCCCGGGACGGGGCGGCGTGGCCGGGTGAGACGGGGGCGTCGATCGGCTGGTGCGACGTCGCCCCACCTGACGACCCGGGTGCCCGGACGCTCGACGAGCGCGGGCTCGGTGACAGGTGCTCGGCCAGCATAACGCGCAGGAGGAGCCGGGGGACGAATCCCGGCGTGTGGACGGACCGGCGCGGATCAGCCGGCCATCACCGTGGCCAGCACCCGCCCGAACAGGTCGTCGGGCACGCTCGCCGGATCCACCAGCCGCTCGAGGGCGAACCCGTTGGCCAGCCCCATCAGCAGGGTCGCCAGCTCGGCCGGGGCGAAGGTCGACGCCGGCTGCCCGCCCCCCGCACCCGGCGTACCACCTGAGCGGGTCTCGGCCAGGTGGCCCTCGATCGCCAGGGTGACCGCGGCGTGCAGCTCGCGCCGGCGCTCGAGGAAGACCCCGTCCAGGCTGCCGCTGCGCACCGCCCGCTGCCACAGCTCGAGGAAGAGCAGGTGCCAGTCGCGCTGCTCGTCCCCGGCCCGGGTGAGCCGGTCACCCAGGGCGTGGGCGCGCTCGGTCAGGGAGAGAGCGGGGTCGGCGACCGCCTCGAGACCCAGCTCCAGGTACGCCGACACGCGGTCCTCGACCAGGGCCGCCACGAGCGCGTCCTTGCTGCCGAAGTTGCTGTAGACGGCCCCCTTGGTGAAGCCCGCGTCCGCGGCCACGTCGTCCACGCTGGCCGCGTCGATGCCCTGCCGGGCGAAGACCCGCGCGGCGGCGTCCAGCAGGGACTGGCGCACCTCCTCGCGCGAGGGGCGCCGGCGCTGCCCAGCCCGCGGGACCACTGGATCCGTCGTCGACACGGGTCTAGGATACCGGAAAGTATCGGATACCGAGCGGTATCCAACTCCACGGTGAGGAGCCGCGTCCCATGAGCCTCCAGTCCCAGGTCACCGCCACGGCCCGGTCGGCCGTCCACGGCGTCCACGGCGCCCTCGACGTCCGGGGCCACGCCTCGGCCGCCGTCCGCTGGAGCCTGGGCCACGCCCTGCCCCGGATGGCGATCCGCGGCTCGGCCAAGCGGGGCGACCTGCACGGACGGCTGATCATGGCCACCAGCACCAGCGAGGGCGCGCCGTTGGAGCTGTTCGAGGAGATCCGGGCCGACGGGCCGCTGCACCGCTCCAAGTTCGCCTTCGTCACCGCCTCCCAGCCGGTGGTCAAGGAGGTGCTGACCAGCAACGACGTGCGGGCCGGGGTCGACTTCGGCTCCGCCTCGGGCCCGCTGGCCCGGCTCAGCACCTGGGCCTTCGACCAGGCACCGATCGGGCCGCTGACGCCCCCGTCGCTGCTGGTCACCGAACCCCCGGACCACACCCGCTACCGCCGGCTGGTCACCCGGGTGTTCAGCGTCAAGGCGGTCCAGGGCCTGTGCGAGCGCACCGAGCAGATCGCGCAGCAGCTGCTCGACGACCTGTCCTCCTCCGCGACGTCCGGGCCCGTCGAGCTGGTCGAGCGCTACTGCGCCCAGCTCCCGGTGACCGTGATCGCGGAGATCCTCGGCGTGCCCGAGAGCGACCGCCACCGCGTGCTCTCCTTCGGCGAGGGCGCGGCCCCCAGCCTCGACCTCGGCCTGGGCTGGTCGAGCTTCCGGCGCACCGAGGCGTCGCTGGCGGAGTTCGAGACCTGGTTGCGCGGTCACCTGCGCAGCGTCAGCGCCCACCCGGGCGACGACCTGCTCAGCCAGCTGGTCACCGCCCGCGACGACCGCGGCGTCGGGCTGACCGAGGCCGAGCTGATGGCCACCGCCGGGCTGGTCCTCGCGGCCGGCTTCGAGACCACCGTCAACCTGCTCGGCAACGGGATCGCCCTGCTGGACCAGCACCCCGACCAGCTGGCCCTGCTGCGCGAGCGCCCCGAGCTGTGGCCCAACGCCGTCGACGAGGTGCTCCGCTTCGACCCGCCCGTGCTGCTGACGGGGCGCACCGTGGTCGCCGACACCGAGTTCTCCGGCGTACGCGTGCCCCGCGGAGCGGTCGTCACCACCTTGCTGGCCGGCGCCAACCGCGACCCCGGCGTCTTCACCGATCCCGACCGCTTCGACGTCGCCCGTGAGAACGCCGACCAGCACGTGTCGTTCTCCTCGGGCCGGCACTACTGCCTCGGCGCCGCGCTCGCGCGGATGGAGGGTGAGGTCGGCCTGCGCGGCATCTTCGAGCGCTTCCCCGACCTGCACCTCGCCGAGGGCGCACGGCGTCGCGAGACCCGGATCCTGCGCGGGTACGCCGCGCTCCCGGCCCACCTGGGCTGACCGCGGGCGGCCCGGGCCGAGCCGGGCCTCTGAGGTCGCGGGGGCGCTGGCGACCTCAGACGGGGCGCCGCCGACGCCACCGGACCAGGAGGACGCCGAGACCGGCGACGACGACCCCTCCGGCCGCCCACCACAGGGGTGCCCGCGGGTCCGTGGTCCCGGTCGGCGCGACGGGGGTCGACCTGGGGCGCGCCCACAGGTCCGCGGCGAGCAGTGGCTGGTCCAGCTGGTCACCGCTGCCGAGAACGCGGAGGTCCTGCTGCCGTCCCGTCACGACGTCGACCACACGCACGGTGCTCTGGTAGCTGCCGACCACGACGTGGGTGCGGTCGCGCCACCCCAGGATCTGGGACGGGTCCCGCGGGCCCCGCAGACGGATCGGCCGGTCTCGCGCCTCGCCGGGTGTCCGACCGGCGTACAACCTCCAGGGCGAGGCGGCCCGGCCGCCCGAGAACCCGATGTAGGCGAAGGCGGCGTCGTGCGGCGCCCACGACGCCGTGACCACGGGGTGGGTCAGGGTGGTCACGGACCGAGCGCCGGTCGCCGGGTCCTCGCGGAACACCTGGCGGCCGCGGGACCAGACCACCCCGCTCGGAGCGGACCCGAGGTCAGGCAGGAAGTAGTGTCCCGGCTGCTCCAGCACGTGCGAGGAGCCGTCGCGGACGTCCCAGGCCACGAAGGCGTGGTGCCCGCGGAGACCGCGGTCACCCACGCGCTCCGGCGGCTCGAAGGTGGTGAGCAGGTAGCGGGAGTCGCCGGAGAAGGCCAGGTCGGCGACGGGCGAGAACGCGCTCCCGTCGGGCACGTCGATGCGGCGCACGCGCCCGGTGGAGGTGTCCATCACCGACCAGCCCTCCGCGCGCTCCCGCTCCACGGCACCACCGCTCGACCGCACGCGCCGCCAGCCCAGCCACCGCCCGTCGGGCGACACCGCGGTGCCGCCCTCGAGCCCCGACTGCTCGACGGAGTAGCCCGGCAGGTGGACCCAGACCGAACGACCGTCCCGCGCCGAGGTGGCGTACGCCGCGGGCTGCTCGCGTCGGCCGCGCAGGCCCACCGGGCGGGTGCGCAGCGCGATCCCGATCGCCGCCACCGGACCGCGGAGGGGTGCGTTCTTCGACCAGGTGCCGGGGGCGTCGACCACGCGGGGCAGTCGCGGCCTCCCGACAGCCTCGGCCCTCGCGACGCCGGCGGAGCCCGCCGCGGTGGCCGCGAGCACCACGACGGCGACGGTCAGCACCCGGGCGAGCCGGCCCGTCGTGCGCCGGCCCGTCGTGCGCCGGCCCGTCGTGCGCCGGAAGGCACTGGTGGCTCGGTCCGGGCGGGGCACTGGCGTGGTCACAGGGTCAGCCTGCCCGACCGCGGGCCCCGGTGGCGGGGCTTCCGCGGCTGGCGTCAGCCCCGCGCGTCGCCGATCATCCGCGTCGCGTGCTCGACCACGAAGTCGTTCCACCGTCGCGGGTGGAACCCCATGCCGTGGGCGAGCAGGCCCGGGCCCTGGTCGCCGATGCGTCGGAAGTCCGTGCTGCGGGCGAGGCCCCCGACGCGCTCCACGAAGAGGCGCGCCTCGTGCGGGCTGACCTCGGTGTCGGCGCCGTTCACGGCCACGGCCAGGTGCCGGTCGCGCAGCGGGTCGACCGACTCGGAGTCGGGGAACCACGGCGCGAGACCGACCAGGCCGACGACCTGGGGGTGGTCGGCCAGCCGCAGCCCGGTGCGCGCACCCATCGAGTGACCGACCAGCACGACCGGCACCTCGCCGTACGCCGACCGGACGGCCTCGAGCCCGGCGAGGGCGTCCGCCACCGGCGCCCCGGCCCCGGCCGCGGTCGGCGCGGCCCAGCTGGTCCACTCGTTGCGGACCAGCCACGTGGCCAGCCCCGCGCGCCCGAGGGCACCGCGGACCGAGCGCTGGAGCAGACGCACCCGCAGGTAGCCCGGGTAGAGCGCCGTCACCGGGATCCTGCCCGGCGTCTCGGCCCCACCGTGCAGCATGAGCACGACGCCGGCCGGTGCTCCCGGGACGTCGTGGCGGTCGAGGTGCAGGCCCATGGGCCCCAGCATGCGCGACCCGGCAAGCGAGCGGCGGCCGGGTGGTCCGGCGTACGACGTGGGCGAGGTCCGTGCGGCGCTGGGGGGATGCGGCGCACGGGACCGGGCACAGGAGGGCAGGGCCGCGGGGGGTCGGTGCACCACCCTCTCGGCCCAGGCCCCCTGGGTCCAACACGCAGGCGCAGGGGGCCGACTCCACCGCGCGCCTCAGCGGAAGGGGGCGGTGCCGTCCACGACCGCGTCCGCGCGGACGTCCGGTCGGTGCGACTCCAGGTAGGCGTCCTCGCGGGGGCACCAGAGGTCTGCCCAAACGACCGCCTGCGCAGGGTTCCTCGCCACCCCGCGAGCCAGGGAGACCTCCGGTGGGACGTCGACCCACACCGTGAAGTCCCACGCCACGGGCAGCCGCGCCGCGTAGCAACGCTCGACGAGGACTCCTCCGTCGAGGTGCAGGCGCCGTTCCGCGCCCAGCCGTCCCGTCGACCAGTCGTAGGGGCGGTAGGAGAGGTCGCGACGTCCCCCACCGCTACCGAGTCCGCCGCCGGAGACGAGAAGGACCGCCCCGACGACGTCGGGGCGGTCCTGATCGAGAGGGCTGTGGTGGAGCTGGCGGGAATCGAACCCGCGTCCTGTGGCGCCGTGCCAGGTCTTCTCCGGGTGCAGTTCGTGATGGTCGCTTTTCTCGGCCCCGGTGCTGCCACGAACAGCTCACCGACCGGCCCAGTCAGGAAAAAGTCCCGATCAACCCTCCTGACAGGAGTTGACCAGCAAGTCCTCTAGATGACGCCAGGGTCCGGGACGAGGACGGATGCCCGGTCTGACGCTTCGGTCACTGCTCAGGCAGCGAGAGCGAAGTCAGTGCGCTTAGAGTCGGCACTTGTGGTTTCCAGCGGACATTAACGAGTTGACGCTGGCTTCTCGACCCGCTTCTCCTGGGACAAACGTCCCCAGTCGAAACCAATCAGCCCCTCTTGAGTTGTGCAGCATCCAGTCTAACCGCTCGAGGCCACCGGATTGTTCCCACGGGCCCGCACCCAGGTCGTGAGCGTCGGCAGACCGGGCCCCGCCAGGCAGGTGAGCCCGGTGGGACGCCCCGACAGGACCAGGGCCAGGGAGGCGGCCGGGCCCACGACGTCGGGCGCGTCGCCGCTGGCCCACGACAGGTCGGTCGCGCCGAGGCTCACCCGCGGCCGTCCGCGCGGAACGAAGCCGAGCCGCGCCTGCGGGCTGGTCAGGAAGTCGAGCACCGGCGCCCAGGGCTCGTCGGGTCGGTCCACGGTCAGCCCGAGGGGTACGGCGATGTCGAGCCGGTGCAGCATCACCTCCGCCAGCGGCGCGCGCGACCCCATCCCCGGCGGGTGCACGTGCGACGCGGCGTGGGTGCGGAGGTCCTCGACCAGCTCGGCGCGGTGCCGACCGGCGCCCGCGGCGACGGTGGCCCGGTTGGCGGCGTGCAGGTCACCGCGGGCACGTACGGCGGCCCGGGCCACCGCGGCTGCTCCCCCGGTCAGCAGACCCGCGAGGTGGGTGACGACGTCCGCGACCGTCCAGCCCCCGCACAGGCTCTGCGCCTCCCACTGCCGCGGCAGCAGCGTGTCGAGCAGGTCGGCCAGTGCCAGCCGTTCCTGCTCGATGGTCTCCCAGTGCTCGCTCCCCCGCCCCATCCACGCAGGCTAGGCCCTTGGCCGCAGCCGTGGCGGGTCTGACCTGCGGTTTCGAGACGTGGGCGGGGTGGTGGCTCACTCGCGCCGGTGGAAGCGGATCGTGCCGTCGGGGTGGCGTTCGTGGCGGAACGCGGGGTCGTGGACCCGCCTGTGGTGGTGACCGCACAACAATCGGCCGTTGGCGAGGTCGGTGGGCCCGCCGGTGGACCAGGGCTGGTCGTGGTGGGCGTGGCACAGCGCGGGTGGGGTGGCGCAGCCAGCCGCTGTGCAGTGCCGGTCTCGCTGCTGCAGCGCGATCCGCTGCTGAGCGGAGTACAGACGTCGGGTGCGGCCGGCGTCCAGCGGCACCGATGCCCCGCCCGGGACGAGCGGGACGACCCCGGGCGCGGGCCGCCAGCCTCCTGGCCTCGGCTGCGGTGAGCCGGGCGCCGGTGTCCAGGGTGCAGACCCCGGCGGTGTCGAGGCGGGCCAGGAGCTGGTCCAGCGTCATCGTCACCACGACGGTCGCTCCCACGCCGCCGCTCGTGGGCAGGGCGGTGGCCGGGATCCGCTCGATCAGGTCGGTGAAAGCGATCCCCAGTCTGACCGGCAGCGGCTGCGACTCCACGTCTGCGGAGTTGCTGGGTGGCGGGGTCAGGGACTGGAGCATCTTGGCGAGCATGTGGCCATGGCGGGTCGGGATGCGGAACCGTCCGTGACACGTGCCTTGGTCGTCCTCGCGGATGGTGAAGGTGGTCCGGCGGGCGGCGGCGGCCTCTTCGGCCTCCAACAACCTGCCTTCGATCTCCTCGGCCTGGTCGGGGCAGATCACCTCCAGCAGGTGACGACCCAGGGTGCGGAGGGCGGTGGCGTCGTGGTGCGCGGCCTGGCCGATCAACCAGTGCTCGGCCTCGAGCCTCTGCTCGGGGGTGACGGCGAGGTCGCCGGTGGTGGGGAGGAGGTCGAGGCTGGCGAGGATCGCGCGGGCCTGGTCGGTGTTGACGCCGCCGGCGGCGACGGCGTCGTGCAGTGGCCGGTGGGCTTTTAGCTGGGTGGCGAGGTGGAGGTCGGCGCGGGCGTGGGGGCGGCGCTGCCGGGTCTCGATCGCGACCCAGTCCGCGGCCGACCGTGCCCCGGAGGCCTCGGTGGCGCCGGTCCGCTCGGCCTCGGCCAGGACGTCGAGACGGACCGCGTCGAGCTGATTGGTGATGGCGGCGAGCTCGACCAGGACGTGACGCTTCTCGGGGTCGGTGAGGCCCCACACGGGTCGGGCCCCTGGCCCGGTGAGGCGGTCCAGCCGGGTGCGCAGCCGGTCCACGAGGTCGACCAGCGGGTGCGCGGGGGCACCGGTCGGGTCGTCGTGGGGCTGGCTGCTCATGGGTCCATCCTGGCAGGGACCACCGACAAGACGACCGGGTCGAGAGGGCCGCTGACCTGGATGTTTGGTGACTCGCAGGGGTCTCGACGACGGGCCTGCCGGCCCTGCTCGACCGACGAGAAGGACGGGCTCGGCCGGGCGGGTCGTGGGAGGGCGGGTGCTGCCGGAGTCGTCTCCGGGCGGCGGCCTCGGTCGTTGTCGGTCGGAGCGGCCGGTGGGGGCCTAGCCTGGGCGGGTGCGTCGAGGTGTGTCCCTGCTGGCCCTGCTGGGGGTCCTGCTGCTGGTGGGCGGCGGGGTGCCGTCGTACGCCGTGGGACGGGTGCGGCCGCTGCCGGTCGGCGCGGACGTCGACTACCAGCTCGGAGGGGCCGCCGCGGTGCCGGCGCACGTCGGGATCGTGGTGCGCGACCGGCGCGAGCGACCGCTGACCGGGACCTACGGCGTCTGCTACGTCAACGCGTTCCAGACCCAGCCCGACGAGCAGGGCTTCTGGCGCCGCCGCCGGGGTCTCGTGCTGCGCAGGGGCGGTCGCCCGGTGGTCGACCCCGCCTGGGGCGAGCAGCTGCTCGACCTGCGCACCGGCGCCAAGCGTGCGGCCCTGGCCAGGATCGTCGGGACGTGGCTGCACGGCTGCGCACGGTCGGGGTACGCCGCGGCGGAGCTGGACAACCTCGACTCCTTCACCCGCTCGCGCGGTCTGCTCACCTCGCGCCAGGCGATCGCCTACGCCCGCCTGCTGGTCGCCCGGGCGCACGCGGAGGGGCTCGCGGTCGGGCAGAAGAACTGGGCGGGCTGGGACGGCCGGGCCGTCGGGTTCGACTTCGCGATCGCCGAGGAGTGCGGTCGCTACCGGGAGTGCGCGGACTACGTGCGGCACTACGGCCGTCGGGTGCTCGCCGTGGAGTACCGCGCGAGCGACTTCGACTGGACGTGCTCCCACGTCGGCGGCGAGCTGGCCGTCGAGCTGCGCGACCTCGACCTCACGCCCGGTGGCGTGCGGCGGTGGTGCTGAGACCGGTCGTGGACCTGCTCGAGTGCTACAGCAGCGTCGTGCGCGGGGTCGGTTCGCGACGCTGGTGCGGCACCCGGCGGTGCCGACGGGCGTGGGTGGGGCTAGCCGAGGCCCAGCAGGTCGACGCCGTTGTGCCACAGGACGTGCCGGAGCCAGTCGTCGTCCAGGCCGGGGTGGCGCTCGCGCAGGCGCGTGAGGCTCTGAAGGGCCTCGAGGTAGGGGTAGGGGATCGTCGGGAAGTCGCTGCCGAAGAGCACCTTGTCGCGGGCGTCGACCAGTCGCGGGAGGAGCGCGTCCGGGAACGGCTCGTCGCCGTCGAAGAAGTCGGTGAACACCATCGTGGTGTCCAGGCGCACGTGCTCGTGGGTCTCGGCGAGGGTGAGGAACTCGGCGTACTCCGGGGCGCCGAGGTGGGCGACGACGACCGCGAGCCGGGGGTGGCGGCGCAGCAGGCGGGCCAGGTGGTCCGGGCCGGTGAACGGGTTGCCGATCGGGCCCGAGCCGACGTGGATCACGACCGGGGTGCCGGCGTCCTCGATCGCCCCGAAGGCCTCGTCGAGCAGCGGGTCGTCGAGGAGGAACTCCCCCACCTGGGTGTGCAGCTTGAAGATCTCGACCCCGGCCGCGATCAGCTCCGGGACGTAGGCTGCGGCCTCGGGCTCGGGGTAGAACGTGGCGCTCCACAGGCACTCGGGGATCCCGGCGGCGAACTCGCGGGCCCAGCCGTTGAGGTAGGTCGCGATGCCGGGGCGGTGGGCGTAGGGCAGCGCGGAGAAGCGGCGTACGCCGAAGGACCGCAGCTGCTCGACGCGCTCCTCGTGGCTGCCGCGGTAGCGGATCGGCCACTCGCGCCCGATCTTGGGCCCGGCCTGGTCGAACTGCGCCCAGACCTTGGCCTGCACGTTGGGCGGCAGGAAGTGCACGTGCACGTCGAAGACGCCCGGCAGCCCCAGCTCGCGCCAGACCGCGACGCTCTCCTCGACCGGCTCCCGGGAGGGGACCGGCGGCGTCGCAGCGGTCACCGCACGCCCTTGAGCCGACGACCCAGGGCCTGCTCCTTCTCGCGGTCGGCCTGCTTCTCGGCCAGCGCGTGCCGCTTGTCGTAGTTCTTCTTGCCGCGGGCCAGCGCGAGCTCGACCTTGGCGCGGCCGTCCTTGAAGTAGAGCGAGAGCGGGATCAGGGTGGCGCCGCGCTCGTGGACCTTGCCCTCGAGCCGGTCGATCTCGGCGCGGTTGAGCAGCAGCTTGCGCACGCGGCGCGGCTCGTGGTTGGTCCAGGTGCCCTGGGTGTACTCCGGGATGTGCACGCCGTGCAGGTAGGCCTGGCCGCCGTCGATCTCGACGAACCCGTCGACCAGGGTCGCGCGACCGGCCCGCAGCGACTTGACCTCGGTGCCGACCAGGACGAGCCCCGCCTCGAGGGTGTCGTCGATGTGGTAGTCGTAGCGGGCCTTGCGGTTCTGCGCGACGAGCTTCTGCCCCTTCTCCTTGACCATGGGGCCCATCCTCTCAGCCTGCGCCAGCGGGAATCACCCGACGGCTCCTCAGCCGATGTAGGTCATCGGGTCCACCGGCACGCCGTCGCGCAGGACGGTGAAGTGCAGGTGGCAGCCGGTCGACCACCCGGTCGAGCCGGTGTAGCCGACGGTCGCGCCGCGGGCGACCCGCGCCCCGGTGCCCACGGCGTAGGAGGCGAGGTGGTTGTAGACGACCGTGAGGTTGTGACCGTTGACCCGGCCGACGTCGAGGTAGAGGCGGTGGCCGTAGACGGCCGACCACTCCTCGGAGATGACCGTCCCGGTCCCGGCGGCCCGGTTGGCGGTGCCGCAGGAGGCACCGAAGTCGGTGCCGTCGTGCAGGCCCCAGTAGTGGTAGATCGGGTGCAGCCGCCAGCCGTACGGCGACGTCACCGGGCCCGGGACCGGCGCCAGGAGCACCCCGCCCGCGACGCCGCGGTAGCCGCCACCCCGGCGGGCAGCGCGAGCGGCCCGGGCCAGGATCAGCTTCTTGATCCGCGACTCCTGGCGCTCCACGGCGCGCAGCTGCGCCGCGTCGGCACGTCGGGCCCGGGCGGCTCGGGCCTCGGCGGCGCGGCGGGTGGCGACCAGTCGGGCCACCTGGGCGCGGGCGGTGGCGGCCTCGGTCTCCCGGGCCTGCTTGGTGACCAGGTTGGCGGCCGCCGCGCGTCGCTGGGAGGCCACGACCAGCGTGGCCCGGGCGACCTCGACCTCCTGGGACCTCATCGCGGCCCGCACCGACTTCAGCGCGGCCAGCTCGGTCGTGGAGCGCCCCATCAGCGAGGAGACGGTGTTGAGCTGGGTGGTGACCTCGGAGGGGCTCTGCGAGGTCAGCACGACCGAGAGCCCCATCAGCGCCGGGTCGCCGTTGGCGTAGTTGCTGGCCGCGAGCCGTCCGATCGAGGCCCGCTGCTCGACGACCTGGGCCCGGGCCTCGACCAGCGCGGCGCGGGCCAGGGTCAACCGGTGCTCGGCGGCCTGGAGGGCGGCCTGGGCCAGGTCGTCGGCGTGGGCGGCCAGCGCCAGCGCCGCCTGCGAGCCGGCCAGGACCTTCTGGGCCGAGGTCAGGGAGGCGCGGGCGCGCAGCAGGCGACGCCCGGCGGCGGCCAGGGCGGCGCTGGACTCCTCGACGTCGGCGCGGGCCGAGCGCGCGCGGGAGTGGGCGGCCCGCTGCCGCTTGCGCAGCCGGTCCTCGGTCGGGAGCAGCAGGGAGGCCGCGGCGGTCCCGGCCGGGGCGAGGGCCGCTCGGGTGGGCACGGCCGGGGCTGCGGCGTCCGAGGCCGCCGGCACCAGCACCGGGGCCCCGAGCACGAGCAGGGCCGTCGAGGCCGCGACCGTGCGCGAGCGTCGCCGACGGCTCGTGGGCCGGGTCCGGGCAGGACCGGGCGAGGGGGAAGGTGCGGAGGGGACCACAGGAGTTGCCGTTCAGCCGGGGAAGGAGCGAACCCCCCGACGCTAACCCGGCGCGTTCACACCTTGAGGTATTTGCGGGTCATCACGAGTGTCGGCAGCAGCGTCAGCAGCAGGCCGAGCACGGCGATGCCCGCGATGGCGGTGTAGGAGTCCTGCCAGTCGACCCACTCCACGATGGTCGAGGTGGGTCGCAGGCGGCCGTAGATCACGACGTACATGAACGCCAGCACCGTGCCCGCGGCCAGCCCGACGCCCACCAGGGCGGCGACGAACGTCTCGAGCAGGAAGGGCAGCGAGATGTAGAGGTTGGAGGCGCCGACGAGCTTCATGATGCCGATCTCGCGCCGACGGGCGTACGCCGCCAGCCGGATCGTGTTGCCCACCTGGAGGATCGCCGCGAGCAGCAGGAAGACCGCCACCCCGATGGCGCCCCACTTGAGCACCGTCATCCAGAAGTAGATCGGCTTGAGCACCTGGCGCAGATCGCGCACCGCGGCCACGCCCGCCATCGAGGACAGCTGGGTCTCGACCCCGCGGAACTTGTTGGGGTCCTTGAGCTGCACCCAGTAGGACTCCTGCATGTCCTTGGGCCGGACGGTGGAGTAGATCTCCTGCTCGGACTTGTCCTGGGAGAGGTAGACCCGCTTCCAGGTCGAGAAGGCCTGCTCCTTGGACTGGAAGTACGACGACGCCACCTCGGGGTGGCCGTCGATGACCTTCTTGATCGCGGCCTGCTGCGCCGAGGTGACCTCACCGCCCTGGCAGGTCGGCGCCGTGGAGTTCTGGTTGCACATGAACACCGTGATCTGGAGCTTGCTCCCCCAGTAGCGCTCGGCCTTGTCGGCCTGGCTGTTCAGGAGCAGGCCCATGCCGACCAGGGTCAGCGAGACGAAGATGGTGACGATCAGCGCCACGGACATGGACTTGTTGCGTCGCAGGCCGGTGCCGGTCTCGGAGAGGACGTGTCGCAGCTGCATGGGGACGTTCCTCCTAGTGCTGGTAGCCGTAGACGCCGCGGGTCTGGTCGCGCACGACGATCCCGCGGTCGAGCTCGATCACGCGCTTGCGCATCTGGTCGACGACGCCGGCGTCGTGGGTGGCCATCACCACGGTCGTGCCGGTGCGGTTGATCCGGTCGAGCAGCTTCATGATGCCGATGCTGGTGTGGGGGTCGAGGTTGCCGGTCGGCTCGTCGGCGATCAGGATCGCGGGCCGGTTGACGAAGGCGCGCGCGATCGCCACCCGCTGCTGCTCCCCGCCGGAGAGCTCGTCGGGCATCCGCTTCTCCTTGCCGGCCAGGCCCACCAGCTCGAGGGTCTCGGGGACCACCCGGTCGATGTGGGAGCGCGACTTGCCGATCACCTGGAGCGCGAAGGCGACGTTCTGGGCCACCGTCTTGTCCGGCAGCAGCCGGTAGTCCTGGAAGACCGTGCCGATCTGGCGGCGCAGGCCCGGGATGCGCCAGCTGCGCAGCCGCCCCACGTCCCGGTCGTCGACGAAGACGTGGCCGCGGGTCGCCCGGATCTCGCGGATGACCAGGCGCAGGAAGGTGGACTTGCCCGAGCCGGACTCGCCGACGAGGAACACGAACTCCCCCGCGCCGATCTCGGCGTTGACGGCCGACAGCGCCGGTCGGGTGTGCCCGGCGTAGGTGGAGGTGACGTTCTCGAAAGTGATCACGGCGTGGGTGCGGGCGGGGCCGGGGGCAGGGCAGGAACGGGTGGAACAGGGGGACGAACACGTGCTCGCCCGACCGCTGGTCGAGCGTAGGTCAGCGCCCTTACGGTGGGGCGCATGCGTGGATCGTCGGCCTGTCGCCGCCCGGGACGGCTGTCCACGGCCCTGGTCGGGACGCTCCTGGCGACGCTCGCGGTCGCGGGGTGCAGCGCCGCCGCTCCCCCGCGGGCGGCCCCGTCGGGCACGCCGTCGGTGGCGCCGACCCCGATCGATGACCTCCGCACCCAGACGATGACCCTGCCCCGGATCGACTTCTGCTCCCTGGTGCCCGCCGGCGCGGTCACCGACGCCCTCGGCGGTCGGGCGCAGGGGCGCGACGCGTGGGGCAACGGCGACCGGCTGGGCCTCGCCGGGGTCGCCGACACGGTCGCCGAGACCGGCTGCTCGTGGTCGGGCGCGGACGGCACGACGGCACGGGCGTGGGTGTTCGCGCGGCCGGTCCAGCGGGCCGGGGCCGACGCGGTGGTCGCGCAGACCCGCGGCGTGCGCGGCTGCTCGACGCCGGCCGGACCGGCGTACGGCGTCCCGGGGGTGACGCAGGTCTGCACCTCCCCCGCGGCCGGTCTGGCCGCCGGGCAGCGGCGGGTGCGTCACGCCGGGCTGTTCGGCTCCACCTGGCTGACCTGCGAGGTGCAGGGCGCCGACGCCCCCACCCTGCGCACGCGGGCGGACGCCTGGTGCGTCGAGGTCGCCAACGCGCTCGACACCACCCGCTGAGGTGCTCGTCACGCGGGGGTCGCCCGCCACGCCTGGGAGCGGACCCGGGCCCCGGTCTCGACGTGCGCCGGGGCGACCTCAGGAGGCATGCTGGTGAGTCGCCCCCGAGCGCCCTGCGCGCGCGATCGCGGGCCCTCGTCCCGGTCCGACCGATCCGCCCCTGATCAACCCCTGTCCCACCCCCGATCAACCCCCGATCAACCCCGGCCCCACCCGATCCAAGGAGTTCCATGACGACCACCACCCAGGTCCGCCTCGCCCAGCGTCCCGTCGGCGAGCCCGACGACGCCACCTACTCCTTCGAGGACCACGAGCTGCCCGCGCTCGAGGACGGCCAGCTGCTGCTGCGCGTCGTCTACCTCTCGCTCGACCCCTACATGCGCGGCCGGATGAGCGACGCCCCGTCGTACGCCGCCCCGGTCGCGGTCGGCGACGTCCTCGAGGGCGCGACCGTCTGCGTCGTGGAGGAGTCGCGGCACGCGGACTGGGCGCAGGGCGACTACGCGCTGTCCTACTCCGGCTGGCAGACCCACGCGATCAGCGACGGCACCGGCCTGCGTCGCCTCGACCCGGCCAAGGCGCCGATCTCGACGGCCGTGGGCGTGCTCGGGATGCCCGGCTTCACGGCGTACGCCGGCCTGCTGGAGATCGGCCGCCCCGGCCCCGGCGAGACCGTCGTGGTCGCCGCCGCCACCGGGCCGGTCGGCTCCGCGGTCGGCCAGATCGCCCAGGTCCAGGGGGCCCGCTCGGTCGGCATCGCCGGCGGCGAGGCCAAGCGCCAGGCGCTGCTCGACGAGTTCGGCTTCGACGTCGCGCTGGACCACCGCTCCGAGACCTTCGCCCAGGACCTCGCCGAGGCCGTCCCGGACGGCATCGACGTCTACTTCGAGAACGTCGGCGGCAGCGTCGCGCGCGAGGTCTTCAAGCACGTCAACCTCTACGCCCGCGTCCCCGTGTGCGGCCTGGTCGCGGACTACAACCGCACCTCGGCCCCCGAGGGTCCCGACCGCCTGCCCGGCTTCATGGGCCTGGTGCTGCGCAAGAGCCTGACCGTGCGCGGCTTCATCCAGAGCGAGTTCGTCCCCACCCACGGCCGCGACTTCGTGCGCGACATGTCGTCGTGGGTCGCCGAGGGCAAGGTCCGCTACCGCGAGGACGTCGTCGAGGGTCTGACCTCCGCCCCCGAGGCGTTCCGCGGCCTCCTCGCCGGTCGCAACTTCGGCAAGCTGCTCGTGCGGGTCTCGGACGACCCCAGCCTGTGACCGACCAGCCCGTGACGGAGCAGCCCGCACCCCGGCACGAGCCGGCCACGTCCTCGGACGCGGCCGGCGCGGTCACGGTCTCGATCGTGCGCCACGTCGCGCCCGACCACGCGGCCCAGATGCTGGCCTGGGTGCAGGCGGGCTCGTCGCTGGCCGAGCGGTTCGAGGGCTTCCTCGGCACCGGCTGGGTGCGCCCGCGCGCGGGCTCCGACGAGTGGCACATGCTCTACCGGTTCGCCGACCACGCCTCGCTGGAGCGGTGGGAGTCCTCCTCCCAGCGGGCGTGGTGGCTCGGGTCGGCGCAGGGGCTGGTCGGGGAGTCGCGCGTCGAGCGGCGCACGGGCATCGAGGGGTGGTTCGACGACCCGGTCGAGGTCGACAGCGAGGACCTGCGCCCCGCAGCCGCCGCGCCGCCGCGCTGGAAGCAGGCGACCGTCATCTGGCTGACGTTCTTCCCGCTCAGCCTGGCGCTGGGCTCGCTCCTGCTGCTCACCGGCTGGCACCCGAACATCGTGCTGCGCACGCTGGTCACCACCCTGGTCGCGACGCCGATCATGACCTACGGCCTGCTGCCGTGGATGACCCGCCGGTTCGAGTGGTGGCTCAAGCCGAAGGCGGCCTCGGCCGGGTCCTGACCCACCCGCTGACGGCCCGCTGCCAGTCCGCTAGCGGGACCGCCGGGGGTGGTCCGCCCAGGGCGGGTGGGGCGTCGTGCCGCGGCGGGAGAACCAGAACCACAGCCCGGCGCCGAGGATCACGAACGGCAGGTGCGTGACCACGGTCAGGAAGACCAGGGCGACAAGCGCGACCTTGACCGCCGTCCACGGGACGCCACCGCGGGTCGCCGGGACCCGACCCGCGACGGACGCGGGCGTCCAGGCGGGACCGGGCCGGGAGGGTCCGGTCCGCGGCTGCGTCCCCGGGGTGTACGCCGACCCGGGCAGGTCGGCGAACACCGGCGCGAGGTCGCTGCGGGTGCGGGCCGACCAGACGGCGTCGGCGCGCTCGTCGTACTCCTCCTTCGACAGCCGGCCCTGGGCGAAGTGCTCGCCCAGGGCGGCCACCGCGGCCTCGCGGTCGGCGTCGCCGATGCGCAGCTCGGCCATCACTCCCCCTCGGGACCCTGGTGCACGTGGCCGGTCCCGGGCGCGGCCGGGGGTGCCGGGGGGGGCTCGGGGGCGAGCGGCTCGTCCTCGAGGTCCTCGTCGTCCTCGTCGTCGGGGTCGTCGGCGTCCACGGGGTCCGGGCCCTCGGCGAGCAGCTGGTACATCCGGCGCCGGGTGTCGGCCAGGATCTCCAGCGCCTTGGCGCGCTGGTCGGGGCTGCCGGTGCTCGCGACCTGGGCGATGGCGCCCACGGTCTGGCCGATCACCTGCTTGAAGCTGACCGCCTCGTGGTCCTCGTCCTGCTCCTCGAACGGCGCCCAGACGGCCGCCAGCTCCTCACCGTGGTCGGCGACGTGCGCCCGACCCTCCTCGGTGAGCTGCACGGCCTTGCGGCCGGTGGGCGCGTCCTCGACGAGTCCCTCGTCCTGGAGCTGGGAGATGGTGGGGTAGATCGAGCCGGGGCTGGGCTTCCAGACCCCGTCGGTGCGCTCGGCGACCTGCTGGATGACCTGGTAGCCGTTCATCGGCTCCGCGGCCGTGGCCAGCACGTCGAGGATGGCCGAGCGCACGTCGCCGCGGCGCACGCGGGGCCGGTGGCCCGTGCGGCCGGGGCCACCGAGGCCGGGGCCGAACATCTGGGCGACCCAGGGCGGCGGGCCGCCGAGCGGGCCACCCCACGGGCCTCCCCATGCGCCGGGCCCGCCGGGACCGGGGTGCGGGCCGCCGTGGCGACGGCGTCCGCCCCCGCGCTGCTGGCGGGACGGTTCGAAGGCTTCTGTCCACATCGGGTGTCTCATGTCGAGCTCCTCTCGCTGCGTGTCAGCCACGTGGGATGGAAGTGGTGTCGCCGACACTGTCTCGATACGTCGACGATATATCGCTCGTGTTCGTCACGCAAGAGGCGTGCCGTTCCGGCGTACGCCGCGTGGTGGGCCGTAGCGTTCTCGGATGCCTCCTTCCTCGGGCCCCACCGGCCCCGCCGCCCGCACCTTCGGCGACCGCTACGGCACCGACGTCCTCAACCAGGACTGGCGCGCCCCCAAGCGCGGTCGCGCCGTCGAGATCGACGCCGACCTCGGCCTGGTCGTCGAGGAGGTCGGCCGCGACTGGGTCGGGGAGATCGTCAAGGTCGAGCGCGACCTCGGCACCGTGACGCTGGAGGACCGCCACCGCAAGCGGCGCACCTTCCCGCTCGGCCCGGGGTTCGTGCTCGAGGGGCGCCCCGTGATCCTGGTCGCGCCGACCCGCCAGGGCCCGGTCGCCGCCACCCGGACGGCGTCCGGCTCGGTGGCCGTCCACGGCACCAAGGCGCGCGTCGCGCGGGCCAGCCGGATCTTCGTCGAGGGCCGCCACGACGCCGAGCTGGTCGAGAAGGTCTGGGGCGACGACCTGCGCATCGAGGGCGTGGTCGTGGAGTACCTCGACGGCATCGACGACCTGGGCGAGAAGCTGCGCGACTTCGGCCCCGGGCCCGACCGCCGGGCCGGCGTGCTGGTCGACCACCTGGTCGCCGGCTCCAAGGAGAGCAAGATCGCCCAGTCGGTGCGGAAGTCCGCGATCGGTCCGCACGTGCTGATCGTCGGGCACCCGTTCATCGACGTGTGGGAGGCGGTCAAGCCCGAGCGGCTGGGCAAGAAGGCCTGGCCGAAGGTGCCGCGCGACGTCGAGTGGAAGCACGGCGTGTGCCAGCAGTTCGGCTGGCCGCACCGCGAGCAGGCCGACATCGCCCGGGCCTGGAAGCACATCCTGGGCGGCGTCCGCGGCTTCCAGGACCTCGAGCCCGCGCTGCTCGGCCGGGTCGAGGAGCTGATCGACTTCGTGACGGTGACCGCGCCCGGCAGCTGAGCCCGGTCGCCAGGGCGGTCGTCGGGGCGGTCGTCGGGGGCGGTCAGTCCCCCACGAGCGTGCGCACCACCGCGTCGGCCAGCAGCCGGCCGCGCCGGGTGAGCACCAGCCGGTCCTCGACGACCTCGGCCAGCCCGTCGGCGAGGACCTGGTCGACCCGGGCGCGGTGGGCCCCGGGCCCCGCGGGGTCGTCGAGGGCGTCCAGGCGGGCCAGCGGCATGCCGTCGCGCAGGCGCACCTCCAGGAGCACCCGCTCCAGCGCGCGGGTGGGCGCGTCCAGGGACTCCCCGTCGTGGCGGGGCGGGTCCCCGGCGACGAGGCGGGCGGCGTACGCGCTGGGGTGCTTGACGTTCCACCACCGCTCGCCGTCGACGTGGGAGTGGGCGCCGGGGCCGATCCCCCACCAGTCCGCGCTGGTCCAGTAGAGCTCGTTGTGACGGCACCGCGAGGCACCCGTGCCGTGGGGGTCGCGGGCCCAGTTGGAGACCTCGTACCACCCCAGCCCGGCGGCGGTGAGCGCGTCGTCGGCCACGACGTACTTCTCGGCCAGGTCGTCCTCGTCGGGCATCGGGACCACGCCGGTGCGGACCTGGCGGGCCAGGCGGGTGCCCTCCTCCACGATCAGGCTGTACGCCGACACGTGGTCCGGCTCGAGGGCCAGCGCCGCGGCCAGCGTGGTCGTCCAGTCCGCCACGCTCTCCCCGGGCGTGCCGTAGATCAGGTCCAGGCTGACCTGCTCGAAGCCGGCCTGCCGGGCCCAGCCGACGGCCCGCGCCACCCCGGCCGGGTCGTGGGTGCGCTCGAGCACGCTCAGGACGTGGGTGACGGCCGACTGCATGCCGAAGGAGACCCGGGTGAACCCGGCCTCCCGCAGCCGCGTCAGGCCCTCCAGGGTGACGCTGTCGGGGTTGGCCTCGGTGGTGACCTCGGCGCCCTCGGCCAGGCCCAGGTGGGTCCGCAGGGCCCCCAGCAGGCGTACGAGGTCCTCGACGGGGAGCAGCGTGGGCGTGCCGCCGCCGAAGAAGACGGTCTCGACCTCTCGGCCGGGACCGAGCGCGCGGGCCGCCTGCGCGACCTCGGCGACCGCGTGGCCGGCGTACTCCGCCTGGGAGCCGCCGCCGCCGAGCTCGGTGGCGGTGTAGGTGTTGAAGTCGCAGTAGCCGCAGCGCACGGCGCAGAACGGGACGTGGACGTAGACGCCGAGCGGCACGCCGGGGGGAAGGGACACCTGCTCATCGTCCCACCGCCGCGGCTCGGGCCGGCAGCCGCCGGGGCCACTGCCCACCGGCCCGCCGGGGCGTGTCGGGGCCCGGCCCGGGTGACCCTCGTGGGGACGAGGACCACCCGGGCCCGGAACGGTCCGACGGTCAGCGGCGCACCGGGAGCGCGCGGGTGTGCTCGATCCGGACCGCCTGGAGCGCCGACGGGGAGATCCCGAGGAGCGACAGGATGGTCGGGGCGATCTGGTTGGTCGAGACCGTCGCGGTGCGCACCGCGTGCCGCACCGCGGGGCCGGCGACCACCAGCGGGACGTCGCGGTCGGAGGGGTCGTCACCGCCGTGCTCGGCGATCTTGGCCGTCTTGCCCGTGTAGACGACACCGTGCTGGGCGATCCCGACGAGGTCCGGCACGCGGGAGTCCGACGTGCGGGTCCCGAGGAAGGAGGCGGCACCGGCGCCGGCGTAGGTGCGCGTCAGTCCGGCGGAGGTGTAGGCCACCGGCTTGCCCGCGGCGTCGGTGGACCTGGCCCGGCCGTCGCTGCCCGTCCCGGTGCCGGAGTACGACGCCAGGAAGGCGCGGGCGAAGTCGTCCGCGGCCGGAGTGCGGTCACCGTTGCTGAACCACAGCAGCATGCCGTCGTCGTCGAGCGAGGCCGCGACGAGCGGTGTGGTGGCCCCGGGGTGGGCCGACTTCCAGGCCGCGTCCAGCGCGTCGATCATCGCGCCGTCGTCGATCCGCTTCAGCGAGCGGGTGTCCCGCGGCGACTGCCCGTGCTTGGCGGACAGGATGATCGTGGTGTTCCGCAGCTGGTGCTGCCGGCGCAGGGTGGAGACCATCGTGCCGACCTCGTGGTCGACGAAGGCCAGCGAGCTGCGCACGACGGGGCCGGGCGTGGTGCCGGTGGCGTCGTACCCACCCGGGCGCCCGTCGGAGACCGGGAGCTTCTCGGCGGTCGAGACCGACTGGAAGTTCATCCCGAAGACCCCGGGCACGCCCACGTGGCGGCGACCCGAGTGGTCCAGGCCCCGGATCTCGTTCAGCACGGCGCGGGTCTTGAGGTGGTCGTAGCGCTGGGTCAGCGAGTTGACCTGCGTCCAGTCGTGGCCCGCGGAGTCGGCCTTGGAGTTGATCTCGGGGGCGAACAGGTCGTCCAGGCCCTTGCCGGACGGCCCGCCGAGGATCTCGTACGCCGGGTGCTTGTCCGACCACGCGGTCCGCAGGCCGTGGGCCTTGGCGACCTCGAAGACGGTGTTCACCTTCAGGTAGGAGTGCGGGTAGACCCGCGAGCACGTGCGCGGGTCGATGGGCAGGGCGGCCGGGTTCAGCAGCGACCTGGGGTGGCCGGTCATCCGCAGGATGTCGCGCGGCAGGGAGGGCAGGCCCTGGCCGGCGTCCAGGCGTGAGCTGTCGCGGTCGAGGGACTCGTCGAAGGTCACGTTCGCGCCCCGGGGAGCCGTGCGGCAGACCGCCTGGGAGGGCGTCGCCGAGGAGCTGGCGCTCGGGTCGATCAGCGCGTGGTTGTAGGTGACGTCGTAGTAGATCCCGGTCGTGCGGGGGTTGCCCCCGGTGACCTGGCCGACCATGCCCGGGAAGGAGTCGGAGGGGAACGGCGTGCGGGCGCGGGTGAACTCGGTGCCCCGGTGCACGAGCGCGGCGATCGCCGAGCGGGGGTGGTGGCGCACCCACCACCGGAGGTCCTGCTGGTGCATGCCGTCGACCGACAGCAGCAGCACGTGGTGCGCGCCCGCCCGGGTCGACGCGGCGGCGTGGTGGGTCGCGGCGTCGGCCGAGGCCGAGGGGCCGGCGACGGCACCGGAGGTGCCGACGAGGGCGACCGCCAGCCCGGCGGTCGCGGCGACCTGCCGGCGGGTGGGGAGGTGCCTGGTCACGATGGTTCCCTTCCGGGCCGGCGCCGTGCCGGTCCCGGATCCGGTCTAGGACCACAGGGCGAACGGACGGCGACGACCGGGGGTGGTGTCGGTGACCGGGCGCCGACCTGGCGGATCCGGCGGTCAGGTCGCGTTCAGGTACGCCGACCTGCCGCCGGGAGCGCCGTCAGCTCTTCGAGTACAGCCCGTCGATCACGTCGCTGTAGTTGCTCTCCACGACGCCGCGCTTGACCTTCATCGAGGGGGTCAGCTCGCCGGACTCGACCGACAGGTCGTGGTCGAGGATCTCGAACTTCTTGATCGTCTCCCAGCGGTTGAGCTGGCCGTTGAGGTCCTCGACGTACCCCTCGAGCATCTCGCGGGTCTTCTCGTGCTTCGCGATCGCCTCGTAGTCACCCTCGACGCCGTTGTCCTTCGCCCAGTCGACGATGGCGTCGGGGTCCAGCGTCACCAGGGCGACGACGTAGTTGCGCTCGCTGCCGAAGACCATAAACTGGCTGGCGTAGGGGCACAGCACCTTGAACTTCGCCTCGATCGCCGGCGGGGCGATGTACTTGCCGCCCGAGGTCTTGAACAGCTCCTTGATCCGACCGGTGATGGTGAGGAAGCCCTCGGAGTCCAGCGACCCCTTGTCACCGGTGCGCAGCCAGCCGTCGGGGGTGAACGCGTCGGCGGTCGCGTCGGGGAGGTTGTGGTAGCCCTCCATGACGTGGGGGCCGCGCAGCTGCACCTCGTCGTTCTCGCCGATGCGGACCTCCGAGCCGGGGATGGCCTGGCCGACGGTGCCCATCTTGTAGTTCTCGGGGTGGTTGACCGCGGCGCCGGCGGCGTTCTCGGTCATGCCGTAGCCCTCGAGGATGAGGATGCCCGCGGCGTTGAACCAGTCGGCGATGTCGCGGTTGAGCGCGGCCGAGCCGGAGATGAAGAAGCGCACCCGGCCGCCGAACCGGTCGCGCACCTTGGCGAAGACCAGCTTGTCGAACAGCGCGTGCTGGGCCTTGAGCGGCAGCGGGACCGACTTGCCCTGGCGCTTGAGCTCGGTGACGGCGAGGCCCACGTGGAAGGCCTGCTTGAAGATCTTCTCCTTGGCGCCACCCTCGGCGGCCGTCATCGTGGTGATGCGGGCGTGGGCCTTCTCGAAGATCCGCGGGGCGGCCCCCATGAAGGTCGGCTTGACCACGGCCAGGTTGTCGATGATCTTGTCGACCCGGCCGTCGACCGCGGTGGCGAAGCCGCAGGCCAGCTGGCTGGAGAGGAGCACCTTGCCGAACGAGTGCGCCATCGGCAGCCACAGGAACTGCAGGTCGCTCTCGTCGAGGATCCCCTGGGCCTGGATCGCGGCGCCCTCGAAGGTCCACGTCGAGTGCCGCAGCCGCACGCCCTTGGGCTTGCCGGTGGTGCCGGAGGTGTAGATCAGGGTGGCGAGCTGGTCGGAGCCGATCTTCTCGACGGCCTCGGTGACGACGTCGGGGTGCTCGGCCAGGTGGGCGGCTCCGCGCTCCTCGAGCTCGGCCAGGGTGATCACCCAGTCGCCGTCGGCGACGCCGCCGTCGTCGTCGATGACGACGACCTGGTCCAGGTGGGGCAGCTCGGTGCGGTGCTCGCGCAGCTTCTGGACCTGGCCGGCGTCCTCGGCGAAGACCACGCGGCACTCGGAGTCCGAGACGATGTAGGCGACGTCCTCGCCCATGGTGGAGGGGTAGACGGTCGTGGTGGCGCCGCCGGCGCACATCACGGCCAGGTCGGCCAGGATCCACTCGACCCGGGTGGCCGCGGCGATCCCGACGCGCTGCTCGGACTCCAGCCCCAGGGCCAGCAGGCCCGCGGCCAGGCGCTCGACCCGCTCGCCGGTCTCCTTCCAGGTCATCGAGGACCACTCCTCGCCCTCACCGGCGGGGAAGCGGTAGGCCTCGCTGCGCGGCGAGGCGGCGACCCGGTCGCGGAACTGCACGGCCACGTTGGGGGCGCGGTTCTCCACGACGGAGAGATCGGTGTTGACCGGCGACATGAGGTCTCCTGGAGGTGGGTGGCCTGGGCGATCAGCGCCCGGAGCGGAGGCGGACCGACGCCGGCCCCGGAGGGGGCGACGAGAGTGCCAGTAACCTAGATCACAAGGCCAACGGCCGTCACGAGGACCCCGTCGTCGGCCCGCCGGGCCCCGTCTGGACCGTGTCGTCCCCGCGTGGACGCGAGTGCAGCCTCGTGTTGGCGCGCGATCACGGGCCCGAACACGAGTCGATCGGTAGACTAAGACCATGACCGTCCTCGACCTGCCCCTGCCGAGCCTCGAGGGCGCCCGGGTCGTGGTCCCCGCCCCCGGCCCTGGGCCCGGCAACTGGTCGGGCGCGGCCAGCGCCGTGCTGGTCGACGGCACCTTCTGGCTCACCTACCGCGTGCGCCGCCCGCTCGTCGAGGGACGCGGCGTCACCACCGTGGTCGCCCGGTCGGCCGACGGCGTCGCGTTCGAGACGGTCTGCGAGGTCCACCGCGACGACTTCGGGGCCGAGTCCTTCGAGCGCCCGGTCGTGCTGCGCCGCCCCGACGGCGGCTGGCGGCTCTACCTCTCCTGCGCCACCCCGGCCTCCAAGCACTGGTGGGTCGAGGCGCTCGACGCCGACACCCCCGAGGGCCTGCCGGCCGGCACGCGCACGGTCGTGCTGGCCGGCGACGCCGACGTGGCGGTCAAGGACCCCGTGGTGACCCTGCACGAGGGCCGCTGGGAGATGTGGCTGTGCGAGCACCCGCTGACCGACCCGGGGCAGGAGGACCGGATGTCGACGGCGTACCTCACCAGCGAGGACGGCCTGGCCTGGACCCGGCGGGGCACCGCGCTCTCCCCCACCCCCGGCTCCTGGGACGCCCGTGGCGCCCGGGTCACCACCGTGGTCTCCCACGACCCGCTGGTGGTGCTGTACGACGGCCGGGCGACCGCCGAGGACAACTGGCACGAGGTCACCTCGGTGGCCCGGGCCGGCACCGACGGCGTGCTGCGTCCCGACGCGGGTGCGCCCGTGCTGCGCTCGCCGGACTCCGACGGCGCACTGAGGTACGCCGCGGCCGTGCCCCTGCCCGACGGCGGGACCCGCTTCTACCTCGAGCTGGCCCGCCCCGACGGGGCCCACGACCTGGTCACGACGCTGTGGCAGCCCCGCTGACCCGGCTCGCGAACGACCCGCCGTCGCGGTAGGCGCGCCACTGCTCGAACGACTCGCCGGTGAGCTCCTCGAGCCGGGCGATGTCCTCCAGGTGCGGCGCGAGCAGGATCGTGCGCTGCTCCGGGGTCAGCTTGGGCCGACCCTCGTCACCGCCCCGGTGCAGCTGGCCGATCAGCGGCTTGCTGACCGTGCGCCACACCTGCGGCGGCAGGAACTGGCCCACGGCCGCGCCGGCGCGGATGACCGGCCCGACCGTGCGGGCGCGCAGCCCGTCCTTGACGAAGGGACGGCTGTTGTCCGACGGGATCTGCGCCACCTCCTGGGTCTGCACGCCGAGGAAGTCGAAGACCCGGTTCAGCACCGCGTCAGGCTCCTCGACCAACGACCGGTAGCGCAGCAGGAGCACCTGCTCGCGGGGGAAGTGGTCGAACAGGTCGGCCAGCTGGCGGCCGTACATGCCCATCGACTGGTAGTGCCAGAAGGGCGCCCAGCCGTCGTCGATGCGGCGCGGCTCCCGTCGTACGGCCTCCACGACGTCGCCGCGGGGCTCGAGGCCGTCCATCCACAGGTGCATCCAGTTGGAGTAGGCGCGGTCGACGGGGTCGCGCAGCACCGCGATCAGCTTCGCGTCCGGGCGGTCCACGGCGATCCGGCGCCGGGCGTCGCGGTGGTAGAGGTAGAACGGCGTGCTCTCCCCGCGCAGCTGGTCCTCGGCCGCGTCCTCGAACAGGTCGAGGTAGCGCTCGCGTTGCCAGATCCACTCCTGGTTGCTGTGCGCGTCGCCCGGTCCCTTGTACGCCGGCGGCGGGGAGTCGCCGCACATGTAGTACTTCGGCTCCTTGACCCCGCTCAGGAACAGGGCGGGGTGGGCCGCGAGCGCGGCGTGGAGGGCGCTGGTGCCGCACTTGGGCGCACCGATGAGGAAGAAGTCAGGCGGACGACGACTCATGGATCCAAGTCTATCGAGTTTGTGCGGTTTCCTCACCCCGCCCGGGGACGTCTCAGCCGGCGTACGCCTCCAGCTTGCGCCGCGCCTCGGGGACCAGCTCCTCCACCCGCCGCAGCTCGGGCAGGAGGTGGTGGTCGGTGGTGAGCGCCTTGAACATCGTCGAGACCGTCACGCCGTGGCCGGGCTGGTGCACCACCCGGAGCTCGTCACCGGCCTGGAGCTCGCCGGGCTGGAGCACGCGCAGGTAGGGCCCGGGGCGGCCCACGGCTGCGAACCGCTTGACCCACGCGCGGTCGTCGAAGCCGTTGACCCGCTGCCAGTTCTTGAAGTCGTTGCACGGGATCCGCACGCTCCACACCTCGAGCAGGCAGCTGCCGATCGCCCAGCGCTCGCCGACCTCGGACTCGTTGACGTCGAGCCCGAGCGTGGTCAGGTTCTCCCCGAACTGCCCGTCGCGGACCTCGCGGCCGAGCTCGCCGGCCCAGTGGTCGAGGTCCTCGCGGGCGAAGGCGTAGACCGCCTGGTCGACGCCGCCGTGGTGCGCGGTGTCGGAGACCTGGTCACCGGCCAGGCCGAGCCGGTCGACCTGCACGGGCCCGGTGACCGGCTGCTTGTCGATCGAGGTGCGACCGATGCCTGCCCAGGACTGCTCCTGGGGCGTGCCGACGTTGACGGAGACGACCTG
The DNA here is from genome assembly GCF_054778395.1 of Nocardioides korecus. Taxonomy (NCBI): domain Bacteria; kingdom Bacillati; phylum Actinomycetota; class Actinomycetes; order Propionibacteriales; family Nocardioidaceae; genus Nocardioides; species Nocardioides korecus. The sequence continues at coordinate 239,585 of NZ_BAAGZO010000003.1, read as the reverse complement.
TGCCATGGGCGCGATCCTCCCAGGCCGGGCCGAGCCGCGCGACCCGGTTCTGCCCCGCCCGGACGGGCCGTCAGACGGGTTGGGCCTCGGCGACGTCGTGGGCCTCCTGCGGCGTCTGCGCCGCCGGCGGCGAGCCCCACATCTTGCGACCGTTGGGCTCGGCGAGGAACCACAGCGAGACGCACCCGATCACGCCCGCCGCGATCAGGTAGTACGCCGGCCAGTCCAGGTCGCCGGTGGCCCCCACCAGGGCGCCGACCACGACCGAGGTGGTGCCGGCGAACAGCGAGACCGAGACGTTGAAGGCGATCGAGAGCCCGGCGCCGCGCACCTGGGTGGGGAACAGCGTGGGCAGCGTCGAGGGCATGGTGGTGCTGAAGCAGATCAGCAGCAGGCCCATCACCAGCAGCCCGGCGAAGGTGCCCACGCCGCTCTGGGTGCGCAGCAGCCAGATCATCGGCAGCCCGAGCACGACCAGCCCCACGGCCCCGGTCCAGGCGATCGGCTTGCGGCCGATCGCGTCCGAGAGCCGGCCCAGCAGCGGGATGGTGACCAGCGCGACCACCATCACCACGATCTGGAGCACCTGCGAGGTCGTGGCCGAGATGCCGTCGCCGCCCTGCTCGCCGGGCAGGGTGTCGGTGACGTAGGTCGGCATGTAGGAGGTGAGCATGTAGTTCGTGACGTTCCAGGCCAGCACCAGGCCCATGCAGACGACCACGAACGGCCACAGGCCGGCCAGCCGGGCCAGGCCCGTGGCCTCGCCGGAGGAGCGGTGCTCCCGCTCGCGCTCGTCGGCCTCGCGCTCCAGGGCGGCGTACGCCGGGGTGTCGGCGAGCCGGGTCCGCAGGTAGACCCCGACCAGGCCCAGCGGGAGCGCCACGAAGAACGGGATCCGCCAGCCCCACGAGAGCAGCTGGTCCTCGCTCAGGACGGCCCCCGCGACGGTGACGACGATGGCGCCCATCAGGTAGCCGGTGAAGGTGCCGAACTCCAGGAAGCTGCCCAGGAACCCGCGGCGCCGGTCGGGGGCGTACTCGGCGATGAAGGTCATCGCGTTGCCGTACTCCCCACCGGTGGAGAAGCCCTGGACGAGGCGGGCCACCAGGAGCAGGACCGGCGCGGCGATGCCGATGGCGTCCTTGCTCGGGATGCAGCCGATCGCGAAGGTGCCCAGCGCCATCAGGACCATCGTGGTGGCCAGCACCTTGGTGCGCCCGACCCGGTCGGCCAGGGGCCCGAAGAACATCCCGCCGAAGGGCCGCACCAAGAACGCCACGGCGAACAGGCCGAAGGTCGCGATCGTGCCGGCGGTGTCGCCGAGGTCGGAGAAGAACACCTTCTTGATCGTCGGCTCGAAGTAGGCGTAGACGCCGAAGTCGTACCACTCGGTGATGTTGCCGACGGCGGCGGCGCTGATCGCGCGGCGCACGACCGACGGCTCGGTGACCGTCACCTCCTCGGCGCTCCAGCTCCGGGCGGCTTCCTGCGGTTCGAGCACGGCCATGCGGGCCTCCTGCGGGGGTCGGGGGAGGAAAAAGGTGGTCACGGGCAACCGACGACGATGCTCGCCCCCCGGGGCCCCGGTCAACTCCGGTGATCCCCCTCACGCCGCACCTGGGACGGGCCCGTCTCGCGATCCGGCCGGGACCGGCTCAGCCCTGGACTGCCTTGGCGACCGCGATCCGCAGCGTGACGGCGTCCTCCTGCCCGGGACGGCCCGGGGCGGCGAGCAGGCCGGCGGCCTGCACGAGGGTCCGCACCACGACCCAGTCCCGCGCCCGGTCCTCGTCGAGCTCCGCGCCGTCGACCAGGGCGTGGAACCGCTGCCGGACCCCGTCGCGCACGCTCAGCCCGGCCGGGGAGTCGGTGAGCTCGGCGAAGCGGTGGGTCAGCATCGGGGTCGGCTCGGCGTGCGGGTCGCCGCTGACCGGGCGCGGGGCCACGGCCAGCCACGGCTCGCGGTCGGCGGCCCGGACCGTGCCGTAGTGCAGGTCGCCGTGGACGACCACCCCGTCGGTGGCCTCGTCGGCGGCGAGGTCGCGGGCCAGGGACGCGGCCTGCTCGACCATCCGGCGCGGCAGCGGGGCGTTGCGCGGCAGGGCGGTGAGACGGGCGGCCCAGCCCTCGGCGTACGTCCTCAGGGAGCGGAGCGAGGCCGGGGCCGGCACGTGCAGCCGGCGGTAGAGCCCGGCCACCACCTCGCAGGCCTCGAGGTCCCAGTGGTCCTCGAGGGTCTCGGGGTGCAGCCGCTCCAGCAGCAGGGCCCCCCGGTGGGGGTCGGCGCGCAGCAGCCGGGCGGCCCCGCGGCCGTCCCAGTGCCGCAGGGCGAGGTGGGCCTGGCCGGCCTCCAGGTCCCCGTCCCCGTCCTCGCCCGCGGCCGCGGCCAGCTCCAGCGAGGCCGGCCGACCACCGGTGGTGCGCACGGGCTGCACGTGGACGCCCGCGGTGGTGCGGGACGGCCCGTCGGGCCGCAGGTCCCACGCGGCGAGCAGGTCCGCGACCCCGCCCGGACCCGTCGCCGGGCCTGTCGCCGGACCGGTCACGGAGCGGGGTCCGGCTCGCCGTCCGGCGGGCCGAGCACGGCCTCCATGGTCAGCGCGGTGATCCGGAAGTGGTGGCGGGCGACCTCGCCGGCCGCGACCGGGTCGCCGGCGGCGACCGCCTCGGCGAGCGCGCGGTGCTCGGGGACCGCCACCGCGTAGAAGTCGGGCGTGTAGGGCTCGCTGCCGAACCCCAGGGTGGCCTCGGCGGTCAGCCGGCGGCTCAGCCCGGCCAGCCGGGAGTTCGCGGCGCATGCGACGACCAGGCTGTGCAGCTGCTCGTCGAGCGCCCGGGCGGCCGGCATGTCGTGGGCGACCTGCTCGAAGCGGGCAGCGAGCTCCAGCAGTGCGGCGGCCTGCTCCGGCGTACGCCGCTGGGCCGCCGTGCTCGCGATCATCCCCTCCACCAGCCGCCGCTCGTCGAAGACCTCGGCCAGCGCCGGGAGCTGCTCGTGCAGGGTCCGGCGCACGGCGTCGGACTCCCCGTCGCGCCACGGCCGCCCGGTGACGAAGGTGCCGCCCCCGCGTCCGCGACGCGACTCCAGCAGCCCGTGGTCGACCAGCCGCTCGATGGCCTGGCGCAGGGTGGCCCGGCTGACGTCGAGCATGGGGGCCAGGTCGCGCTCCGGGGGCAGGGCGTCACCGGGTGAGTAGGCGCCGACCGCGATCGCCGTGAGCAGGCGGTCGTGGACGGCGTCGACGGCCGTCCCAGGTTTCACGGACGTGAAGATCCGCGTGTCGTCGCTCAAAGGTATTGCCACCAGACCTTTTCCGTGGTTCGCTCCCGGTCACCTGCCAGTGACCGCCGGGAAAGAGCGAGGAACACCTGTGTACACGATCCCCGACCCGACCACCGTCGGCGAGATGCCCTTCCGCGGCCACGCCACCTGGTACCGCGTGACCGGCGACCTCGGCGCCGGCGGGCGCCCTCCCCTGGTGGTCCTCCACGGTGGTCCCGGCGCGGCCCACGACTACACGCTGTCGATGGCCAACCTGGCGGCCTCCTCGGGCCGCGCGGTGGTGCACTACGACCAGCTCGGGTGCGGGCGCAGCAGCCACCTGCCCGACGCCGACCCCGCGATGTGGACCCCGGAGCTGTTCGTCGAGGAGCTGGCCCAGCTGGTCGAGCACCTCGGGATCGCGGACGACTTCCACCTCCTGGGCCAGTCCTGGGGCGGCATGCTCGGCCCGGAGTACGTCCTGGCCCGGCCCGCGGGCGTGCGCACCCTCACGATCTGCGACTCCCCCGCCTCCATGGAGCTGTGGCTCCGGGCCGCGAACCACCTGCGCGGCCAGCTCCCGGCCGACGTCCAGGCGACCCTGCTCGAGCACGAGGAGGCCGGCACCACCGACTCCGCCGCGTACGCCGAGGCGGAGAAGGTCTTCTACGACCGGCACGTGTGCCGCGTGGTGCCCAACCCGCCGGAGGTGACCGCCTCCTTCGCCCAGATCGAGGCCGAGCCGACCGTCTACCACACCATGAACGGGCCGAGCGAGTTCCACGTCATCGGCTCGATGAAGGACTGGACGGTCGTCGACCGGGTCCACGACATCGCGGTCCCGACCCTGGTGGTCAGCGGTGCGCACGACGAGGCGATGCCGATGACCTGGCAGCCCTTCGTCGACCGCATCCCCGACGTGCGCAGTCACGTCTTCCCCGAGTCCAGCCACATGCCCCACGTCGAGGAGCACGAGGACTTCCTCGAGGTCGTCGGCGGGTTCCTCGCCGAGCACGATCCCGTCCAGTCCTCCTGAGAGCCCACCGCACGTCCCTGCTGCACTCCGCCCCCGCCCCCGAAGGAACCCGCATGAGTCAGTCCCACGCCGACGGCGACCTCGCCGAGTTCGGCTACAAGCAGGAGCTGGACCGCCGCCTGTCCACGACCGACCTGGTCGTCTACGGCCTGGTCTTCATGGTCCCGATCGCCCCGTGGGCGATCTTCGGCGTGGTCTACAACGCCGCCGGCGGGATGGTGCCGCTGGTCTACGTCATCGGGCTGGTCGCGATGATCTTCACCGCGCTCTCCTACGCCCAGATGGCCAAGGCGTTCCCGGTGGCCGGGTCGGTCTACTCCTACGTCGGGCGCAGCATCCACCCCAACCTGGGCTTCCTGGCCGGCTGGACGATCCTGCTCGACTACCTGCTGGTGCCGACGCTGCTCTACGTCTTCGCCGCCGAGTCGATGGCCGGGGTGTTCCCGGGCGTGCCCAAGCAGGTCTGGATCGTGGCCTTCCTGATCCTCAACACCGGCATCAACTACATCGGCATCTCCTTCACCGCGATCGTCAACCGGCTGTTCCTGGTCGCCGAGCTGCTCTTCGTCGTCATCTTCATCGTGATGGCGGTCATCGCGATCGTGCACGGCACCAACGGCGCGGAGTTCACCACCAAGCCGCTCTTCAACTCCGCGGAGTTCTCCCCCGGCCTGATCGGCACCGCGCTGTCGATCGCGGTGCTCAGCTTCCTGGGCTTCGACGGCATCGCCACGTTGTCGGAGGAGGCCAAGGGTGGGCGTCGCTCCGCCGGGGTCGCGATGATCTCCGCGCTCCTGCTGGTCGCCCTGTTCTTCGTCGCCCAGACCTGGCTGGCCGCGATGCTGGTGCCGAGCACGAAGTCGTTCTCCGACTCCGAGGTCAACAACGCGTTCTTCGGCATCGTCCAGGGGGTCAGCAACCACGGCTGGCAGATCGCGTTCCTGCTGATGAACGCCCTGGCCGTGGGCCTGGCCAACGCGGTCGCCGCCCAGTCGGCCACTTCGCGGCTGCTGTTCTCGATGAGCCGCGACGGCCGCCTGCCGGGCTTCCTGTCCTTCATCAACCCCAAGACCAAGGTGCCCGAGCGGGCGATCATCCTGGTCGGCGTGCTGACCCTGGTGCTCGGCCTGTTCTTCGTCGGCCAGATCGACACCATCTCCCAGCTGGTCAACTTCGGCGCCCTGACCGCGTTCCTGCTGCTCCACGTCTCGGTCGTGGTGTGGTTCGTGGCCCGCAAGAAGCAGTTCAACTGGTTCCTGCACCTGGTCTCGCCGGTCATCGGCTTCCTGGTCATCGGCTACGTGCTCTGGAACGCCGACCGCCTGGCCAAGATCGGCGGCATCGTCTGGCTCGTGGTCGGCGTGGCCGTCCTGCTGTTCTACAAGGCCAAGGGCATCGGGATCCGCGAGGAGCACGCCGCCCCCGGACGGGAGCACGCCGATGTCTGACGCGACGCACCACCACCTCACCCGCGACCTCGCCCGGACCGGCTTCTCCACCGAGCACGCGCCGGTGCTCAGCGTCGTCGCGGGCGACGGCAGCCGGATCTCCTTCGACACCGACGACGCGGCGTACGCCGAGATGGAGCGGGTCGGCGACCTGGCGCAGCTCACCGCGCCGCTGAACCCGGTGACCGGGCCCGTGCGCGTCGAGGGTGCCGAGTCCGGCGACCTGCTGGCGGTCACGGTGCACGACATCGCGCTGGCGGAGTTCGGCTGGTCGGTCTACCTGCCCGGGGCCGGCGCCCTGTCGCCGGTGATGGGCGAGCAGATGCTCGTGCGCCGCGTGCCCGTCGACGCCGCCGGGGTCCACCTGGGCCGCGACCTGGTCGTGCCGGCCGCCCCGATGGTCGGCTGCCTCGGGGTCGCCCCCGCGAGCGGCAGCGCCTCCACGGTGATGCCGTCCTACCCCACCGGCGGCAACATGGACCTCACCGAGGTCGGCCCCGGCACGACCGTCTACCTGCCCGTGCAGGTGGAGGGCGCGCTGTTCGCCCTGGGCGACGTCCACGCCGTGATGAGCCGCGGGGAGTCCTCCTTCGTGGCCATCGAGACCGCGGGGACCGTCACCGTCAGCCTCGACGTGGTCAAGGGCGCCGCGGGCCACGGCCTGCCGTGGCTGGAGACCGAGGACGAGGTCGTCTTCGTCGGGCTCGGCGACCCGGTGCAGGACTCGGTGCAGGCCGCCTACGAGGCGCTCTTCGCCCACCTGACCGCCCACGGCTGGGACCCGATGGACGCCTACGTCGCGATGAGCGCCATCGCCCACACCGAGCTCGGTGGTCCCACCGGCTCGGTGGACCCCGACCCGCTGCACCCCCTGCGGCCCGTGGGAGCGGTGACCACCGCCCGCTTCCCACGCGCCCTGGTGCAGCGCTAGACGAGGGCGCCGCGTCGGGGGTCTACCCCCCTTCACTCCTGGCGCGGCGTCCTCCTGCCACCTCCCCGGGTGGCACGCGAGCCCCCGACCCTGACGGGTCGGGGGCTCGCGGCGTTGCGGGAGGTGGCGCCTCAGCGCGGGGTCTTGACCGCCAGCACCGGGCAGTCTGCCTCGAGCAGGATCCGCTGGGCGTTGGAGCCCAGCAGCAGCTTGCCCACGGCCGTGCGACGACGCAGCCCGATCACGACCAGGTCCGCCCGGCGCTCGCGGGCCACGCCGAGGATCTCGTCGTGGGCGTCGCGACCACGCATCGACTGCACGACCTCGTGCTCCACCTCGGCCTCCCCCAGGCGGGTCCGCAGCTGCTCGAGCTGGTCGTCGTCGGCGTACCGCTCGTCGACCAGGGCGTCGCCCCGCGAGGTGTTGACCACCAGCAGCCGGGCCCGGCGGGTTCGGGCCTCCTCCACGGCGTGGCTCAGCGCGGCCTCGCCCTCGGTGGTGGGGACGTAGCCCACCACGACGGTGCCCCGCACCTCGTGCCCGTCCTGGCTCATCGCCCACCCACCTCCTCCTTCTCGCGCAGGACCTGCTCCTCGAGGTCACGGGTGACCGACTGCACCGCCGGCGTGCGCCGCAGCGCCCGGGCCGCGAGCGGCCAGGCCAGCACCAGCGCGCCGATCACGTAGACGACGACCGCCACCGGCTCGTTCACCAGGCCCGACAGGGCGCCGTCGCTGAGCTGGAGGCTCTTGCGCAGCTCCTCCTCCAGGCGCGGCCCGAGGATGACGCCCAGGATCAGCGGCAGCACCGGGAGCCCGAAGCGGCGCATCGCGAACCCCAGCAGCCCGAGCACGAGCAGCAGCCCGAGGTCGAAGGCCTGCAGGTTGACCGAGTAGGCCCCGAGCGTCGCGAAGAACACGATGCCGGCGTAGAGGTAGGGCCGCGGGATCTGAAGCAGCTTGGCCCACGCCGGGGCGAGCGGCAGGTTGATGGCCAGCAGCAGGAAGTTGCCGACGAACAGCGAGGCGATCAAGCCCCAGACCAGCTGCGGCTCCTTGTCGAAGAGCAGCGGGCCCGGCGTGATGCCGTACTGCGTGAAGGCCGCCAGCATGACCGCGGCCGTGGCGTTGGTCGGCAGCCCCAGCGACAGCATCGGCACCAGCGTGCCGGCCGCGGAGGCGTTGTTGGCCGCCTCGGGCCCCGCGACGCCCTCGATGGCGCCGTGGCCGAACTCCTCGGGGTGCTTGGACAGCTTCTTCTCGGTCACGTAGGACAGGAAGGTCGGGATCTCGGCACCACCGGCGGGCAGGGCCCCGAACGGGAAGCCGTACGCCGTCCCCCGCAGCCAGGGCTTCCACGAGCGCTTCCAGTCCTGCTTGCCCATCCAGGGCTGGCCGACCGGGATCACGTGGGCGGCCGTGCGCCGCAGGTGGGCCGCGACCCACAGGGCCTCCCCGACCGCGAAGATCGCGACCGCCACCACGACGATGTCGATGCCGTCGACCAGCAGCGGCTGGCCGAAGGTGAGGCGCTGCTGGCCGGTGATCTTGTCCGCGCCGACCAGCCCGATCGCCAGGCCCAGGCCCAGGGCGCTGAAGCCGCGCAGCCGGGACTTGCCCAGCACCGCGGTGACCGCCAGGAGGGCCAGCACCATGATCGCCAGGTAGCTCGGGTCGCCCAGGCTGACCGCGAACCTCACCACGATGGGGGCGAGGACGACCAGCAGGACCGTGCCGATGGTGCCGGCGATGAAGGACCCGATCGCGGCGGTGGCCAGCGCCTGGCTGGCCCGACCCGCCTTGGCCATCTTGTGGCCCTCGATGGCGGTCACCACCGAGGAGGACTCCCCGGGGGTGTTGAGCAGGATCGAGGTCGTCGACCCGCCGTACATGCCGCCGTAGTAGATGCCGGCGAACATGATGAAGGCGCTCGCGGGCTCCAGGGCGAAGGTGACCGGCAGCAGCAGCGCCACGGTCATGGCCGGGCCGAGGCCCGGGAGCACCCCGACGGCGGTGCCGAGCAGCACCCCGATCAGGGCGTAGAGCAGGTTCATCGGCGTGAGCGCGGTGGCGAACCCGTCCATGAGGGAGGACCAGACGTCCATCACAGGATCCCGTCCAGGACGCCGGCGGGCAGGAGCACGCCGAGGCCCACGTAGAAGCCGTAGAACGTGACCAGCGCGAGGGCCACCGAGATGACCAGGTCGCGGGCCAGGTGCCGGCTGCCCAGGGCCCACGACGAGCCCAGGAACAGCAGCGTCCCGGAGATCACCCAGCCGAGGGTGTCGATGAGCAGGACGTTGGCCAGGAAGGCCAGCACCAGTGGCACGACCACGCGCCACTCGGTCGGGGCCGAGAGGTCGACGTCCTCGCCCTCCTCGGCCTCGCCGCGACCGCCCCGCAGGACGTTCACGGCCAGGGCCACGGCGCAGACCAGCAGGAGGCCGGCGACCAGGCACGGGACCGTGCGGGGCCCGACCGGGTCGGACTGGCTGTAGGGGACGTCGAGGCCCATCGCGTCGACGGCCACGACGACCCCGACCACGGCCAGGAGCGCGGCCATCCCGAGCTCGGCCCTGTCACCGCCGCGCGGGCCGTCGACCAGCGCCGTCTCGTGCCTCAGGGAGCCGTCGCTCATGCCAGGCCCAGCTGGCTCAGGGTGTCCTCGACGCGCTTGTCCTGCTCCTCGAGGAAGCTGGCGAAGTCGTCGCCGGTCTCGAAGGCGTCGGCCCAGCTGTTGGCCTCGAGGGCCTTCTTCCACGCAGCGGTGCCGTGCAGATCCTCGAAGGCCTTGATCAGGCGCTCCTTGCGGGCGTCGCTGATGCCGGGGGGCGCCACGACGCCGCGCCAGTTGGTGAAGACCAGGTCGATGTCCTCGTCCTTCAGCGTGGGGGCGTCGACGCCCTTCACGGCCTGGTCGCCGCTGACGGCCAGCACGCGGATGTCGCCGTTGGCGATCTGGTCCTTGAACTCGCCGACGCCGGAGGTGGCGAAGTCGATCTTGTCGCCGAGCAGCGCGGGGAGCAGGTCGCCGCCGCCGTCGTAGGACACGAACCGCACCTGGCTGGGCTTCACGCCGACGGCCTGCGCGAGCTGCATCGGGAACAGGTGGTCGGGCCCGCCCGGGGAGGAGCCGCCGCCGACGCTGAGCGAGCGGGGGTCCTTCTTCCACGCGGCGACCAGGTCGCCGATCGTCTTGTACGGCGAGTCCTTGGGCACCATGACCGCGGCGTACTCCTCGATCAGCTTGGCGATCGGGGTGGTGTCGGCCAGCGTCGACTTCGACTTGTTGGTGTACGACGCCCCCACCACGCCCAGGCCCATCAGCATGGTCAGGTCGGCGTTGCCCTTCTCGTTGACCGTGCGCGCCAGCCCGACGGTGCCGCCGGCGCCCTCGAGGTTGAACACCTCGGCGCCGCTGGTGATCTTGTCCTGCTCCATCACCTTGGCCGCGGTGCGGGCGGTGATGTCGTAGCCGCCGCCGGGCGAGTTCGGGACCATGATCCGCAGGTCGGAGAGCGGCTTGCTGCTGTCGGCGGCCCCGCCCGACGAGCTGGTCACGCCGCCGCAGGCGGAGACGGCGAGGGACAGCCCGAGCAGGCCGGCGGCGAGCCGCAGCACGCGGTTCTTCGGTGAGGTGGAGCGACGCATCGTGGTTCCTCTCTGGGGCCTGCGGGGCAGGACCGGGGTTCTGGTCCGCCGACCATCGCCCGACCCCGTGATCGTCGTCACCATTGCGGTCGCAGTGCACGTTGTGGTCATTGTGGTCACGGTCACATCCGGCCCCGACGGTGCGATCCTTGGACCCGTGGCACACCCCTCCGACCCGGACGCCCACCGTCCCGGCATGACCCTGGCACGGCAGTTCCTGCTGCTCCAGGTGCTGGTCGTGCTGCTGGTGCTGCTCGCGGTGGGGGCCATCTCGATCGCCCAGGCGGCCCGCACCTTCGAGCGCCAGGAGCTGCGCCCCGCCCGGAGCGCGGCGGAGAACCTGGCGGCCAACCCCTACGCCCGCACGAACCTGGCCGGTCCCGACGCCGACGGCGTCCGGAGGCTGTCGGCCGTGGCGGAGTCGGTCCGCACCGTGTCCGGGTCGTCGGGGACGATGCTGGCCGACGCCTCCGGCACCGTGGTGGTGTCCTCCGACCCCACCCGGGTCGGGCGGCACCTGGACCTGGGCTCGCCGACCGTGCTCCGTGGCGCCGCGTGGTCCGGCACGCAGACCCAGGCGGGGCGGACCGTCGTGGTGGCCCAGGTGCCGGTCTACACGGCCCGGCCCGTGCGGTTCGTCGGCGTCGCCGTGGTGCAGCGCGACGTGCCCTCGGTGTGGACCCGCCTGGGCGACGTCGCGCCCAACCTGCTCGTCTACCTCGGCGTGGCCAGCGTGATCGGGCTCGGCGGCTCGCTGCTGCTCTCGCGCCGGATCAAGCGCCAGACCCTGGGGATGGAGCCCACCGAGATCGCCGGGCTGGTCGAGCACCGCGAGGCCCTGGTGCACGGGGTCAAGGAGGGCGTGCTGGCCCTGGACCGCGAGGGCCGGGTCACCGTGGTCAACGACAGCGCCCGCGACCTGCTGGGCCTGCCCCACGACGCCCTGGGACGGCCGCTGGACCGGTTGCACCTGGACCCGACCGTGGTCGCGGTGCTCACCGGCGAGAGTGCGGGTCCCGACCGGCTGGTCCTGGTCGACGACCGGGTGCTCGCCCTGAACCGGCGGCCGCTGCGCTCCCGCGGGTCTGTGATCGGGTCGGTGACCACCCTGCGCGACCGCACCGAGCTCTCGGCGCTGGAGCGCGAGCTGGGCAGCACGCGCGCGACCAGCGACACCCTGCGCGCGCAGACCCACGAGTTCGCCAACCAGCTGCACACGATCTCGGGGCTGCTCCAGCTCGGCGAGCACGAGGAGGTGGTGAGGTTCGTGGACGGCGTACGACTGAACCGGACGGCGCTGTACGACGAGGTCACCTCCCGGGTCGCCGACGCCACCGTCGCGGCGCTGCTGATCGCCAAGGCGAGCCTCGCGGGCGAGCGCGGCGTGGACCTGCGGCTGGTGCCGGAGTCGCGGCTGCCCAAGGTCTACGGCACGCTCTCGCGCGACCTCGCCACGGTCGTGGGCAACCTGGTCGACAACGCGCTCGACGCCGCCGGCGACACCCCGCCCGGACGGGCGCCCCGGGTCGAGGTGCTGGTGCGGGGTACGGAGGACCGCGTGGTCGTGGAGGTCCACGACACCGGCCCGGGCGCCCCCGCCGGCGACGAGGTCTTCCGGCAGGGGTGGTCGACGAAGTCCGCCGACGGCGAGGAGGGCCGCGGCTTCGGCCTGGCCCTGGTGCGGCTGGTGTGCCGCCGGCGCGGCGGCGAGGTGGTCACGCACAACGACGACGGGGCGGTCTTCACCGCCACCCTGCCGCTCACCGCCGACGAGCAGGCGGGCTCGGTCGAGCGGTCCGAGGAGGTGTCGACGTGATCGAGGTGCTCGTCGTCGACGACGACTTCATGGTGGCCCGCATCCACACCGGGTTCGTCGAGCAGACGCCCGGCTTCACCGTCACCGGCACCGCGCGGACGGGCGCGGAGGCGCTCGAGCAGGCCGCGCGGCTCCAGCCGGACCTGGTGCTGCTCGACGTCTACCTGCCCGACGTCTCCGGCCTCGACCTGCTGCCCGGGCTCCGCGAGGCCGCGCCGGAGGTCGACGTGCTGGTGATCTCCGCGGCGCGCGAGGCCGACACCGTGCGGCGGGCGCTGCGGGGCGGGATCGTGCACTACCTGATGAAGCCGTTCTCCTACGACGACCTGCGGGCGCGGCTCGAGCACTACCAGCAGGCTCACGCCGCCATCGCCGGTGAGCACGCCGACCAGGCCGACGTCGACCGCCTGTTCAACCTCACCCCGACCGCCGTGCGCCAGAGCCTCCCCAAGGGCTTCAGCGCCGAGACCCTCAAGCTGGTCGAGGACACCCTGCGCGGGCACGACGGCGCCGACCTCTCGGCGGCCGAGGCGGCCCAGGTGCTCGGCATCTCGCGGGTGTCGGCCCGCCGCTACCTCGAGCACCTCACCGACCGCGGCCGGGTCGAGGTCACCCTGCGCTACGGCGAGGTCGGCCGCCCCGAGCGCCGCTACGCCTGGAAGTAGGACCCACCCGCCGAGGGGGCCCGTGTGGCCGCCGAGGGGGCCCGTGTGGCGGCCGAGGAGGCCCGTGGCGGCCGAGGAGGCTCGTGTGGCGGCCGAGGAGGCCCGTGTGGCGGCCGAGGAGGCCCGTCCGGCCGACCCTCAGCGGCGGTTGTCGGAGTCGGCGGCGGCCTCCTCGACGGTCAGCTCCGCGGTCGGTGAGGCCTCGAGGCGGGCGTCGGGGATCGGGTCGCCGCTGCGCACGGAGACGCCGTACGTGCCGTCGGCCAGGCGCTGCTCCGCGCGCTCGATGGCGGCCAGCTTCTCGCGCAGCCCGGCCTCGATCGCGTCGTCGACGGTCTCGGACTCCAGCGGCTGGGCGGTGTCGACCTGGTCGCCGGTCTCGGCCTCGTTCTCGCGGTCCTGGTCCCCGGACTGCGTGATCTCGGCGAGCATCGCCTCGACCTCCCGGCGCTCGTCCTGGAGCAGCGTGCGTGCGTGGTCGTGGTCCATGGTGGTCAACCTTCTGCTCGTGGTGGTGGTCCCCCTTCCTACGCCCGGCCGCGGGCGGGGTCGAGGGCGGGGGCGGTCTGGGTCGCGGGGCCGGGGTGCTGGGGCGGGCGTGCCAGGGTGGCGGCATGACCGAGTCGACCCGTCCCGCCCGTGCCTCCACCTCCGGCCCCCTCGTCGTCGTCACCGGGGCCAACGGGCTCGTCGGCGCGCGGGTCTGCGCGGCGCTGCTGGAGCGCGGCGCGACCGTCCGGGGCGTCGTACGCCGACCGGGCACCGCGCCCGCCGGCGTCGAGGAGGTCGTCGGGGAGTTCCACGACGCCGACGTCGCGGCGAAGGCCGTCGCGGGCGCCGAGGCCCTGGTCACGACCGTGCACCCGATGGGCTCCGACCGCGAGGTGCAGCAGCGGATCGGCGTCGAGGGCACCACCCGCCTGGCCCACGCCGCCCGTGACGCCGGCGTGGCGCGCCTGGTCCACGTCTCGACCGCCGCCGTCTACGACCGCTCCCCCGGCACCGGCGACGTCGACGAGTCGGCCGCGCTGGTCGGCGAGGACGGCGGCGACTACGCCGTCACCAAGCGCGACCTCGACGCCTCGCTGGCCGAGGTCGGGGACCTCACCGTCGTGCTGGTGCGACCCCCGGCCGTGCTCGGCGCGGGCGAGAGCTCGGTGTGGAACTCGTTGCGCCCCGCCCAGGTGCGCGACTCCGAGGACCAGCGCCACGACGTGCCCGAGCGCAGCTTCGCCTGGGTCCACGTCGACGACCTCGCGGCCCTGGTCGCGGACGTCGCCGCGGGCCGGATCGCCCCCGCCCCGGCGGACTCGGAGGCCCCCGCCGGCGCCGAGGGCCCGGTCGAGGGAGGCTGCACGGCGGTCAACGTGGCCGGCGAGCCCGCGACGGTGAGGGACTACCTCGGCACGGTGACCGGCGCCCTGGGCGTCGAGCCCACCTGGGACGAGGGCCCGGCCTGGACCGGCACCGTCAGCACCGACCGCGCGCGCGCCTGGGGCTGGACGCCGAAGGTCGACCTCCGCACCGCCCTCGCGGAGCTCGAGGAGGACGTCCGCGCCCTGCGCTGACGGGCTCGGGCGAGGTCTCAGCCCCTGCGGCAGCTGCCGTCGACGCAGCGGGACCCACGCCGTGCGAGGGTCGCGGTGAGGCCCAGCGCCCAGCACGTCGGGCACCCGCGCCACGCGACGACGCCCGGCACGGCGAGGAGCAGCGCCCAGGGCGTCGTGCCGGCGAACGCCAGCGCGGCCACCACCAGGACCAGGCCCACGACGCCGCGGACGTAGTGCTCGACCAGCGACCCGCTCGCGAAGACCGCGCCGACCGGGTCCTCGGCGGCGGCCGGGGTCCCGCCGGTCCGGTCCCGTGCGGGGGCGGGCGTCGGGGTGAGCGTGTCGGCGGACATGCCTCCCAGCGTACGCAGACGGGCCCCGGGGCGGATTACGGTGCGGCCATGGGGTCGGTCACGTGGACGGAGCTGGGCGCGCTCACCCTGGCGCGCCAGTTCCCCGGCGACGCCGGGGACGACGTCGCCGGCACGGTCCGGCGCACCGGACCGGTCCAGTCGCAGACCGCCCGCTCGCCCTTCCTGGCGCTGGCGGCCCGCCGACCGGGGGTGACCCGCGAGGAGGTCGCCGCGGCGTACGACGACCTCGCGATCGTGCGTGGCACCGTCGTGCGGGGCACCGTGCACACGGCCGTGCCGGAGCAGCACGTGCTCCTCGAGGCCGCCACCCGCGTCGGCCAGCGGCGGCTCTGGGAGCGCACCCTGGGGCTGCGCCACGCCGACGTCGAGGAGCTGTGGGACGCGCTCGAGGCGTTCGCGCGGGAGCAGTGGCGCACCCCGCCGGAGCTCCACGCCCACCTGCTGACCTGGCTCGGCGAGCACGGCGAGGACACCTCCTCACCGCGGCTGACCAGCACCCTCGCGCGCAACCTCGCCTTCGGTCACGGCGGGCTCGTGCGACGACCCCGCGCGGGCGGGTGGGAGGGCCAGGGGGCGGCGGAGTACCGCACGGCCTCGGCGCTGCTCGGCGACCGGTCGCGCCGCCTGGCCGACCCGCACGTCCTCGACGACCTCGTGCGGACGCACCTCGCCGCCCACGGACCGGCCTCCCGGCACGACCTCGCCTGGTGGGCGGGGCTCACCCTGACCGTGGTCGACCAGGTGCTCGCGCGGCTGGGCCTCGCCGGGGTGGTGGGCCCCGACGGACGGACGTACGTCGACCTGCCCGGCCCGCCCGCCCCCGTCGACCTGCCGGGCGTGCGGCTGCTCCCGGAGTTCGACGCGCTGATGTGCGCCTACCAGCGCTCCGGCCGCCAGCGGTTCCTGCTCCCCCAGCACCACGACCTGCTCTGGAGCGGCGCCAACGGGCTGGTCGCGCCGCCGCTGCTCGTCGACGGCCGGATCACCGGCTCGTGGCGCGCGGCCGGCTCGGCGCGACGGCGCCCGCTCGAGGTGACGTCGTACGCCGGCACCCGCGCGCCGCGCCGCACCGAGCTCGAGCAGCCCGTCGCCGCCCTCGAGGCCGCGCTCGGCATCACCGTCACCCAGGTGAGCCTCGTCCGGGGCTGAACCGGCGACCCACCACGAGCCCTCAGCCCACCAGACCAGCCCCCTCGGGCACCAGACCAGCCCCCTCGCGCGCCCGACGAGCCCCCTCGGCCGCCAGATGAGCCCCCTCGGCCGCCCGACGAGCCCCCTCGGCTACTTCCTCGGCTTGTCCCCGGCCGGGCCGCTGGTGGAGAGGGCGGCGATGAACGCCTCCTGGGGGACCTCGACGCGGCCGACCATCTTCATCCGCTTCTTGCCCTCCTTCTGCTTCTCCAGCAGCTTGCGCTTGCGGGTGATGTCGCCGCCGTAGCACTTGGCGAGCACGTCCTTGCGGATCGCGCGGATGGTCTCGCGGGCGATGACACGGGCGCCGATCGCGGCCTGGATCGGGACCTCGTACTGCTGGCGCGGGATCAGCTCGCGGAGCTTGCCGGCCAGCATCACCCCGTAGCCGTACGCCGCGTCGCGGTGCACGATCGCGCTGAACGCGTCGACGGTCTCGCCCTGGAGGAGGATGTCGACCTTGACCAGGTCGGCGGCCTGCTCGCCGATGGGCTCGTAGTCGAGCGAGGCGTAGCCCTTGGTCTTGGACTTCAGCTGGTCGAAGAAGTCGAAGACGATCTCGCCCATGGGCAGCGTGTAGCGCATCTCCACGCGGTCCTCGGAGAGGTAGTCCATCCCCTCGAGCTGGCCGCGCTTGGACTGGCAGAGCTCCATGATCACGCCGATGTAGTCGCTCGGGCTGAGGATCGTGGCCTTGACGACCGGCTCGCGGACCTCGGCGATCTTGCCGTCGTTGGGGTACTCGCTCGGGTTGGTCACGACCCGCTCGCTGCCGTCCTCCATGAGCAGCCCGTAGACCACGTTGGGGGCGGTCGAGATCAGGTCGAGGTTGAACTCCCGCTCGAGGCGCTCGCGCACGATCTCCATGTGCAGAAGGCCGAGGAAGCCGCAGCGGAAGCCGAAGCCGAGCGCGCCCGAGGTCTCCGGCTCGTAGGCCAGGGCCGCGTCGTTGAGCTGGAGACGCTCGAGGGCGTCGCGCAGCGTCGGGTAGTCGTCGCCGTCGATCGGGTAGAGGCCCGAGTAGACCATCGGGTTGGGGTGCTTGTAGCCGCCGAGCGGCTCGGTGGCGCCGTGGTGCTGGCTGGTCACCGTGTCACCCACGCGTGACTGGCGCACGTCCTTCACGCCGGTGATCAGGTAGCCGACCTCGCCGACGCCGAGATCGCCGGCCTTGACCGGCTCGGGGCTGATCACGCCCACCTCGAGCATCTCGTGGACGACGCCGTTGGACATCATCTTGATCCGGTCGCGGTGGGTGAGCTTGCCGTCGACCACACGCACGTAGGTGACCACGCCGCGGTAGGTGTCGTAGACCGAGTCGAAGATCAGCGCGCGCGGCGGGGCGTCGGGGTCGCCCTTCGGCGCGGGCGTCTGGGCGACGATCTCGTTGAGCAGGTGCTCCACGCCCAGGCCGGTCTTGGCGCTGACCTGGAGCACGTCGGAGGGGTCGCAGCCGATGATGCCGGCGAGCTCCGCGGCGTACTTCTCGGGCTGGGCGTTGGGCAGGTCGATCTTGTTCAGCACCGGGATGATGTGCAGGTCGGCACCGATGGCCAGGTAGAGGTTGGCCAGCGTCTGGGCCTCGATCCCCTGCGCCGCGTCGACGAGCAGGACCGCGGTCTCGCAGGCCTCGAGCGAGCGGGAGACCTCGTAGGTGAAGTCGACGTGGCCCGGGGTGTCGATCATGTTCAGCACGTAGGTGCCGGGCTCGGCGGCCGCGTCGTTGTCCTCGGGCACCGTCCACGGCATCCGCACGGCCTGGCTCTTGATGGTGATGCCGCGCTCGCGCTCGATGTCCATCCGGTCGAGGTACTGCGCCCGGGCCGCGCGCTCGTCGACGACCCCGGTCAGCTGCAGCATCCGGTCGGCCAGCGTGGACTTGCCGTGGTCGATGTGCGCGATGATGCAGAAGTTGCGGATGATCGCGGGGTCGGTCTGGCCCGGCTGGGGCGCGGCGTTCAGGGACACAGAGTGCTTTCGAGACGGCGGACGAGCGGGGGTCCCATCCTCCCACGGCCCGCCGCCGGGACCCGAATCAGGCGCGGGACGGGCTCGTGGGCACCCAGAAGCGCAGCTTCACGCCGCGCTGGTCCTCCAGCACCCCGGCGCACGCCTCGATCACCCGGCGCGAGGCCACGTTGTCGACGTCGCAGGTCACCAGGGCCGGGTCGATGCCGAGCGCGTGGGCGTGCGGCAGGACGGCGGCCAGCATGGCGGTGGCGTGGCCCTCGCGCCGTCGGGATCGGCGTACGTCGTAGCCGACGTGGCCGCCGACCTCCCGCAGCCGCTCGGTCAGCACGTGCCGCACGGCGATCCGCCCCAGGTACTCGGGCTCGGGCCCGTCCGGGTGCTCGCACCACCACCAGGTGGTCGAGGTGACGAACCCCTCCTGGCGCGGGGTCTCGCGCTCGGCCAGCACCGCGTCGACGTACGCCGAGAACCCGGCCGGCGTCGACCAGGTGGCCCCGTGCCGCTCCAGGTCGGACCCCACCATCGAGTCGTCACCGCGGCGACCCTCCTCGGCGAACTCCGCCATCGCGGCCAGGAACGACCGGCGCACGCCGACGTGGGGCAGGACCAGGCGGGGCGCGCCCCGAGCCGGAGGAACGGGGTGGCGGGCCGAGGACGTCACGCGGGCACCCTGCCACCGGACCCCGAGGAGGTCCACCGGGTTCCGGCCGTGAGGCATGCCGTTCAGCCCGCAGCCGGCCGCCGGGTGGTTGGCTCGGGACCATGACCGACGACCCCGGCACGGGCGCCCCGCCGCTGCGCCCCCGCCGCCGCACCCAGCACGGCGAGAACCGGCTGCCCCCGACGCTGGCGGTGGTCATCGCCCTGCTGCTCTACGCCCTCCTGCCCGGGTCGCTGCTGCCCACGGGCCGCTGGTTGGTGCCCGCCCTGGAGGTGCTGCTGCTCGTGGTGCTCGTGGCCACCAACCCGCGCCGGCTGACGCGGGAGACCGCCTGGTCGCGCACCGTGTCCGTCGCGCTGGCCGCCGTGGTGATCGCGACGACGCTGGTCTCCCTGGGCCTGCTGATCCGCGCCCTGGGGGCGCCCCACCAGAGCGGTGAGAACCTCCTGCTGGGCGCGATCCAGATCTGGGGCACCAACGTGGTCGGCTTCGCCCTCCTCTACTGGGAGGTCGACCGGGGCGGTCCGGTGGCCCGCCACCGCGAGGCCCGCGAGGACCTCCCGCCGGCGGACTGGCAGTTCCCGCAGGACGACAACCACGACACCGTGGCCGAGGTGCGCAAGGGGTCGAGCCGCACGGCCGGCTGGGTGCCGGTGTTCGTGGACTACCTCTACCTGTCGCTGACCAACTCCAGCGCGTTCAGCCCCACCGACACGATGCCGCTGACCAGCCGGGCCAAGCTCCTGATGGGGCTCCAGGGCACCGCGGCGATGCTCACCCTGCTGCTGGTGGTGGCCCGGGCGGTCAACTCGATCGGCTGAGGCGCCTCACTCGGCGCTGGCGACGAACTCCTTGGTCTTGGCGATCGCGAAGCCCCACGCCTGGGTCAGCGTCGGCGAGGGCGGCACGGCGATCTCGTCGGGGTTGGTGACGACGTCGAGGAGCACGGGGCCGGGGTGCGCCATCGCCTCGCGCACGGCCTCGTCGACGTCGCCGGGCCGCTCGACCCGCACGCCCCGCATCCCGATGGCCTCGGCGACCTTCGCGAAGTCGGGGTTGCGCAGCACGGTGCCGAACTCCGGCATCCCGGCCTGCTCCATCTCGAGCTTGACCATCCCCAGGCGCGCGTTGTCGAAGACGACCAGCTTGACCGGGAGGTCGTAGGTGACCGCGGTGATCAGGTCGCCCATCAGCATCGAGAGCCCGCCGTCGCCGCAGAACGCGACCACCTGGCGCGAGCGGTCCAGCGCGCTGGCGCCCAGCGCCTGCGGCATCGCGTTGGCCATCGAGCCCAGGTTGAAGGACCCGACCAGGCGGCGGGTGCCGGTCATGGTGACGAAGCGCGAGAGCCAGACGGTGGCCATCCCGGTGTCGGTGGTGAACACGGCGTCCTGGTCGGCGTGCCGGTCCACCGCCGCCGCCAGCAGCTCGGGCCGGATCTTGGCGTCGGGGTTGTCGACCTTGCGGCGCAGGAGGCCCTTCGGCGTCCGGTCGTACGCCGGGTCGGCGTACGCCGCCTGGGACTCGCGCCACTTCCCGTAGGTCTTCAGGGCCCCGTCGAGGTGGGAGCGGTCCCTCTTGGGGGTGATCAGGGGCAGCAGCGCACGCAGCCCCAGGGCGGCGTCGCCGACCAGGGGCAGGTCGACGGGCGTGCGTCGGCCGACGTGGGTGCCGTCCCGGTCGAGCTGGACCACGGTCTTCCCGGTGGGCAGGAAGTCGCGGTAGGGGAAGTCGGTGCCGACCAGGAACAGCACGTCGCAGCCCTCGAAGGCCTCGGCGGTCGCGTGGTTGCCCAGCAGCCCGGACTGGCCGACCTGGAACGGGTTGTCCTGCTCCAGGCCCTCCTTGGCCTTGAGCGAGAGGACCATCGGCGCGGCCAGCGCGTCGGCGAGCGCGAGCACCTCCTCACGGGCCCCCAGCGCCCCCAGGCCGACCAGGAGGGTGACCTTGTCGGCCCCGTCGAGCAGGCGGGCGGCCTCGGCGAGCGCGTCGGGGTCGGGGGTGCTGCGCGGCCGGGCACGGGCGAAGGTCGGCACCCGGGTGCCTTCGGGCAGGTCGAGCCCGCCGACGTCTCCGGGCAGGGTGAGCACGGCCACCCCGGAGCCCTGGAGGGCGGCGTTGCCGGCCTGCTCGATCAGCAGCGGCAGCTGGTCGACGTGGGTGACGGTGCGGTTGAAGACCGCGACGTCGGCGAACAGCGCGTCGTTGTCGACCTCCTGGAAGAACTCGCTGCCCATCTCCTCCCGCGGCACCTGGCCGCAGATCGCGAGCACGGGGGCGTGGGACTTCTTGGCGTCGTAGAGCCCGTTGAGCAGGTGGATCGCGCCCGGACCGACCGTGCCCATACAGACCGCGAGGTCACCGGTCAGCTGGGCCTGGGCGCTGGCGGCGAACGCGCCGGCCTCCTCGTGGCGCACGCCGATCCACTCCACCCGGTCCTCGCGCCGGATGGCGTCGGTGACCGGGTTGAGGGCGTCGCCGACCACGCCCCAGACCTGGCGCACCCCGTGCTCGGCCAAGGACTCGATCAACAGCTCTGCGACGGTGCTCACGCGGGGTTCCCTTCGACGACGTGCGGACCCTCGTCGTACCCAGCCCGGGCGCGGCGAGCCCTGGCGGTCGCCACCTGTTCCACCGATTTGGGCGCCCGGGCCAGCCGCTGATATCTTGGGCAATCGTGCTCAGCGCCCCTGCGCTGGCACCACCGACTCTTTCACCCCAGACCTACCGAACGAGGGACACCTGCAGTGGCGAACATCAAGTCGCAGATCAAGCGCAACCTCCAGAGCGCGAAGGCTCACGAGCGCAACAAGTCCGTGAAGTCGTCCGTCAAGACTGCGATCCGTCGCTTCCAGGAGGCCGCTGCCTCGGGTGACGCCGCTGCCGCCAAGGCCGCCGCGTACGACGCGACCAAGAAGCTGGACAAGGCCGCCTCCAAGGGCGTCATCCACAAGAACCAGGCTGCGAACCGCAAGTCCTCGATCCACAAGCGCGCCGCCTCGCTCTGAGGCCACCGCCGTCGGCGCCGTCCCCCTCGGGGGCGGCGCCTTTCGGCGTTCCCGGGGGCTGTCTCCGCCCGCCGGTCAACGCGCCGGCCGCGCGGCCACCACGTCGAGCACCAGCTTCTCCAGGGCGTACGCCGCGTCGCTGCTGCGCCCCTTGACGTCGGCGTCGGCCCGCGCGACGCAGCGGATCGCGACCCCGACCGCGTCGGCGTCCCACCCGTGCGACTGCCGCCGGAGCACGTCGATCTTCCACGGCGGCACCCCGACCTCGCGGACCAGCTCGTTGTTCCTCAGCCCGCGCGGGGCCGAGAGGAACTTGCCCAGGCTGCGCAGGCCCCCGGCCATCGCACTGGTGATCAGCACCGGGGCGGTCCCCCGGTCCAGGGCCCACCGGAGCTCCTCCAGGGCGCGACCGGGCTGCCCTGCGATGGTGTGGTCGGCCACGGCGAAGGACTTGGCCTCCGCGCGCCCTCCGAAGTAGGTGCGCACCATCTCGGTGGTCAGCGCCTTGCCCTCGAAGTCGTGGGCGAGCTGGTCGGCGGCCGCCGAGAGCGAGCGCAGGTCCTGGCCGACCGCCTGCACCAGGAGGTCGGCGGCGTCGGGGTCGATCCGGGTGCCGAGCCCGCGCAGCTCGTTGACCACGAAGCCGGGGAACTCCCGCGCCGTCAGCACGGCCGACTTCACCTCGGTCACGGTGCCGAGCTTGCGCAGCTTGGTCAGCAGCCCGCTGCCCTTCTGGCCCCCGCTGTGGGCCAGGACCAGCGCGACGTCCTCGGCCGGGTCGGCGGCGTAGGCCAGCAGCCCGGCGGTCGACTCCTCCGGCAGGTCCTCCAGCCGTCGGACCACCACGCAGCGGGTCGAGGAGAACAGCGAGGGCGCGGCGAGGTCGCCGAGCTCGGCCATCGTCAGGGTGCCGGCGAGGGTCTCGGAGTGCTCGGCCTCGGGGTCGTGGCGGCGTACGGCGGCCCGCACGGCGGTGACGGCCTTCTCGCCCAGGAACTCCTCGGGACCGGTCACCAGCGTGATCCGTCCCAGGACGTCCTTCGGGTTCGTCGCACCAGCAGCCTGAGCCATGTCCGGAGCCTCTCACGCGCCGGTGACACGGCCCGGGTCCCGGGCTCCTAGAGGTCCGCGGTCCCCCGCAGGACGGTCGTGGTCGCGCCGCCGACCCACTGCTCGCCGTGCTCGTCGGTGCTCACGTGCACGCGGCCGTCGCGGCCCAGGACCGTCCCCTGGCGCACGACGTACGCCGGCGGCAGGTGGCCCTCCCGGACCAGCCACCGCGCGAACCCGGCGTTCAGGCTCCCCGTCACCGGGTCCTCCGGCACGGCCAGCTCGGGGCAGAACGCGCGGACCTCGACCAGGGCCCCCAGCGCGGCCGCCTCGACGTCGGTGTGCGGCCCGATCACGCCGACCTGGAGGCCCCGCAGGCCCGCGAGGTCGGGGCGCAGCCCGAGCACCTCCGCCGCGCTGGTCACCTCGATGCCCAGCCAGCCCGGCCCGTTGTCGATCCACGCGGCCCGCACGAAGCGACCCGGCTCGACCCCCAGGCACGACAGTGCCCGGCCCAGGGTGTCCTCGTCGACCTCGCCGCTGCGGAGCAGCTCGGGCGCCCGGAAGGACAGGTGCTCCTCGTGGCGCAGCTCGACCAGCCCGACGCCGCACTCCTGCACCACCCGCCCCGGCGTCCGCGGCACTCCCCCGGCCTCCAGCCAGGCGTGCGCGCTGCCCAGCGTCGGGTGCCCCGCGAACGGCAGCTCGGCGGCCGGGGTGAGGATCCGCACCCGGTAGTCGGCGTCCGGGTGCTCCGGCGGCAGCAGGAAGGTCGTCTCCGACAGGTTGGTCCACCGCGCGAAGTCGGCCAGCTGCTCGTCGCCGAGACCGGCCGCGTCGTGGACCACCGCCACCGGGTTGCCCACCAGCGGGCGGGACCCGAAGACGTCGACCTGCGAGAACGAGTACGCCATGGGCGCCAGCCTGCCACCCCCGGTGCGCCGGTCGTGCAGGTCGTCCCAGGGCCCGTCGTAGTCCCGCTCATGGCGGCGGCTGCGGGTGACCTCGGGTGGCGATCCGCAGGCCGTCGCGCACGACCACCGCGACGTCGCCCTCCTGGTCGGTGCGGTGCACCTGCATCCGGGCCGAGCGCAGGAGCGCCAGCAGCGAGGGCGCGGGGTGCCCGTAGTCGTTGCCGGCCCCCACCGACACCAGCGCCACCCGAGCCCCGGTCGCTCGCACGAGATCGGGGTCCTGCCGTGCGCTGCCGTGGTGGGCGACCTTGAGCACGTCGGCCCGCACGCCCCCGGTGTCGGTGAGCAGCTGCTGTTGGGAGCCCCCCTCCTCGTCCCCCATCAGGAGCAGGCGGATCCCCTGCACCTCGACGAGCAGGACCAGGCTGGAGTCGTTGGGCGGCGACTCCGAGTCGGGCGGGGTCGGGTGGCTGGGGGCCACGACCTGCCAGGCGAGCGGGCCGAGCCGCCGCGTCTCGCCGTACGCCGCCCGCTGCACCGGCACGCGCGCCCGGGCCGCCACCCCCTCCACCAGCCGTACGCCGGACGACGGCTCGCCCAGCGACGTCACCTCGACCGCGCCCACGCGGCGACCGCGCAGCACGCCGGCGAGCCCGTCGACGTGGTCGGCGTGGAAGTGGGTGAGCACGACCAGCGGCACCTGCGAGATCCCGAGCCGCTCCAGGCAGCGGTCGACCAGCGTCGGGTCGGGCCCGGCGTCGACCACGACGGCGGCGTGCGGGCCGGCCCGCAGCACCAGGCCGTCGCCCTGGCCGACGTCGCACATCACCATCACCCAGCCCGGGGGCGGCCACCCCGGCGTCGGCAGCGGCACCAGCATCACCACGACCAGGAGCGCCCCGGCGCCCAGCGTGGCCAGGCGCCGGCGGAGCAGCGCCCCGAGCAGCAGGGAGAGCAGGCCGCACAGGAGGGTCAGGACGACGATGCCGATCCAGGTCGCGGGCCAGTCGACCGCGGCGACCGGCAGGTGGGCGCACCGCGCGGCCACCTCGACGATCCACGAGGCGCACCACGCCGCCGGGGTGGCGACCAGCCGACCGAGCGGCTCCACCACGACGTACGCCACTCCTCCGAGGAGCCCCAGCACCGTGGCCGGACCCACCGCCGGCGCGACCAGGAGGTTGGCCAGGACCGCGACCAGGCTGACCTGCCCGGAGACCGCGGCGACCAGCGGCGTGCACGCGATCTGGGCGGCGAGCGGCACGGCGAGGGCCTCGGCCGCCCACAGCGGCATCCACCGGCGCAGCCGGTCGCGCCACCCCGGCGCCAGCCACAGGATGCCGGCCGTCGCCGTCGCGGACAGCGCGAAGCCCGGCGACAGCGCCAGCCACGGATCGGCCAGCACCAGGACGAGCACCGCCGCCCCCAGCGCCCGGGTGCCGCGCCGACGACCGTGGTGGCCCAGCCCGACCAGGCCCACCGTGCCCATCGCCGCCGCCCGCACGACGCTCGGCTCGGCCCGGGCGAGCAGCACGAACCCGGCCACGCCCAGGGCGCCGACCACGGCCAGGCCTCGCGCCCGGACGCCGCACCACCGCGCGAGGACGAGCAGCGTGCCCACGACCAGGGTCAGGTTGGTGCCGCTCACCGCCAGCAGGTGGGTCAGGCCCGAGGTGCGGAAGGTGTCGGTGACCTCGGACGGCAGACCCGCGTCGTCCCCGTCGACGAGGGCGGGCACCAGGTGCGCCGGGGCGACGGCGTGGTGCGCGACCGCACCGCGGATCCCGGCCCGCAGCCCGGAGGCGGCCCGCAGCAGACCGTTCGGCCCGTTGACCACCTCCGGCGGCCCACGTCCGCTCAGGACCGCCGCGAGGTCGTCGGTGCGCGCCGGGCTGAGCCGACCCGCGAGCCGCACCCGGGTGCCGAGGGTCAACCGGCGCGACGAGGTGTCCGCCAGCACCAGGACCGGCACCCGCGTCCGGTGGCGGACGCCGCGGCCGGACACCTCGACCGTGCGGGCCCGGTAGACCACGAACCGCTCGAAGCGACCCTCGTGCACGACCGGGTCGGAGGTCACCACGACCTCCGCGCGCACGACCGCCGTCGACACCGCCAGCCGGTGGACGACGCTGTCCTGGAGCGCCTCGGCCCGCACCCCGGCGCTGAGCGCCACCCCGGCGCCCGCGGCCACCCAGGCCACCGCCCCCAGCACCACCAGACCCCGTCGGTGCCGCGACACGGTCCAGGCCAGGGCCACGACGACCAGCACGACCGGCACCCAGGTGGGCGACCGCAGCGCCAGCACCGCCGCGACCCACACCACCAGCGCCAGCACGGCTGCGCGCAGGTCGATCGGGTCGCGCCGGTCGTCCGCCTCCGGCTCGGTGCCGCCGGCACCCCGCGGCCCGGGACCGCCCCTCGGTCCCGGGGTGCCCCTCGCCCCCGGGCCGCCCCTCGGTCCGGGGGCGCCCCTCGGTCCGGGGGCGCTCACAGCGTCGCGTGGGGGGCCAGGTCGGCGAGGGTCTTGTCGCCGATCCCGTCGACCTCGAGCAGCTCGTCGACCGAGGAGAAGGCGCCGTGGGCGGTGCGCCAGTCCAGGATCTTCTGCGCCGTCACCGGCCCGACCCCCGGCAGGGTGTCGAGCTGGTCCAGCGTGGCGGTGTTGAGGTTGACCAGGGCCCCGGCGGGCTGGGCACCCGCCGGGGCGCCGGCCACGCTCCCGGCCGCGGCCGATCCGCTCGTCGCCGACGTGCCGGCCACGCCGACGAGGATCTGCTCCCCGTCGACCAGGACCCGCGCCAGGTTGAGCGAGGACAGGTCGACCCGACCGCGCGCCCCGCCGGCCCGGCGTACGGCGTCCACGACGCGCGACCCGGCCGGCAGCGTGGCCACGCCAGGACGACGGACCTTGCCGGCCACGTCGACGGTCACCGTGGAGCTGCCCGTCGAGCCGGCCGCCGAACCCGCCGAGGTGCCCGAGGTCGGCGCCCCGGACGCGGCGGCACCCGACGTGCCTGCCGACGTCCCGGCCGCGGGCGACGCGGTGCCCCCGCCCGGCCCCGGGGCGGCGTCCACCAGGGGCGACGACGACGCGGCGGGCGCTCGACCGGCCGTGGCGGCGACCAGCTCGCCCCGGTCGCCCGACCGCAGCACGACCACGGCGGTGATCCCCAGGGCCAGCACGACGAAGCCGATCACCAGGGCAGCCGGCCCGGAGCCCAGCCAGGCCCGTCCGCGGAAGGTGTCGGGCACCTGGTCGGCGACCCAGTCCCCCATCCGCGACAGGGCCCCGGGACGCGCCGTCCGCAGGTGCCGCCCGGCCGGCGGCACCGCCCGCCCGACCGGCAGGTCGTCCAGCCCGTCGTCCCAGGCGTCCCCCTCCGCGCCCGGGACGACCTCCGACGCCTCACTCCGGCCACCTGAACGGTGGCCGTGGTCCGACCGCGACCCCACCGGCACCGGCCGACCCAGCCCCAGCTCCAGCCCAAGCGGCCCACCCGGTCCCAGCGAGTTCCCCGGTCGGAGCACGTCCCCGAGGGCGGCGAGGTCGTCCCACCGTCCCGGGTCGAGCCCCTGGTCGGGCGCACCGGGCTCCTCGCCGTCGAGTCCGGACTCGTCGTGGGGCGGGAGCGGGTGGCCACCGGAGCCGAGCGGACCGGTCGGCCACGGATCGGCCTCCTGCTCGGGCCCCGCGCCGCGAGCCTCCTCCGACGCGCCGTCGTCGGACGCGACCACGTCGAGCCGACGCAGGCCTGCACGGTCCAGCTCGCGCGCCAGCAGCTCCAGCCGCCGGCGCGCGGCCTCCGCGACCTCGTCCTGCGCCTGTCGTCGTCTGCTCGGGACACCCATGCGCCAGACGCTAGGAACGGAGGCGGCCGTGGACCAGGCCCGTCCGGCGACCTGTGGACAAGGTCCCCGGACCACGGCGCTGTGGACGGCAGCGACGCCTGGCAGCCACCGGGCGGCCCGCGCACCGCCGCCGAGGTGGTCCGGGTGCGGTGATGCGGTGGCCTCGTCCCAGCAGCCCGCCGCGTCGCCCTCTAGCCTCTCCGGGTGTGACCCAGTTCCGCATCCGGTGGCCCGTCGCGCTCGGGACCTCGCTGCCGGTGCCCGTGGCCCTCGGCGCCCTCCTCGGCCTCGTCATCCGTCCCGTGGCCCTGGGCGTGCTCGAAGGCGTGGTGCTCGCCGCGGTGTTCGGTCTGCTCGGGGTCCTGCGGGTGCGCCGGCGGACCTTGACGGTGCACGACGACGTCCTGGTCGTCCAGCGCGACCAGTACCGGCTCGTCGTCCCGTGGGCGAGCGTCACCGGGGTCCAGCGTCGACGCCACCAACGGGTCATGGCGGTGGAGGAGCTGGTGTGCTCAGGGGCACGGGTCGAGGCCGTGGACTCGCGAGGCCGGACCTCCCGACTCCCCGAGAAGCTCACGGGCCACCCGGCCCTGACCCGGGTGATGGTCAGCCTGTACGCCGAGGACTGGCGCAGCGGCCCCATCGGCGAGCGCGTGCGCGCGGCCGGCACCGTGGTCTGAGTCCGAGCTCTGGCGGCCCGCACCGCACGTCCCGGATCACTCGCGCCGGTGGAACTCGATCCGTCCGTCGGGAGTGAGGTGGTGGGTGTAGGCGGGGTCGTGGATGCGGCGGTGGTGGTGGCCGCAGAGCAACCGGCCGGTGGCGGTGTCGGTGCGGCCACCGGTCGACCAGGGGTGGTCGTGGTGGGCCTGGCACCAGGCGGGTGGGCGGTCGCAGCCGGTGGCGGTGCACCCCCGGTCGCGCAGGGCCAGGGCGAGGCGTTGGGTCCTGGTGTGCAACCGGCGGGCCCGACCGAGGTCGAGCGGCGCCGACGCACCGCCGAGCACCGCGGGGACGATCCGGTGGGCGCACGCCAGACGACGAGCCTCTCCCGCGCTGATCCGGTGCCCGGTGTCCAACCTGGCGACCCCGGCGGCGTCGAGGTCGGCGAGGAGCTGGTCGTGGCGCAGGGTGACCACGACCGTGATGTCTCCTCCACCGACGGTGGGCAAGGAGTCGGCGGGCAGGGCCTCGAGGAGCTGGGTGAACGCGATGCCGTGCCGCACCGGGGCCGGGAGGTCGGTGTCGATGACCACCTCGTCACCACGGACCGGGGACGCCAGCCCGGTGATGGCCTTGCCCAGGATCGCGCCGTGCAGGACGGGGATCACGAACCGGCCCCGCACCAACCCCTCGGGCGTCTCGGAGATGGTCAGCGACGTCTTGCGGGCCGCAGCCGCCTCCTGCGCCTCCAGCAGTCGGCCCTCGTGGGTCTCGGCGAGGTCCGGGGCGACCACCTCGAGCACCCGCGCCCCCAGGACCTCGAGGTCCTTCGCGTCGTGGACCGCGGCGAGGCGGACCAGGTGGACCTCGGCGGCGTCACGCTGCGCGTCGGTGACCGCGAAGGCACCGGTGCTCGGCAACCGGTCCAGGGCGCGGGTGATCACGCGGGCCTGGTCGGGGTTGACGACCCCGGCCGCCATCCCCGCAGCCACCCGGGTGCGGGTCGTCAGGGCCCGGCCGAGCGCGAGGTCGGAGCGGGCGTGCGTACTCCTCTGCCGGGTCTGGGTCGCGACCCACTCCGCGGCCGACGCGGACGCCTCCGCGCCGGTCGCACCCGACCGGTCGGCCTCGGCCAGCACCGCCAGGCGGATCGCCTCGAGCCGGTTGCCCGCCGTCGCCAGGTCGACCAGTACCCGCCGCATCTCGGCGGCGGTCAACGACCACACCGGCCGCGCACCTGCCCCGGTCAGCTGTCCCAACCTGGCCAGCAACCGATCCCCGAACTCCACCACCTCGTGCCCCGCAGCCCCGCTGCCGGACGCAGCGCCGGCAGGTCCGGGAACGGAGGTCGTCATGGGTCAACCCAACCAGCGACCACCGACAGGACAGCCCTCTGACCTGGCCTTTCGTCCAGATCGCGGACGTCACTTCAGCAACATTCGCAGAAACTCCCACCCAGCCCCACCGCGCCCCGACGGGTCGTCGGAGCACCTGGCTGCACGCCGCGGCGACCAGGCTCCGAGCGAGGCCTCAGACCCGGGGAGCCACCGTGACGGCCACGGTCCCCGGGCCCGTGTGGGCGCCCAGGACGGGGCCGAGCTCGAGGACCCGGACCTCCGCGGCGAGGAGGTCGCCGAGCCGCTCGGTCAGCGCGTCGGCGAGCTGCCAGGCCCGGTCGGGTGAGAGCAGGTGCGCCACGGCGACGTCGACCCCACCGGCGGTCCCACCAACCACGCCGCCGGCGCCCGCGTCGAGGGCCGAGGTGACGGCCAGCTCCTCGAGCCGGGCGAGGGCCTTGGACGCGGTGCGGACCTTCTCCACCGGGGCGACCCGACCCTCGACCAGGCGCAGGATCGGCTTGACGGCCAGGGCGGTGCCGAGCAGCGCGGCCGCGGCGCCGACACGGCCTCCGCGGCGCAGGTGCTCCAGGGTGTCGACGTAGAACAGCGAGGTGGTCGCCGCGGCCCGACGCTCGGCGGCCGAGGCCACGGCGTCCAGGTCGCCGCCGGCGTCGCAGGCCGCGGCGGCGGCCAGGACGGCGTACCCGGTGCCCATGCCGACCTGTCGGGTGTCCACCACCCGCACCGGCACCGGCGAGCGCTGCGCCGCGAGACGGGCGGAGTCGACGGTGCCGCTGAGCTCGGCGGAGAGGTGCACCGAGACGATCCCCTCGACGCCCTCGGCGGCCAGCTTCTCGTAGACCTCGACCAGGGCCTCGGGGTTGGGCCGGGACGTGGTGACCGGGTGCTTGCGGCGCAGCGCGTCCGCCACGCCCCCGGCCGTCATCGCACCCTCGTCCACCGGGTCGGCACCGTCGGAGGACCCCGGTCCGGACGAGGCGGCCGAGGAGGCGGCGGCCTCGGCGGACTCCTCGTACGCCGTCCCGCCCACCACCACCTGCAGCGGCACCACGACGATCCCGTGCTCGCGCGCCAGCTCAACGCCGAGCGAGGCCGTGGAGTCGGTCACGACGCCAATGCGCGGGACGCCGGCGGGTGAGCGCCGGTCGGCGGAGAGGTCGGGCACGGGCGCCAGGCTACCCACGCACCTCGTCCCCCGACCCCCCGAAGTCCGTACGCCGACGGACCAGGTCCGCGATCCCCAGCAGCAGCGCGACCACGACCAGCCCGATGGTGGTGTGCAGCGCCGAGGAGAACGCCTGAGCGTAGTCGCCGCGGGTGCCGGCCAACCGGTCGAAGAACTGGGCCAGGACCACCGCGACGCCGATCGCCGACCCGACCCGCTGCACGGTCTGCAGCAGCCCGCCGCCGGCACCGGCCCGGGCCGGGTCCACCTCGTCGAGGGTGAGCGTCACGTTGGGCGAGATCACCAGACCGCCGCCGATCCCGGCGAGCAGCAGGAGCGGCGCGATCTTCACGCCCACGGAGCCGTCGAGCATCGGCACGACCACGTCGAGGGCGACCAGCGCGACCGTGATCGCGACCAGACCGACGACGACCAGGGCGCGTCCGAAGCGCGACACGATCCGCCCGGCGGCGTACGCCGACACCGCCGACCCGACGGCAAAAGGCATCTGCGTGGCGCCGGCCTCGAGCGCGGAGTACCTCAACCCGTTCTGGAGGTAGAGCGTCAGCACGATGAAGATCGAGGTGAACCCGGCGAAGTAGAACGTGCCTAGCCCCAGCCCGAAGACGTAGGACCGCACCCGGGCCAGGGACAGGTCGACCAGGGTCTCGCGGCCACGCGCCGACCACGCCCGCTCCCACAGCACGAACACCACGAGCAGCGCCGCCGCCACGGCCAGCAGCCACCAGGGGCGCTGGGCCAGGGACTGCCCCTGGCCGCCCTCGACGACCGGCAGCAGGACCAGCACCATCGCCGCGGCGAACAGCACGACCCCGACCGGGTCCAGCGACTGGCGGCGGCCCCCCTTGGCGGCCGGCAGCCACCGGCGGGCCAGCACCAGCAGGGCCAGCCCGATCGGGAGGTTGACGTAGAAGACCAGGCGCCAGCCGAACTCCGGCCCGCCCAGCTGCACCAGCAGCCCGCCCAGCAGCGGTCCGATGGCGGTCGAGATCCCGATGCTGGCGCCGAACAGGCCGAACGCCCGCGCCCGCTCCGGACCCTTGAACAGGTTCTGGATGAAGCCCGAGACCTGCGGGGTGATCAGGCCGCCGCCGACACCCTGGACCACCCGGGCCACCGAGATCCACAGCGCACTCTGCGCGGCCCCGCACAGGGCGCTGGCCAGGGTGAACAGGGCCACGCCGACCATGAACACCACCCGGCGCGAGCGGGCGTCGCCCAGCCGGCCGGCCGGCACCAGGGCGACACCGAAGGCCAGGGAGTAGCCCGCGACCACCCACTGGATGTCGCTGTCGTCGGCGCCCAGCCCGCTCCGGATGGAGGGCAGCGCGACGTTGACGATGCTGACGTCGAGCAGGCACATGCCGCCCGCGACCAGGCACACGACCAGGGCCCGCCACCGGTCGCGGTGCCCGTCCCCGTCCGACCGGTCGGCCTGCGCGTCGTGCCGTTCGCCGGGTTGCTGCTCCGCCGGCACGTCGGCGGCCGGGACGCTGTGATCCACCACGCCCGACACGCTAGCCACCGCCCCCAGCGCCCCCGACCCGGCCGGCCCAGGCCCCCGCGTCGACGGGGCGTCGCAGGTCACCGTGACGTCCGGCCCGGGATGGGTACGTCGGGACCATGCGCATCGTCATCGCCGGAGGACACGGTCAGATCGCCCGCCAGCTGGGTCGGCTCGTCGCGGAGGCCGGTCACGACGCCGTCGGCCTGGTCCGCGACCCCGCCCACGTGCCCGAGCTCGCGGAGGACGGGATCTCGGCGACCGTGGTCGACCTCGAGAGCACCGACCTGGCCGAGATGACCGAGGCGGTCCGCGGCGCCGACGCCGTCGTGTTCGCCGCCGGCGGCGGGGCGGACGGCAACGCCGCCCGCAAGGAGACCGTCGACAAGGGCGCCGCGGTGCTGCTCGCGGACGCGGCCGCCGAGGCCGGCGTCCGCCGCTACGTGATGATCTCCTCGATGGGCCAGGACCGGATCGAGGAGGACTCCGAGGAGGTGTTCCAGGTCTACCTGCGCGCCAAGCGCGACGCCGACGCGCACCTCCGCGGCACCGACCTGGACTGGACGATCGTCAAGCCCGGCAAGCTCACCGACGACGTGCCCACCGGCCGGGTCGCGATCGCCGAGCACGGCGACTACGGCTCCGTCACCCGCGCCGACGTGGCCCACGTGCTGGCCGAGGTGCTCGAGACCGACTCGACCATCGGCAAGACCTTCGACGTCGTCGGCGGCGAGACCCCGATCGCCGAGGCCGTCGGCAAGGCCTGAGCCCACCGCCCACGACGTGCGACGGCCCGGCCCCTCACCTGGAGGGACCGGGCCGTCGCACGTGCCAGGGCGTCTCAGCCGGCGACGATGTTGACCAGCTTCGGCGCCCGGGTGATGACCTTGCGCACGGTCTTGCCCTCGAGCGCCCGCTGCACGGACTCGTCGGCCAGCGCGGCGGCCTCCAGGTCGGCCTCGCTCACGTCGGGGCTGACCTCCAGGCGGGCCCTGACCTTGCCCTGGACCTGCACGACCGCCGTCACGGACTCCTGCACCAGCAGGGCCTGGTCGACCAGCGGCCAGCCGGCGCGGGCGACGGTGGGCTCGTGGCCCAGCCGCTCCCACATCTCCTCCGCGGTGTACGGCGCGACCAGCGAGAGCAGCACCGCGACGGCCTCGACGGCCTCGCGCACCGCCGCGTCGTCCGGGCCCGGCCCGGAGTCGACGGCCTTGCGGGTGGCGTTGACCAGCTCCATGGTCCGGGCGACCAGCACGTTGAAGCGCTGGGTCTCCACCAGCTGCGCGGCGTCGGCCACGGTCCGGTGCGTCGTGCGCCGCAGCGCGGTGTCGCCGCCCTCGGCCGGGGTGCCGACCGGGGAGGTGACGTCGCCGGCCAGGCGCCAGGCGCGCTGGAGGAACTTCACCGACCCGCCGGGCGACATGTCGGCCCAGTCGATGTCGGCCTCGGGCGGGCCCGCGAAGACCATCGTCAGCCGCACGGCGTCCACGCCGTAGGCGTCGATCATGTCGCCGAGGTTGACGCCGTTGCCCAGCGACTTGCTCATGCCGCGGCCCTCGTTGATGACCTCGCCCTGGTTCATCAGCCGCGAGAACGGCTCGACGAAGTCGACCATGCCCATGTCGTGCAGCACCTTGGTGAAGAAGCGGCTGTAGAGCAGGTGCAGGATCGCGTGCTCGACGCCGCCGACGTACTGCGCGGCCGGCATCCAGTCGCGCACGGCCTCGGGGTCGAAGGGGCCGTGGGTGAACTGCGGGGAGCAGTAGCGGAAGAAGTACCAGCTGGAGTCGACGAAGGTGTCCATCGTGTCGCTGTCGCGCTTGGCGGGGCCGCCGCACTGCGGGCAGTCGACGTTGACCCAGTCCTCGGCCGCGGCCAGCGGCGAGACGCCCTTGGGCTTGAGGTCGGCCCCGCTCAGGTCGGGCAGCTCGACGGGCAGCTGGTCCTCGGGGACGGCGACCTCGCCGCAGGTCTCGCAGTGCACGATCGGGATCGGGGCGCCCCAGTAGCGCTGCCGGCTCAGCAGCCAGTCGCGCAGCCGGAAGTTCACGAACCGGGTGCCGGCGCCCTTCTCCTCGAGCCAGTCGATGACCCGGGTCTTGGCCTCCTCGATGCCCAGCCCGTCGAGCGAGATCTCGTCGTTGGCGGAGTTGATCGCCGGGCCGGCGCCGGTGAACGCCTCGCCGCCCTCGGCCTCGAAGCCCTCGGTCGGCTGCACGGTGCGGATCACGGGCAGGTCGAACTTCGCGGCGAACTCCCAGTCGCGCTGGTCCTGGCCGGGCACGGCCATGATCGCGCCGGTGCCGTAGTCGGCGAGCACGTAGTCCGAGGCCCACACCGGGATCCGGGCGCCGGTGACCGGGTTGACGGCCGTGATGCCCAGGTCGACGCCCGACTTGGGACGGTCGGTGGCCAGCCGGTCGATGTCGGTGGCCTTGCGGACCTCCTCGACGTACGCCGTCAGGGCCTCGCGCTGCCCGGGCGCGCACAGCTCGGCGGCGATCTTGGCGTCGGCGGCGACCACCATGAAGGTGGCGCCGAACAGCGTGTCGGGACGCGTGGTGAAGACCCGGACCGGGTCACCGGAGTAGTGCTCGGCCTCGATCACGAAGTCGACGTGGGCACCCTCGGACCGGCCGATCCAGTTGCGCTGCATGGCCAGCACCTTCGAGGGCCAGGTCTCCTCCAGGGGCACCATGTCGTCGAGCAGGCGCTGGGCGTAGTCGGTGACCTTGAAGTACCACTGCGACAGCTCGCGCTTGGTCACCTCGGCGCCGCAGCGCTCGCACATCCCGCCGACGACCTGCTCGTTGGCCAGCACGGTCTGGTCGTTGGGGCACCAGTTGACCGGGGAGAACTTGCGGTAGGCCAGGCCGCGCTCGCGGAACTTCAGGAACAGCCACTGGGTCCAGCGGTAGTACTCCGGGTCGGAGGTGTTGAGCCGGCGCGACCAGTCGAAGGAGATGCCGTAGCGGCGGAACGACTCGGCCTGGGTCTCGATGTTGGCGTAGGTGAACACGGCCGGGTTCTCGTCGCGCTTGATGGCGGCGTTCTCCGCGGGCAGGCCGAAGGAGTCCCAGCCGATCGGGTTCAGCACGTCGTACCCGCGCTGCCACCAGTAGCGGGCGATCACGTCGTGCAGCGCCATCACCTCGGCGTGCCCCATGTGCAGGTCGCCGCTGGGGTAGGGGAACATCGTCAGGGCGTAGCGCTTCTCCGCGCCCGGCGCCGCCGACCCGGCCCGGAAGGGGTCGAGCTCGTCCCAGACCGCGCGCCACTTCTCCTGCGCGCCGACGACGTCGTACGTCGCCTGCTCCGGCTGCTCGTGCTGCTCTGTCTGGTCGTTCACGGCCGCTCTCCTCTGTCGGTGTGCCTCCTGCGCCACCCCGGGCGGACCCGGGGCATGAAAAAGCCCCTCGCGCGGAGGGGCTGCCGCGTCGTCCTCGACGCGGCTAGGCGGGAAGCAGGACCTGGCTCACGCAGGCGATCCTACTGCCTCGCGACCGGCGCCCGCCCGGGTGCCAGCCGGGTCAGGTTCGAGTGGCGGCCGGGTGAGGGCCGGGCGCCCCTCCGACTGGCGGGCGACGCGGTCCGGCGGCCGCGTCAGGGCCCGGTCGTAGGTTGGGCGGCATGTCCGGCCTGCTGCGATCGCCCGCGACGCGCTGGCTGCTCGTGGGCCTGCTCGCGCTGGCCGTCGCTGCTCCCCCGACCCTGCTGCGGCTGCTGCCGGCCGAGGGCAGCGCGCTGTCCGCGACCCAGGCGCTGCGGCTGGTCCGGTCCTCGGCCGACCGCGGCTGGTCCGGCGAGGTCCGCGCGGTCGGCTCGCTCCAGGTGCCGCTGACCGGCTCGTCGTTCGGCGGCGTCGCCCGGCTGCTCGGCGAGCAGTCCGACCTGCGGGTGTGGTGGCGCGACGCCGAGCACTGGCGCGTCGACCGGATCTCCACCGGCGGCGAGCAGGACCTGGTCCGCGACGGGGGCTCGACGACCCGGTGGAGCTACGAGTCGGGACGGGCGACCTCCTCGGCGTACTCCCCGGTGCGGTTGCCCGACGACGCCGACCTGGCGCCGCCCGAGCTGGCACGCCGGCTGCTGGCCGCGGCTCGCCCGGCCGAGGTGAGCCGGCTGCCCGCGCGTCGGGTGGCGGGCCGCAGCGCCGTCGGGCTGCGGCTGCTGCCGGCCGACCGGCGCACGACGATCGACCGGGTGGACGTCTGGGCCGACACCGCGACCGGGCTGCCGCTGCGCGTGGACGCGTACGCCGTCGGCGACCGCGCCCGGCCCATCCTGACCACCGAGGTCACCACGCTCGACACCTCGCGGCCGCCGCGGGGCACGACCCGGTTCGTGCCCGCCCCCGGCGTGCAGGTGCGCCGCACGGCGGCCCTCGACGAGGCCGCCGGGGCCAACGCGTTCGCGCCCTTCCGGCTACCCGACCGCGCGGCCGGCCTGGCCCGCCGCGGCGACCCGGCCCGCTTCGGTGCCGTCGGGGTCTACGGCCGCGGCCCGCTCGCCGTCCTCGCGGTCCCCCTGCGCGGCTCGGTGACCCGGGGCCTGCGCGACCAGCTGAAGTCCAGCCCGGCGGCCGTCGACACCGGCGGCAAGGTCTCGTTGCGCATCGGTCCGCTCTCCCTCCTCCTGCTGTACGCCCCCCGCGGCGGCCTCCTGGTCACCGGCACCGCCACGCCACCGACCCTCGACCAGGTGGCGCAGGACCTCGTCGAGAAGGTGGTGGTGACCCGGTGAGCTCGTCCTCCGACGGGTGCGTGGTCCGCACCCACGCCCTGACCAAGACCTACCGCGGCGTGAACGCGGTCGACGCGGTCGACCTCGAGGTGCGCGAGGGCGACGTCTACGGCTTCCTCGGCGCCAACGGCTCGGGCAAGACCACGACCGTCCGGATGCTGCTCGGGCTGGTGCTGGCCACCTCGGGCACCGCCGAGGTCCTGGGCCGGCCGATGCCGGCCGCGGCCCGCGAGGTGCTCCCCCGCGTCGGCGCTCTGGTCGAGGGACCGGGCGCCTACCCCCACCTGTCGGGCCGGGCCAACCTGACGCTCTTCGACGCCGCCTCCGGACCGCACGTGGCCCGCGCGGCCCGGCGCCGCCGGGTGGGTGAGGTCCTCGACGCGGTCGGCCTGGCCCCCGACGACACGCGCCCGGTGAAGGCCTACTCCCTGGGCATGAAGCAGCGGCTGGGCCTCGCCGCGGCGCTGGTGCGGCACCCCCCGCTGCTGGTGCTCGACGAGCCGACCAACGGGCTGGACCCCCAGGGCATCCGCGACATGCGCGCGCTGCTGCTCGAGCTCAACCGGTCGGGCACCACCGTCCTGGTCTCCAGCCACCTGCTGGCCGAGATCGAGCAGATGTCGACCCGCGTCGGCGTCCTGGACCGCGGTCGGCTGGTGCTCCAGGAGGACCTGGCCGACCTGCGCCGCGACACCGGACGCGTCCGCGTGCGCACCCCCGACCCGGCCACCGTCGTGCGGCTGCTCGAGGACCGGGTGGAGCACCGTCGCGACGACGAGGTGTGGGTGCGCCACGACGACCCCGGCGCCCTCAACGAGCGCCTGGTGGGGGCCGGCGTGCGCGTGACCGAGCTGAGCCCCGTGCGCCACACCCTGGAGGAGATCGTCCTGGCCGCGAGCACCCGCCCATGATCCGCGTCGAGCTGTCGAAGATGCTGCGGCGACCCCGCACGTGGGTCACGATCCTGGCGCTGAACGCCCTGCCCACGCTGGTCGCGGTGCTGCTGGCCGTGACCGACCTCGGCCCGCGCCCCGGCACCGGCCCGCCGTTCCTCTCCGCCGTCCTCACCGACGGCACCCTCTTCCCCCTGGCCGCGCTGGGCATCGTGCTGCCGCTCTTCCTCCCGGTCGCCGTGGCCGTGGTGGGCGGCGACGCGATCGCCGGGGAGAGCCAGACCGGCACGCTGCGCTACCTGCTGGTGCGCCCGGTCTCCCGGGTGCGGCTGCTGGTGGCCAAGCTGGTCAGCGTGGTCGCCTTCGTCGTGCTGGCCGTGGCCGCGGTCGCGATCGTGTCGTACGTCGAGGGCCGACTGCTGCTGGGCGACGGCACCGTCACGACCGCCGGCGGGGTCACCGACCCGACGACCGGGGCGGTGAGCGTCTCGGGCAGCCCGCTGACCCAGACCCAGATGCTGGAGCGCTCGGCCCTGGCCTTCGGCTACGTCGTGCTGGCCATGCTCGGGGTGGCCGCCATCGCGCTGTTCCTCTCCACCCTCACCGACTCCCCCGTCGCCGCCGCCCTGGGCACCATCGGCCTGCTGATCGCCTCGACGGTGCTGCTCGGCCTCGACGCCGCGGAGTCGCTGCGGCCCTACCTGCTCACCCGCTACTGGCTGGCCTTCGTCGACCTGTTCCGCGACCCGATCCGGTGGCGTGACGTCATCCACGGCGCGCTGGCCCAGCTGGCCTACCTGGTGGTCTTCGCCGGGGCCGCGTGGGCCAACTTCGCCACCAAGGACGTCGCGGGCTGAGACCGGTCAGCCGCCGCAGCGCACCCGGGTCGGAGTCGTCGGCGCGGCGGCCCCCAGGGTGCTGCGCAGGACCGCCAGCGTGACGGGGTCGCCGGGCAGGGCGGCGTGGGAGGTGGTGGCCCGCGGGCAGAGGTCCTGCACCAGCACGTCGAGAGCCCCGACCAACGAGGCCGAGTCCGTCGGCGTCACCGTGGCGTCGTCGCGGCTGCGCACCGTCGCCCACGCGGGTCCGGCCGGGGTCTCGTCACCGGCGTCCAGGCGGCGCAGCAGGTCGCTGCCGGTGGCCAGCTGCTCGCACGCGGTGGGGCAGCCACCGGCGACCTCCTGGGCCAGCGCGGCCACGTCGGTGCCGTGGTGCGGCGAGCCCACCGTGAGCACCCGGCGCACGACGTCCGCGCCGCCGTCGTCGCGCACGTAGAGCCGGGCCACGACTCCCCCGGCGGAGTAGCCGACCAGGTCCACCGAGGACGCCCCGCTCGAGCGCAGGGTCCGGCCGACCAGGTCGCGCAGCTGCCGGGCCTGTGCGCGCAGGTCCCCCTGGCCGTCGTCGGCCGGGCGCAGCACCGCGACGGTGCGCCCCTGGCGGCGCAGCTCGGCCACCAGCGGGGTCACGGTCGAGACCCGCCCGCCGTACCCCGGCACCACCACGACCGGCCCCGGTCGGCCCTGGTCGACCGCAGCGGGCCCACCGGTCGAGCCGACCACCGCCACGCCGGCCGCGACGACCACGACCAGCGCCAGCGCCCCGAGGACGACGAGCACCAGCCGGCGTCGGGCGGGGGCGAGCCCGTCGAGGATCAGGGCACGGTCCGGGTCACTCGTGCGCGGTCGGGGGCCGGTCCATGTCGTCGGCGCCGGTCTCGGACGCCGCCGGCACGATCACCGGGCGCAGGCGGGCCCAGACCAGGAACACCGCCGCCGCGACCAGCATCCCGAGCCCGGCCCACAGGTTCAGCCGCAGGCCGTCGGCGCGCTGCAGCTCGGCCTGCGGGGTGTCGAAGATCGCCACCAGCACCAGGACGAGGCCGAAGAAGCCGATCAGCATCCCGATGAAGTTGCGGATGTCGAACGCCCCCGCCTTGTGCGGGGTCTCGTCCTCGGTGCGTGCGTGGGAGTCGCTCATCGAAAGTGCCGCCTTACCAGAAGATGATGTTGAGGGCGATGACCATGACCAGGCCGACGCTGGCGAGCTTGGTGGGCTGCTGGTACCACGCCAGCTTCCCCTCGTCGGCGTCGTGGAAGTCCTTCTTCGGCGTCAGCGACCAGACCAGGCCGCGCAGCTCGGACTCGGCCCGGGGCTTGGTGACCAGGCTGATCGCGACGCTGAGCAGGACGTCGACCACGAACGCCGCACCGGCGGCCGCGAAGCTCGCGCCCTGGCCCTTCAGCCCGATGGCGCCGATCGAGAGACCACCCAGGGCGTCCTGGCTGAGCACGCCGACGACCACGGCCGCCACCGTGCCGGCCACCAGGCCGATCCAGGCGGCCGTCGGCGTCATCTTCTTCCAGAACATGCCCAGGATGAAGGTGGCGAAGAGCGGGGCGTTGAAGAACCCGAACAGCGTCTGGAGGTAGGTCATGATGTTGGAGTACGACGCCGCGAAGGTCGCCGTCCCGATCGCGATCACCGTCGCGGCCACGGTCGCGATCCGGCCCACCCGCAGGTAGTAGCCGTCCTCCTTCTCCTTGACCACGTAGGTCTGCCACAGGTCGTAGGAGAAGACGGTGTTGAACGCCGAGATGTTGGCCGCCATGCCGGCCATGAACGAGGCCAGCAGGCCCGCGATCGCGACCCCGAGCATGCCGTTGGGCAGCAGGTCGCGGATCAGGTAGAGCAGCGCGTTGTTGTAGTCGGCGGTCTTGCCGGCCGCCTTGGGCTGCGCGATCTCGTTGACCACGACCGCGGCGATCATGCCGGGCAGGATCACGATGAACGGGATGAACATCTTGGGGAAGGCGCCGATGATCGGCGCGCGCTGGGCCGCCGAGATCGAGCTGGTCGCCATCGCCCGCTGGACCTCGACGAAGTTGGTGGTCCAGTAGCCGAAGGACAGCACGAACCCGAGGCCGAAGACGATGCCGATCACCGAGAGCACCGGGCTCTCGATCCCGGTCAGCGTGGTGCCGGGCCAGGAGTTCAGCTGCTCGGAGCCACCGGCGGTGGCCATGATCTTCTCCTTCAGGCCGCCGTACCCGCCGACCTTGTGCAGGCCCACGATCGTCAGCGGCAGCAGGGCCGCCACGATCACGAAGAACTGCAGCACCTCGTTGTAGATCGCGGCCGAGAGCCCGCCGAGGGCGGTGTAGCTGAGCACGATCGCCGCGGCGACGATCAGCGAGATCCACAGCTGCCAGCCGAGGATGACGTTCACGATCTTGGCCAGCAGGTAGAGGTTGATGCCGGCGATCAGCAGCTGCGCCAGCGCGAAGCTCAGCGCGTTGACCAGGTGGGCCGCCGTGCCGAACCGGCGGCGCATGAACTCCGGCACCGAGCGCACCTGGGAGCCGTAGTAGAAGGGCATCATCACCACGCCCAGGAACAGCATCGCCGGAACGGCGCCGATCCAGAAGAAGTGCACCGTGGGGATGCCGTACTGCGCGCCGTTGGCCGACATGCCGATGATCTCGACCGCGCCGAGGTTGGCCGAGATGAACGCCAGGCCGGTGACCCAGGCGGGCAGCGAGCGCCCGGAGAGGAAGAAGTCGATGCTGGAGGACACCGAGCGCCGGGCGGCGATGCCGATGCCCAGCACGAAGACGAAGTAGACCCCGATGAGCAGGTAGTCCACCCAGTTGGTGTCGAGCCGTAGGGATGTCGCTGCCGCCAGAGTCACCATGGAAGCCCTCCTGCACAAAGGTGTCGACGGCGTGTTCACCGCTCGCGGGACGTTACTCCCCTCCCGGCTCGTGTGGTGGACGACCCACCTGTCGGCACGCTGACTAGAGTGCGGCCCATGAGCTGGCTGGTCACCGGAGGAGCGGGGTACATCGGGTCGCACGTGGTGCGGGCCTTCGACGAGGTGGGGATCCCGGTCGCCGTCGTCGACGACCTCTCCAGCGGACACCGCGAGTTCGTCCGCGACGACGTCCCCTTCGTCGACGGCAGCATCCTGGACACCGACCTGCTGACGCGCACGATGGCCGAGCACGAGGTCGAGGGCGTCGTGCACCTGGCCGGCTTCAAGTACGCCGGGGTCTCGGTCGACCGCCCGCTGCACACCTACGCCCAGAACGTCACCGGCACCGTGTCGCTCCTCGAGGCGATGGCGGCCACCGGGGTCGGCTCGATCGTGTTCTCCTCCAGCGCCGCCACCTTCGGCACCCCCGACGTGGACCTGGTCACCGAGGAGACCGCGACGCTGCCGGAGTCGCCGTACGGCGAGAGCAAGCTGATCGGCGAGTGGGTCATCCGCGACCAGGCCCGCGCGACCGGGCTGCGGCACACGTCGCTGCGCTACTTCAACGTCGTCGGCTCGGGTGCGTCGGACCTGTTCGACACCAGCCCGCACAACCTGTTCCCGATCGTGTTCGAGATGCTGCTCGACGGCCGCACGCCGCGGATCAACGGCGACGACTACGCCACTCCCGACGGCACCTGCGTGCGCGACTACGTCCACGTCGCCGACCTCGCCGCGGCCCACGTCGTCGCGGCGCAGCGCCTGACCGCGGGCGAGCCCGTGCAGCCGGTCTACAACCTCGGCAGCGGCGACGGCGTCTCGGTGCGCCAGATCATGGACGCCATCCGCCGCGTCACCGGCATCGACTTCACCCCCGAGGTCGCCCCCCGCCGCCCCGGCGACCCCGACCGGATCGTGGCCACCGGCGAGGCCGCCGGCCGCGACCTCGACTGGCGGATGCGCCACACCCTCGACGACATGGTCCGCTCCGCCTGGGACGCCCGCCGCGGCTCCACCCGTCCGGCATGATCGGCGCATGACCTCACCCAGCGCGCCCATCACCGACCTGTTCTCCCTCGACGGCAAGGTCGTCGTCGTCACCGGCGCGTCCTCGGGCCTCGGCGTCGCCTTCGCGGAGGCGTTCGCCCAGGCCGGCGCCGACGTCGCGCTGGGCGCCCGCCGGGTCGACCGCCTGGCCGACACCGCCGCGCTCGTCGAGGCGGCCGGGCGCCGCGTCCTCACCGTGGGCACCGACGTGTCCTCCCCCGAGGACTGCCAGGCCCTCGTCGACCGGACCGTCGAGGAGCTGGGCCGGGTCGACGTGCTGGTCAACAACGCCGGCATCGGCACGGCGTACCCCGCCACCCGCGAGACGCCCGAGCAGTTCCGCCAGGTCATCGACGTCAACCTCAACGGCTGCTACTGGATGGCGCAGGCGTGCGGGCGGGTGATGCAGCCGGGGTCCTCGATCATCAACATCTCCTCGGTGCTCGGCCTGACGACCGCGGGCCTCCCGCAGGCGGCGTACGCCTCCTCCAAGGCGGCCCTGATCGGCCTGACCCGCGACCTGGCCCAGCAGTGGACGGGCCGCAAGGGCATCCGGGTCAACGCGCTGGCGCCGGGGTTCTTCGCCTCGGAGATGACCGACAGCTACCCCGAGGGCTACCTGGAGTCGCAGCAGGCCCGGATCCCGGCCGGCCGCAAGGGCGACCCGCGCGAGCTCGCCGCGACCGCGGTCTTCCTGGCCTCCGACGCCGCCGGCTACATCACCGGCCAGACCCTCGCCGTCGACGGCGGCATGACCATCACCTGAGCCGTAGGCCCGCTCAGCCCAGCGCGACCAGC
The DNA here is from genome assembly GCF_054778395.1 of Nocardioides korecus. Taxonomy (NCBI): domain Bacteria; kingdom Bacillati; phylum Actinomycetota; class Actinomycetes; order Propionibacteriales; family Nocardioidaceae; genus Nocardioides; species Nocardioides korecus. The sequence continues at coordinate 196,257 of NZ_BAAGZO010000003.1, read as the reverse complement.
CCGGCCAGCACGGCGAGGGCCGGGACGGTCCCCTGCACCAGCGCCGCCCGGGTCTTGCTGCGGTCCGAGAGCAGCAGGACCAGGGCGGCCGCGAGCATCGACCCGCAGGCGAACAGCAGCAGCGTCAGCCCGACCGCGCGGTCGCCCGGCGCGACGACGGCCCCCGCGGCGGCGCCGACGGCGAGGAACAGGTTGTAGAACCCCTGGTTGTACGCCAGCCCCCTGGTCGTCGCCGCGGTCTCCGCGGTCGTCCCGAACACCCTCCGGGTCGCCGGGTGCTCCCACCGCACCGACTCGAGCACGAAGATGTAGACGTGGAGCAGCGCCGCGACGGCGGCCAGGACGCACGCGACGATCAGCATGGGCCGGACGCTACCGCCCGCCGGACCACGACGAGTGGAACACCAGGGTCGTCCCGGTCCCCCGCTGACGACGCTGGCGTTCCACTCGCGCCTCTCGGCCTGCTCTCCGGCGCCAGCGTCCCCCAGGATGGGCGCGTGGACGACAGCGCCCTCCCCTTCAGGCTCGCGCCGCACGACCTGCACGTGCGGCTGGGGGACGAGTACTACTACGTGCGCGCCGTACGTCGTGGGACGTCGTCGAAGGGGGGTGGGTACGGCGGTGGATCGGGCGGCGGGTCCGGCGACGTCGGCGACGTCGTCGTCGCCCTCGTCGCGATCGTCCTGCTCGTCCTGCTCGCCCTCCTGTTCGGCCGTCGGATCGAGCGGGCGTTCGAGCGGTGGCAGCGGCGCCAGCCCTGGAAGGTGGTGGTCCTCCGGGCCACGGGCGACGCGTGGGGACCCACCGGCCGGCTGCGCACGGTCCACCGGGAGACGGTGGTCAGCGCCGAGGCGCCGCGCGCGCGGCTGGCGGAGCTGGCCGACGAGGTGCGGGCGGGGAGGTTCGCCGGTCGGGTCGAGCGGCGGGTCTGGTCTCGGCGACGGGCCTAGCGGCCCTGCTCGACGAACAGGACGGCCGGAGTCCGCGGACCTTCGACCCGGGCCTGGCGACCACCGCTTTGCGAGACTGGACGCATGAGCCAGCCGCAGTCCGTCCGCGTCCCCACCTCCGCCCTGACCCTGGACTACCCGTTCTCGCTCGGCGTCTACGAGCGCTACGAGCAGGCCCAGGAGGCGGTCGACTTCCTCTCCGACCACGAGTTCCCGGTGCAGAACTGCCTGATCGTCGGCACCGAGCTCAAGCAGGTCGAGCGGGTCACGGGCCGGCTCACCTACGGCAAGGTCGCCACCGGTGGGCTCGTCTCCGGCATCTGGCTGGGTCTCTTCGTCGGCCTGGTGATGTCGCTGTTCGGCAGCGGCAGCACGTTCTCGATCATCGCCTCCACGATGCTCTTCGGCGCGGTCTTCGGCCTGGTCTGGGCCCTGGCGGGGTACGCCGCCACCCGCGGCCGCCGCGACTTCACCTCGGTGAGCCAGGTCGTCGCGACCCGTTACGAGGTGCTCGTCGAGCACAAGTTCGCCCAGCAGGGCCGCGAGCTGCTCACCACCATGAACGCCCCGCAGCGCCCCGACGGTCTCTGATCCCGCCTCCACGCACCCGTCGACGCCGGCCCCGCTAGGTTGCCTGCCATGAGCTGGCAACCACGAATCACGATCATCGGCGCCGGCTTCGGCGGCCTGGGAGCCGCGGTCGAGCTGACCCGCGCGGGCTGGACGGACGTCACGATCCTGGAGAAGGCCGACGGCGTCGGCGGGGTCTGGCGCGAGAACACCTACCCCGGGGCCGCGTGCGACGTGCCGTCGTCGCTGTACTCCTGGTCCTTCGCGCCCAACCCGCGCTGGCCGCACCGCTACTCCCGCCAGCCCGACATCCTCGCCTACATCGAGCGCACCGCCCGCGAGACCGGTGTGCACGACCTGGTCCGCACGGGCGTCGAGGTCGCGTCGGCGGCGTACGACGACCAGGACCGCACCTGGACGCTGACCACCACCACGGGCGAGACGCTGGTGACCGACGTGCTGGTGACCGCGATGGGGCAGCTCTCGCGTCCGGCCGTGCCCGACCTCCCGGGCCGCGAGACCTTCGCCGGCCCCGCCTTCCACTCCGCGGAGTGGGACCACGCGGTCGACCTGACCGGCAAGCGGGTGGCCGTGCTCGGGACCGGGGCGAGCGCGATCCAGTTCGTCCCCGAGATCGCGGAGCGGACCGCCCACGTGACGGTGTTCCAGCGGTCCGCGCCGTACGTCGTCCCCAAGCCCGACCGGGAGTACACCCGCCTGCACACCCGCGCGTTCGACCGCTTCCCCCGCACCCAGCACCTGGGCCGCGAGGGCGTGTGGCGGCTGACCGAGGCCTTCAACAAGGCCCTGATCGAGGACACCTGGCTCAAGAAGGTCGTGCGCACGGCCTGGCGCGCCCAGCTGCACCGCCAGGTCCGCGACCCCGAGCTGCGCGCCAAGCTGGTGCCCGAGGACCCGTTCGGCTGCAAGCGGGTGCTGTTCTCCAACGCGTGGTACCCCGCCCTGGCCCGGGCGGACGTCGACGTGGTCACCACCGGCGTCACCGAGGTCCTCCCCCACGGCGTCCGCGACGCCGACGGCACCGAGCACGAGGCCGACGTCATCATCTACGGCACCGGGTTCGCGGCCACCGACTTCCTGGCGCCGCTGACGGTCACCGGCTCCGGTGGGGCCGACCTGCGCGAGGTCTGGGCCGAGGGCGCCCACGCCTACCTCGGGATGTGCGTGCCGGGCTTCCCCAACCTGTTCATGGTCTACGGCCCCAACACCAACCTGGGCGGCAGCTCGATCATCACCATGCTCGAGGCCGCCGCGGGCGCGGTCACCACGCTCCTGCGCCACGCCGACGCGGCGGGCGACCGGGCCGTGGAGGTGCGGCCGGAGGCCGAGGCGGCGTACGACGGGGAGGTGCAGGAGCGCCTGGCCAGGAGCGTGTGGGCCTCGTGCCACAACTGGTACCACCAGGACGGCGGGCGGATCTCGACCAACTGGCCCGGCCAGGTGGAGGAGTACCTGCGCCGCTGCGCCGAGATCGACACCGGCGACTTCGTCACCAGCTGAGCAGCGGGACGGTCCGCTCGTCGGTCAGCCGACGTGCACGTGCGGGCGCCGGCGGCGGGACGGCTCGGCGCGGCGCAGCACCTCGCGGGTGGTGGGGGCGACCTCGCCCATGCCGAGCAGCAGGAACTTGGCGAAGTTGCGCAGCGGGCTGCCCTCGGTCCACTCGAAGTAGACGTGCGGGAGGGCGCCGGTGACGTCGCGGACCTCGAGCAGGAGCGCGGCCAGGGCGTTGGAGACCGACGACGACTCCAGGGTCAGCACGCGGTAGCGGCCGTGCAGGACCTCGCCGCGCACCTCCAGCCCGGTCTCGAAGTCCGACGGGTCGGTCACGGTGACCTCGACGAACACCACGTCGGCGTCCGGCGGGAGGTCGTGGTCGCGGCGGATCTGGCGCTCCTTCTCGGCGTACTCCTCGGCGTCGCGGGCGTCGGGCTCGTTGGCGACCAGCCGGATGGTGCGCTTGGCGCAGTCGCGCACGAAGCGGGTGGCGGTGGCGTCGAGGTCGACCTCGGTCACCCGCAGCTCGAAGGAGCGCAGCAGCCGTGAGAGCACCGAGACCGCCACGATCGCGGCGATGAAGCAGGCGCCGATCTTGACGCCGTCGGGGCGCTCGGTGACGTTGTCGACGGTGGTGTAGACGAAGACCAGCGTGACCGCGGCGAAGGCGACCGTGCGGACCCTCTGGCCCGCGCGACGGGCGGCCAGGGTGACCGCGACCGCGGCGCTGGTGATCAGCACGAGCACGCCGGTGGCGTAGGCGCCGCCCTGCGCGTCGACGCTGGCCTTGAAGATCCAGGTGATCAGGAACGCGGTGGCGGTTAGCACGAGCACCAGCGGCCGCACGGCTCCGGCCCACTCCGGGGCCATCCCGTAGCGCGGCAGGTAGCGCGGGATCAGGTTGAGCAGGCCCGCCATGGCCGAGGCGCCGGCGAACCACAGGATCGCGATCGTCGACACGTCGTACGCCGTCCCGAAGGCGTTGCCGAGCAGCTGGTGGGCCAGGTAGGCCAGCGCGCGACCGTTGGCCGGGCCCCCGGAGGCGAAGTCCCCGGCCGGGATGAGCAGCGTCGTGGCGAAGGAGCTCGCGACCAGGAACACGCTCATCAGGACCGCGGCCCAGGTCAGCAGCCGCTTCGTGCCGCGCACCCGGCCGGCCGGGGCGGCCGGCGTGTCGGTGTCGTCGCCGCTGACGTGGGGCATCACCGCGACGCCGGTCTCGAAGCCCGAGAGGCCGAGCGCGAGCTGGGGGAAGACCATCAGCGCGACCGCGACCATCATCACCGGGCTGCCGTGCTGGGTGGTCAGGGCCGAGCCCCAGTCGGGGACCAGGTGGGGCTCCTGCACGACCTTGCCCAGCGCCACCACCAGCACGACGGCGTTGAGCGCGAGGTAGACCCCCACCAGGCCGACGGCCAGGCCGATGGCCTCGGAGAACCCGCGCAGGAAGACCGCTCCCAGCAGCGTGAGCAGGCCCAGGGTGATCCACAGCTCCTGGCCGTGCAGGAAGGAGGGGACGTAGGGGTTCTCGGTCACGTGCGCCGCGGCGTCGGCGGCCGACAGCGTCATGGTGATGATGAAGTCGGTGGCGGCGAACCCGAGCAGCACCAGCACGAATAGCTTGCCCGACCAGGTCGGCAGCAGTCGCTCCAGCATCGCGATCGACCCCTGGCCGTGGGGGCTCTCCTCGGCGACCCGGCGGTAGACCGGCAGCGCCCCCAGCAGGGTCACCACGACCAGGACCAGGGTGGCGATCGGCGACAGCAGGCCGGCGGCCAGCGCCGCGATGCCGGGCTGGTAGCCGAGCGTGGAGAAGTAGTCGACGCCGGTCAGGCACATCACCTGCCACCACGGCTTGGGGTCGACGTGCGGCTCCGGGCGGGTGCCGCGGCTGCTGCGGACCGGGCCGCGGGCCACCGGGGCCGGGCCGCTGTCGGCTGCGGTCGGGGAAGCGCCCGTCGGATCGGCACCCCGGTCGGGGGCGCGGTCATCGGGCACGCGGGAGGTCGTCGACGTCGTCGTCACGGCGCCCATGCAACACCGGCCCACGCGTCGGGACCCGCGGCCTCACAGGATCCTAACGAGGCTGTGAGCCACCCCTCCCGGGCCGCGGCGGGAGGTGCACGGACCGTGTCAGGAACGGGCGGTCGGGCGTCAGGATCGCGTCAGGACGGCGTACGTCGGCCCGCGGGCGACGCAGCATGGGGCCGTGACCCAGCTGACCGCCCACGCAGCCCCGACGCGCCCCCGGGCCCGTCACGTTCCCCTCCGTGCGGTCGGTCCCCCACGGCTGGGCGACGAGCCCGGGGTCAGGTTCGCGCTGGTCCACGTCGCGCTGGTCGGCGCGACCCTGGCGAGCGGGGTCCTGACGTGGTCGGGCCCGGTCCGTCTCGACGTCCTGGGTGTCGTCGTGGTGGTCGCGGCCTGGGTCCTGCCGCTCCGTCCGGGCCTGGCCGTCGCGCTGTCCGCCTGGGCCCTGTGGACCGGCTTCGTCGAGCACCGGGCCGGGGAGCTGACCCTGGCCCCGGCGGACCTGGGTCGGCTGGCGCTGCTCCTCGCGGCCGCGGCCACCGCGGCCTGCGGCGCCTGGTGGACGGCGCGGCGCCGTGGGTGAGGCGGCGTACCTCCTGCTGCTGCTCGCCTCGGCGCTGGTGTGCTGGCTGGTGGTGCAGCGGTGGGACCCGTGAGCGCCGGCCGTCGCACGCCCCGCGGCTGCGCCATGATGGCGGGGTGCGCGTCCCCACCGACCGGTTCCACCGGGTGAGCGGTGCGCCGGGCCCCCACCTCACGGGGAGGGCGCTGGGGCGGCGGCGCACGGCGTACGGCTTCGTGCTGGCGGTGCTGCTGCCCGCCCTGGCCGGGGCCGCGCTGGTGCCCCTGCGCGGGCCGGTCAACCTGGTCAGCGACATGCTGCTGTTCCTGCTGCTGACGGTCGTGGTCGCGCTCGTGGGCGGTCTGCGACCCGCGCTGGTCTCCGCGGTGGCGGGCTCGCTGGTCATCAACTACTTCTTCACCTCACCGCTGCACACGCTGGCGATCAAGGATCCCAACGACGCGTTGGCGCTGTTCGTGTTCCTGGCCGTGGCGATGCTGGTCAGCTCCGTGGTCGACCTGGCCGCCCGCCGGACCCACCAGGCCGACCGGGCGGCCGCCCAGACCGACGCCCTGGCCCAGGTCGACCGGACCCGCACCGCCCTGCTCGCCGCCGTCGGGCACGACCTGCGCACGCCGCTGGCCGCCGCGAAGGCCTCGGTAGCGACCCTGCGCAGCCCCGACCTGGTGCTGAGCGCGGAGGACCGCACCGAGCTGGTCGAGACCGCCGAGGAGTCGCTGGACCGCCTGGCCGGACTGGTGGAGAACCTGCTGGACATGAGCCGGCTCCAGGCCGGTGCGATGGCGGTGAGCCTGCGACCCACGGCGCTGGCCGAGGTGGTGGCCCGGGCCCTGGACGACGTGGGTCCCGGCGCGGCCGGCGTACGCGTGGAGCTGCCCGACGACCTGCCCCCGGCGCTGGTCGACCCGGGGCTGCTCGAGCGCGTCCTGGTCAACGTCGTGGCCAACGCGTTGCGGTTCTCCCCCGCTGACCAGCCGCCCCGGCTCCTCGGCGCCGCCGTCGCCGCGGACGCCGCGGACGCCCAGGACACCCAGGACACCGGGGGCACCCCGGACCTGGTCGAGCTGCGGCTGGTCGACCGCGGGCCCGGCATCCCCTCGGACCGGCGCGACGAGGTCTTCGCCCCGTTCCAGCGCCTCGGCGACACCGACAACTCCACCGGCGTCGGGCTGGGCCTGGCGCTGTCGCGCGGGCTGACCGAGGCCATGGGCGGCGGGTTGGAGGCCGAGGACACCCCGGGAGGCGGACTGACCATGGTGGTGCGGTTCCGACGGGCCGAGGAGCCCCACGAGACCCCGCGACCGGGCCTGCGCGAGCGCGGCCTCCCCGACGAGGAGCAGGCGTGACCCGGGTCCTGGTCGTCGACGACGAGCCGCAGATCCTGCGCGCGCTGGCCATCAACCTCCGCGCCCGGGGGTACGACGTGCACCTCGCCCGCACCGGACGCGAGGCCCTGGAGGTGGCCGCCGCGCAGCACCCCGAGCTGGTCGTGCTCGACCTCGGCCTGCCCGACCTCGAGGGGGTGGAGGTGATCGCCGGGCTGCGCGGGTGGACCTCGGTGCCGGTGCTGGTGCTGTCGGGGCGCTCGGACTCCACCGACAAGGTCGAGGCGCTCGACGCCGGCGCCGACGACTACGTCACCAAGCCCTTCGGGATGGACGAGCTGCTGGCCCGGATGCGCGCGATGGTGCGTCGAGCCGGTGCGGGTGCCGAGGAGGAGGCCCCCTCGGTGCGCCTGGGCGACACCCTGGTCGACCTCGCCGCCCACCGGGTCGTGCGCGACGGCGAGGAGGTGCGTCTGACCCCCACCGAGTGGCACCTGCTCGAGGTCCTGGTGCGCCACCCGGGCCGGCTGCTGAGCCAGAAGCGGCTGCTGGCCGAGGTGTGGGGGCCCGGCTACGAGACCGCGCAGGGCAACCTGCGGCTCTACATGGGCCAGCTGCGCCGCAAGCTCGAGCCCGACCCGGCCCGGCCGCGGCACCTGCTCAACGAACCCGGGATGGGCTACCGCTTCGAGCCCTGAGCGCCCCCTCCCGCGGTCGGCGCGAGCAGGCGGAGCTGCACGGTCTGGAGGAGCCAGAAGACCAGGAACGACAGCAGGAGGACCACCTCGGCGGCGATCACGGCGTGGTCCCACCAGCCCAGGAGCGAGGCCGGCACGACGGCCACCAGGGTCGCGGCCATCACGACCGCCACGACCGCGTAGGTGCGGCCGTAGGGGAACCGTTGCCACGACCTCCGCCCCGCCCGGTCGACGTCGTCGCGGTAGAGGTCCCACCGGGCGGTCAGCCGCGAGACCGGCTCGGTGCGACCCGCCACGACCCCGGTCAGCATCACGAACATGGTCGCCGCGGCCGGGAAGTGCACGTGCTCGGCGAAGCGCGGGTCCAGCGCGCGCCAGCCGACCAGCCCCGCGACCAGGACGGTCGCCGTGCCCAGCCCGGCCAGGCGGGCGCGGCGCTGGGGCGCGGTGAGCGGGCCGAGGCCTCGGCGTACGGCGGCGGAGGCGGCGTACGTCGCCCCGGTCCCCAGCACGAGCGCCCCCAGGTAGACCAGCAGCGCGTCGTCGGCGACCGACACGTCGTACGTCGCCGGGAAGGGCACGCCCAGGCAGGCGGCGTCACCCGGCTCCAGGACCGTGGGGGCGAAGGCCACGACGGGCGCGAGCACCCCGGCCAGGTCGAGCAGCAGGTTCTCGGTCCAGGTGCTGCCGCTGTAGGCCACCAGCGCCACCCCGATCGCCACCAGCCCGCCGACCAGCACCGGGCGGGCGTCGGTCCACCAGTACGCACTGATCGAGGTCAGCAGGCAGCCCCGCTGCACCCGGTCCACCACCACGGCCGCGAGGATCGCCAGCGCCACCCCGGCCAGCGCCACGCGCAGGGTCACGTGGGTGATCAGGTGGTGGTCCGGACCACGGTCGCGGACCGCGGTCCCCGGCGGCGGGGACGTCATGGAGCCAGTGTCGCCGCCGGCACCGACAGGTCACCAGGTCTCCCGCTCGAGGGGTCGCTCCTGCTCTCGGCGCTACGCTCGCCGCGTGACCGCCTCCCCCGCCCTCCGGCTGGGACGGCTGCTCGTCGCCCTCCTGGCCGTATCGGCGGTGGTCACCGAGATCGCGACGACCGTGGAGCGGGGGATCTTCGAGGCGGGCAACTTCTTCAGCTACTTCACGGTCCAGTCCAACCTGCTGGCGGCCGCGGTCCTGCTCGCGTCGTCGTACGCCGTGCGACCCTCGCGCCGCCTAGACGTCCTGCGCGGTGCGAACACCGTCTACATGGTCGTCGTGCTGGTCGTCTTCGCGCTCTTCACCCTCGCGGTGACCTGGGCCGTCACCCGCCGGCGCGCCGCGACGACGTCCCCGCCCGTCTGAGTCAGTCGGGCAGTGCCGGGTCGACCTCGCCCGGACCGACGTCGACGGCGACGGACCACCGGCTGCCCCGCGGCCCCTCGACCCGCACCCGGGCCGTGGTGGCGGCGGCACGGGACGTCCGGTCCGACAGGCCGATCACCGCCGAGGCGGCCTCCTCGTCGCCGCACGGGACGGCTCCCTCGCCGCCGAGCACGCCGACCCGCAGGAGACCGGTCCCGCCGACGCAGCTGAGGTGGAGGCGCGCGTGACGCGTGCCCGCGGGCAGCCTCACCGTGACGACGCGGGTGGCGCGGGACTGGCGGTAGGCCTGGAACACCCGCGTCTCCCCCGCCTGCGACCGGCCGAACCCGCTCGGGCCTGCGGCCGGCTGGGCCTGCCCGCACCCCGCCAGACCGGCGACCAGCCCGGCGACCACCGACGACCCGACCACGACCGTGCTCCGTGTCACGTGGACCACCCCCCTGGGAGCGGCAGTCTGCCAGCACCCGGCCGCCGCCGGACCGACCACCACTCGCCTGGCGGGTCACCGCCGACACCTGCCGCGACTGGCCACCTCCCCCGGGCGGCACAGGCTGCCCTCAGGGACACCGGCTACGGTCGAACGACGCCCTCGTCCCCCACCGGAAGGTCCCTCCCTGTGCTTCGCCGGCTCCAGCGTCCCGCTGCCGTCCTCGTCCCCGCCCTGCTCCTCGCGCCCGTGCTCGCCGCCTGCGGCAGCGACGGCGGCTCCGCCAAGGCCCCGTCGGGGTCGGGCGCCCAGCTGGAGCAGGTGAGCTTCTCCGGCGCCGTGGGCAAGGCCCTCAAGCCGACCTGGCGCGCGAAGGTGCCGGCGCCGAGCTCGGCCAAGGTGACCACCCTCGTCAAGGGCACGGGCGACAAGATCGCCAGCGGAGACACCGTGAGCACCTACGTCTGGGTGGGCAACGGCACGACCAAGAAGGCCGCCTACAGCGACTACCAGAACGGCTCGCCCGAGTCGGTGCCCGTCGACTCCAAGCTCAGCGCGCTGTTCCAGAAGCTCTTCAAGGGGGCCACCTACGGCTCGCGCGTGGCGGCGGTGGCACCGTCGAAGGACCTGTTCGGCGCGACCGGCGGCAGTCAGCTCGGGGTCGGCGCGAAGGACACCGTCGTGCTGGTCGCCGACATGGTCAAGAAGGCGGCCGTCTCACCCACCCCGTCCAGCGACAAGGTCCAGGACGTCGCCCCCGGCAAGCTGCCCAAGGTCGTCTCCAAGGGCGGCAAGCCCACGAGCCTCGACTTCTCCGGCGTCTCCGAGCCGTCCACCAGCACGCCGGTCCAGCGCGTCGTGCTCAAGAAGGGCACCGGCGCCGCGGTCTCCGCCGCCGACACCGTGACGGTGAACTACCTCGGCGCGGTCTACAAGGCCAAGACCCCCTTCGACGAGAGCTACAGCAAGGGCCAGCCGCTGACCTCACCGCTGTCGGGCCTGGTCAAGGGCTGGGCGATCGGCCTGGACGGCGTCAAGGTCGGCAGCCGCGTGCTGATCCAGATCCCCCCGGCATTCGGGTACGGCGCCCAGGGCAGCGGGGCCACCATCCCGCCCAACTCCACGTTGTGGTTCGTCATCGACGTCCAGAAGGCCACCAAGGGCTGATCCCCAGGGGACGTCCCGACCCGCAGAGCCCGAGAGGCCGCCAGCACCACGCTGGCGGCCTCTCATGCGTCCGGGGCCCGGGAGCCACCCGGGAACCCCCAGGAAGAAGAAAAGCCGCCCGAAGGCGGCCTCTCTGGTGGAGGTGAGGAGACCAACCCCTGACCCCTTGCATGCCGGGCCAGCACAGCCGCTACCTGCCCCCGACAGACCCCCTGGAAAGCAGAAAAGCCGCCCGAAGGCGGCTCATCTGGTGGAGGTGAGGGGATTCGAACCCCTGACCCCTTGCATGCCATGCAAGTGCGCTACCAACTGCGCCACACCCCCATTGTCCGTCTCCGGGCAACGACGGAAATATTAGCGGGCCCCGTTCACGGACGCGAATCGGGGGTCCCCCCACCCGCCCCCAGGCCGTACGCCGAGAGCCGCAGCCGGTGCCGACCGCGCTCCTCGAGCACCGCCCAGCCGCAGTTCGACATCGCCGCCAGCGAGTCGGCGCACGACAGGGGCCAGCCGAGCAGCCCGGCGACGCCCACGCGCAACGCGGCGCCGTGCAGCACCAGGACGGCCGTCTGGTCCTCCCCCAGCTCCTCGAGCACGTCGCGCAGCGCCGGCACCAGCCGGGCCGCGACGTCCTCGACGGTCTCGGCGCCCTCGGCGTCGACGTGGGTGTGGACGTCCCAGCGGGCCGCCTCCGCGGGGCTCAGGGTCGCGGCGTACTCCACGGCGGTCATGCCGGTGCGCTCGCCTGTGTCGTACTCCCGCAGCCGGGCGTCGGTGCGCGCGGTCAGCCCGGTGGCGCGCTCGAGCGGCTCGGCGGTCTGCCGGGCGCGGGCCAGGTCGCTGCTGAGCAGCAGCGTCGGGGCGTACGCCGCCACCACGGGGGCCATCTCCTCGGCCTGGGCCCGGCCGACCTCGTCGAGGCTGACGTCGGTGTGGCCCTGCGCGCGGCCCTCGGCGTTCCAGGCGGTCCTGCCGTGGCGCACGAGCACCAGGCGACGGCCGCGCCCCACCTCGGGTCCGTCGGTGGGCACCCTCAGCGACCGCGGTCGGAGGACACCACGTCCGCCGGCAGCGGGATCGCCGGGCAGTCGCGCCAGAGCCGCTCGAGGGCGTAGAACTGCCGGTCCTCGGTGTGCTGGACGTGGACGACGATGTCGGCGTAGTCCAGCAGCACCCAGCGGCCGTCGCGGTGGCCCTCGCGGCGCACCGGCTTGGCCCCGGACTCGCGCAGGCGGTCCTCGACCGCCTCCACGATGGCCTTGACCTGGCGGTCGTTGCCGGCCGAGCAGATCAGGAAGGCGTCGGTGATGGCGAGCTGCTCGCTGACGTCGAAGGCGAGGATGTTCTCCGCCAGCTTGTCGGAGGCGGCGCGGGCGGCGGAGACGAGCAGCTCCACGGCGTGGTCGGTGGCGGTCATGTGTGACTTCCCAGGGTGGCGGTGAGGCTCTCGGCGGGGCCGTAGAGGTCGTGCTTGGCGATGTACTGGACGACCCCGTCGGGCACGAGGTACCACACGGGGTCCCCCTTGGCGCGGCGCTCGCGACAGTCGGTGGAGGAGATCGCCAGGGCGGGGATCTCCAGGATCGTGATCCGGTCCGAGGGGATCGCGTCCAGGGTGGTGGCGGCCATGTCGTAGCCGGGGCGGGTGCACCCCACGAAGCGCGCCATCTCGAAGAGCTCCGAAGCGTGGCGCCAGGTGAAGATCTCGGCCAGGGCGTCGGCGCCGGTGATGAAGTAGAGGTCCGCGTCGGGCAGGGTCGCGGAGAGGTCGCGCAGCGTGTCGACCGTGTACGTCGGTCCGTCGCGGTCGACGTCGACCCGCGAGACGGTGAACCGGGGGTTCGAGGCGGTGGCGATCACCGTCATCAGGTAGCGGTGCTCGGCCGGCGAGACCTCGCGGCCGCTCTTCTGCCACGGCTGCCCGGTCGGCACGAAGACCACCTCGTCGAGGTCGAACCACGCCTGGACCTCGCTGGCCGCGACCAGGTGGCCGTGGTGGATCGGGTCGAAGGTGCCGCCCATCACCCCGACGCGGCGTCGCGGTGGGGTCTCGGCACCCGTGGAGGGCGAGGTGGCTGCCTCGGTCATGCGAGCCCCTCGCTCAGGTGTGGTCCCGGCCCCTGCCGAAGGCCAGCAGCCCGAGCATCAGGGCCAGCAGGATGATCAGGGCGGTGCCGCCGATGAGGTAGGGGCGGATCCCGGGGCCCTCGGTCGCGAGGGGCAGCAGCAGGGTGTTCAGCATGGGCGCAGCCTATCCGCCGCACGGGTCAGCGGAAGATCAGGCCCACGCCGAGCAGCCACGCCCAGAAGAACAGCGTCCGCCCCACGAGCCCGGCGACGAAGAACACCACCACGTTCATCCGCAGCGTGCCGGCGACCATGGCCATGGCGAAGAACGGCGGGAACCCGATCGCCGCCGAGACGAAGGTCAGCAGCCCGCTCATCAGCGGTCGGCCCTGGACGTAGCCGCGCCACCGCTCGAACTGCGCCTGCCGCTTGGGGTTGTCCATCCGGGCCCGCAGCCAGGGGATGTCCAGCGCGCCGCGGGAGGCGTAGTACCAGACCAGCTTGCCGAGGTTCTGCCCCAGCGACCCGACGGCGGCGACCTCGAGGGCCTGGCCGCGGCCGCTGGCGTAGGCGACGGAGATGTAGGCCTCCATGTTGAACAGCGGGACCACCGCCGAGACCACGCCGAACCCGAGGGTCAGCAGGAGGAGCTTCACCGGATGTGGCCGTCCCCGGTGACGACGTACTTGGTCGACGTCATCTCCGGCAGCCCCATCGGGCCGCGCGCGTGCAGCTTCTGCGTGGAGATCCCGATCTCGGCACCGAAGCCGAACTCGCCGCCGTCGGTGAACCGGGTCGAGGCGTTGACCAGCACGGCCGCGGAGTCGACCGCGGCGACGAAGCGGGCGGCACTGGACTGGGAGTCGGTGACGATGGCGTCGGAGTGGTGGGAGGAGTGGTCGCGCACGTGGGCGACCGCGGCGTCGAGCGAGGGCACGACCGCCGCGGACATCTCCAGGGCGAGGTACTCGGTGTCCCAGTCCGCCTCGGTGGCCGGCTCCACCCCGGGCTCGCGCGCGAAGGTCTCGTCGCCGTGCAGCAGCACGCCGGCACCCTGGAGCGCGGCCACGATCCGCGGGACGAAGACCGCGGCCACGTCGGCGTGCACCAGCAGCGACTCCGCGGAGTTGCACACCGAGGTGCGGTGGGTCTTGGCGTTGAGCACGATCCGCTCGGCCATGTCGAGGTCGGCGGCGGCGTCGACGTAGACGTGGCAGTTGCCCACCCCGGTCTCGATCACCGGCACCGTCGACTCCTCGACCACCGTGCGGATGAGCCCGGCGCCGCCGCGCGGGATCAGCACGTCGACCAGCCCGCGGGCCCGCATCAGCTCCTTGACGGCCTCGTGGCCCTCGCCCGGGACCAGGCAGACGACGTCCTGCGGCAGCCCGACCTCGGCCACGGCGCCGCGCAGCACCTCGACGACCGCGGCGTTGGTGCGACGCGCGCTGGAGGACCCGCGCAGCAGCACCGCGTTGCCGCTCTTGAGGCAGATCCCCGCGGCGTCGGCGGTGACGTTGGGCCGCGCCTCGTAGATGATCCCGACGACGCCGAACGGCACCCGCACCTGGCGCAGCTGGAGCCCGTTGGCCAGCGTCGAGCCGCGCAGGACCTCCCCGACCGGGTCGGGCAGCCCGGCCACGTCCCGCAGCCCCTGCGCCATCGAGGCGAGCCGCGCGTCGTCCAGCCTCAGCCGGTCGAGCAGGTGCTCGCCCGTGCTCGCGGCACGGGCGGCGTCCACGTCCTCGGTGTTCGCGGCGAGCACGGTCTCCGCGTAGGACTCCAGGGCGTCGGCCATCGCGCGCAGCGCCGCGTCCTTGGTGGCACGGGTGGCCAGGGCGAGCTCGGCGGCGGCGAGGCGGGCACGAGCGGCCACGGTGGCGAACGCGGTCTCGGACATGACGTGCAGTTTATCGAGCGCAGGCCCTGAGCCCGGCCACCCCCGCGGGCGGGCCGTGGACGACGGCGTACGGCACTCCCCCGGCGACCGGGTCAGCCGCGCCGGCGTTGGTCGCCGCGGCGCTCGCGCAGCGACTTCTCCACGATCTCGAGGCCCACGACCTCCCAGTCGGGGAGGTTGGCCGAGTCCCGGTGCTCGTTCCACAGCCGCATGGCCAGGGACGCCACGTCGAGCATGCTCTCGCCCTCGTCCCAGAACCGGATCTCGGCGAGGTCGGACCCCACCTCGAGCGAGTCCAGGAAGGGTCGCTCAGCGCCCAACCGGGTCATCGCACCCCGGGCGATCAGCGGCTCCACCGGCGCGCCCGACAGGGTCAGGACGACGTACCAGTGCCGGACGTTCTCGCTCACGCGCGACTCCCCCTCCACGACGAGGCCCTCGGGCTGGAGACCCCTCGATGACTCGATTCTCCCCGAGGCCCGGGAGCCCGCGGGCGGGAATGCCCGATCTCGCACGCCCGAGAAGGCACGGACGTCGTCGGCGGGTCCGGTCGGGCTAGAGCAGCACCAGGGCGTCGCGGTGCACGACCTCGCGCACGTACGCCGACCCCAGCTCGGCCGCGAGCTCGTGGGTGGAGCGCCCGAGCAGCCCGGGCAGCTCGACGGCGTCGTAGTTGACCAGCCCGCGGGCGCGCACACGACCCTCCTCGTCGACCAGGTCGACCGGGTCGCCGGCCACGAAGGACCCCGAGACCCCCGTGATCCCGGCGGGCAGCAGCGAGGCGCGGCGCTCGGTCAGGGCCCGGACCGCCCCGGCGTCCAGGACCACGCGGCCCTGGGGCTCGGTGGCGTGGGCGAGCCAGAGCAGCCGGGTGGGGCGCCGACGGCCGGTGGGGTGGAACAGCGTGCCGGTGGTGAGGCCGGTCAGCGCCTCCTCGGCGTGGGCCATGTCGGTCAGCACCACCGGGATGCCCGCGCCCGTGGCGATCCGCGCGGCCTCGAGCTTGGTGGCCATGCCCCCCGTGCCGACCCCGGAGGTGCCGGCTGCCCCGGCCCGGCCCACCACGACGTCCCCGAGGTCGTCGCCCGGACGGACCTCGCTGACCACCCGGCTGCCGGGCTGGGTGGGAGGCGCGTCGAAGAGCCCCTCGACGTCGGAGAGCAGCACCAGCAGGTCGGCGTGCACCAGGTGGGCCACCAGCGCGGCCAGCCGGTCGTTGTCGCCGAAGCGGATCTCCGACGTCGCGACGGTGTCGTTCTCGTTGACGATCGGGACGACGCCGAGCTCGAGCAGCTTGTCGAAGGTGCGCTGGGCGTTGCGGTAGTGCTCGCGCCGGGTGACGTCGTCGACGGTGAGCAGCACCTGCCCGGTCACCTGCTCGTGGCGGGCGAACTCCTCGGTGTAGCGGTGCACCAGCAGGCCCTGGCCGACCGACGCCGCCGCCTGCTGGCGGGCGAGGTCGCGCGGCCGCCGCCCGAAGGCCAGCGGGGCGAGCCCGGCCGCGATGGCGCCGGAGGAGACCAGCACCAGGTCGGCTCCGCGACGGCGTACGCCGGCCAGGCTGTCGACCAGCCCACGGACCCGCTCGGGATCGATGCCCCCCGCCGCCGTGGTCAGCGAGGAGGACCCCACCTTGACCACGACGCGACGGGCACCGGCCACCGCCGGCCGGTCGCTCACCGCTCGAGCGGCCCGTCGGGGACGGCGTCCGGGTCGGAGTCGGCCCAGTCGTCGTCCTCGTCGGTGTCGAAGTCGGACAGGTCGTCCTCGACGTAGTTCTCGCCGAACAGGCGGCGGGCCACGTCGGCGCGCTCCTCGCCCTCGAGCCGGGTCGGCATCGCCTCGTCGATCGCGCGCCGGCGACCGGCGGCGGGCCGGGACTCGGTGAAGCGCTGGTCCTCGCCGCGACGCCCCAGCATCTGGGCGCCGGCGTCGATGCCGGGCTTGAAGTCGAAGACCACGGAGTTCTCGGGCGGGCCAATCAGCACCGACTCGCCCTCCTGGGCCCCGAGCCGGATCAGCTTCTCCTCGACGCCGAGGCGGTCCAGGCGGTCGGAGAGGAAGCCCACGGCCTCGTCGTTGCTGAAGTCGGTCTGGCGGATCCAGCGCTCGGGCTTCTCGCCGCGCACGCGCCAGCCCTCGCCGGTCTGCGTGACGGTGAAGTCGACGCTCGCGCTGGTCGACCGCGGACGGATCACGATGCGCGTGGTCTCGGCGTTCGGCTCCTGGGCGCGACGGTTCGACACGATGGCGGCCATCGCGAACATCAG
Source organism: Nocardioides korecus (assembly GCF_054778395.1). Classification (NCBI taxonomy): domain Bacteria; kingdom Bacillati; phylum Actinomycetota; class Actinomycetes; order Propionibacteriales; family Nocardioidaceae; genus Nocardioides; species Nocardioides korecus. Next base: position 179,380 of record NZ_BAAGZO010000003.1, on the reverse strand, counting down.
CTCGCGCAGCCCCTCGTGGCTGGCCGCACTCACCGGGAAGACCTCCCAGCCGCGCTCGGCGACGTCCTCGGCCACGATGTCGGCCATGTCGCGGCCGTCGGGCACGTCGATCTTGTTCAGGGCCACCAGGCGGGGCCGGTCCTCGAGGCCGCCGTACTTGCGCAGCTCGTCCTCGATGACGTCGAGGTCGGCGACCGGGTTGCGACCGGGCTCCATGGTGGCCAGGTCGACCACGTGCACGATCGCGGCGCAGCGCTCGACGTGGCGGAGGAAGTCGTGGCCCAGGCCGCGGCCCTCGCTGGCGCCCTCGATCAGGCCGGGCACGTCGGCGACGGTGAAGACGGTGTCGCCGGCCTTGACCACGCCCAGGTTGGGCACCAGCGTGGTGAACGGGTAGTCCGCGATCTTGGGCCGTGCCCGTGACAGCGCCGCGATCAGGCTCGACTTGCCGGCGCTGGGGTAGCCCACGAGACCGATGTCGGCGACCACCTTGAGCTCGAGGTGGATCACCCGCTCCTCGCCCGGCTCACCGAGCAGGGCGAAGCCGGGGGCCTTGCGCTTGGCCGAGGCCAGCGCCGCGTTGCCGAGGCCGCCGCGGCCGCCGGCGGCGATGACCATCTCGGTGCCGGGGCCGACCAGGTCGGCCAGGACCTCGCCGGTCTCGTCGGTGACCACGGTGCCGTCGGGCACCGGGAGCACGATGTCGTGGCCGTGGGCGCCGTTGCGGTGGGCGCCGGCGCCGTGGCCGCCGTGCTCGCCGATCCGCTTGGCGTTGTGGTGGTAGTCGATCAGCGTGGTGACGTCCTGGGCGACGCGCAGGATGATCGACCCGCCCGGGCCACCGTTTCCGCCGTCGGGCCCGCCGAGGGGCTTGAACTTCTCGCGGTGGACCGAGGCCACCCCGTTGCCGCCGCGACCGGCGACGACGTGCAACCGGACGCGGTCGACGAACGTCGGGACGGCCATGGTGCTCCTGTTCAGTGTGCTGCTGGATGGTGCCGAGGTGGTGCTGGGAAAAAGCCGAGGAGGACGTCCCCGAGCTGGTCAGGGACGCCCTCCACGGGTGTCTGGTCCGCTCAGGCGCGAGCGGCGTCCGGGGTCACCGAGGTGACTACTCCCCGGCGGGAGAGATGTTCACGACGCGGCGGCCGCGCTTGGTGCCGAACTCCACGGCTCCCGCGACCAGCGCGAAGAGGGTGTCGTCCTTGCCGCGGCCGATGCCCACGCCGGGGTGGAAGTGCGTGCCCCGCTGGCGGACGATGATCTCGCCGGCGTTGACGAGCTGACCACCGAAGCGCTTGACGCCGAGGCGCTGAGCGTTTGAATCGCGGCCGTTCTTGGTGGACGCCGCGCCCTTCTTGTGTGCCATGAGTTCTGGTCCTTCGTGCTGGAGGAGACCTGGGAGTGGAGGAACCCGGGTCAGACGGTGATGTCGGTGACCTTGACCTGGGTGTACTTCTGGCGGTGACCCTGGCGCTTCTTGTAGCCGGTCTTGTTCTTGTACTTCTGGATGACGATCTTGGGACCCTTAGTGGCGCCGAGGATCTCGACGGTCACGGCGGCCTTGTCGAGACCGGTGGCGGTGACCTGGTCACCGTCGACGAGCATCACGACGGGGAGAGTCAGCGACTCACCGACAGCCGTGACGTTCTTGTCGATCTCGATGACGTCGCCCACGGCAACCTTCTGCTGCTTGCTGCCAGCGCGCACAACTGCGTACACGGCGGGTTCACTCTCCTCGGCTGGTGGATCGAAAGACGTGGTCTGCTGCGGCACGCCACCGGACGTCTCTCCAGGAGAGTCGGGGCGCGAGCCGCGCAGATGATCGGGTGGGCACACGTGCACACCGAAGGGCCACATTACGGGACCGGCGGTCGCAGGGTCAAAACGACCCGGGTCGACCGCCGCGCCCGACCCCTCAGCGCTTGCGGGCGCCCTTGCGCTTGACGGGCACGTGGACGAGCGAGGTGACGCCGTTCTCGTCCACGACCTCCTCGACCTGGGTCTCGGGGCCCGCCTCGGACTCGTCCGCGGCATCAGCACCCTCGACCCCCTCGGCGCCGTCCACGGCCACGGCCGTGTCCTCTAGATCCGCGGCCACGGTGGCGTCCACCAGCGGCGCCGCCTCAGCGTCGGCTCCTTTGGCGGCCTCCACGTCCGGCTGGGCCTCCTGCTGGACGTCCGGCGCCGCAGCGGCGACGGCCGGCTCGACCGGCACGGCGACGGGCTCGGAGTCCGGGCCCGCCTTGGTGCCGGCACCCGGCATCGGGGCGTCCTGGTCCAGCGACGCCAGCTGCACCGGCGGTCCGGCCGGGCGGCGGGCCGAGCGACGACGGGTCGTCGTGCGCACGGCCGGGGCCGCCGGGGCCACCTCGGCTGCGGGCACCGCGGCCTCGCCCGGCTGCTCGGTCGGGACCAGCACGTCGGCCTCGGTCGTGCTCGGGGTGGGGACCTGGGGTGCCGGGGCGACCGGATCCGCCTCGGCGGACGACGCCGCGGGAGCGGGGGTGCCGCTCTCGCTCGGGACGTCCTGGGGCTCCGGGACCGCCGGGGTCGGACGACCGATCACGTCCTGGTGCGCGACGGTCTCGGTCGACCCGCTCGGGTCGACCGGGTCGGTCGACGCGCTCGGGTCGGTCGACTCGGTCCGGTCGGCGGTCTTCTCCGGCGGACGGGAGTGGGCCAGAGCGGCCGGCGAGGGGACGCCGGGCGCCGGCGAGGCGGACCCGCCGTTGCCACCGGAGCCGTTGCCGCCGCCGCCAGAGCCGTTGCCGCCCGAGCCGTTGCCCCCGGAGCCGTTGCCCCCGGGACGACCGCCACGGTTGCGACCGCCGCGGTTGCGACCGCCGCGCGAGCCGTCGTCGTCGGACTGCTGACCCTGCTGGTGGGGGTCCACCGGCTCGGCCTCGACGACCACGCCGCGTCCGCGGCAGTGCTCGCAGTCGTGGCTGAAGGACTCCAGCAGGCCGGTGCCGATGCGCTTGCGCGTCATCTGGACCAGGCCGAGCGAGGTGACCTCGGCGACCTGGTGCCGGGTGCGGTCGCGGCCCAGGCACTCCACGAGGCGACGCAGCACGAGGTCGCGGTTGGACTCCAGGACCATGTCGATGAAGTCGACGACGATGATGCCGCCGATGTCGCGCAGCCGGAGCTGGCGCACGATCTCCTCGGCCGCCTCCAGGTTGTTCTTGGTGACGGTCTCCTCGAGGTTGCCGCCGGACCCGGTGAACTTGCCGGTGTTGACGTCGACGACCGTCATCGCCTCGGTGCGGTCGATGACCAGGGAGCCGCCCGAGGGCAGCCACACCTTGCGGTCGAGGCCCTTGGCGATCTGCTCGTCGACACGGTACGCCGCGAAGACGTCGTTGCCGCCGCTCTGCCCCTCCTCGGCCGCCCCGTAGTGCTCGAGCCGGTCGCGCAACTCCGGCGCGACGTGGGAGACGTAGCCGTCGACCAGGTTCCAGGCGTCGTCGCCCTGGATGACCAGCTTGGCGAAGTCCTCGGTGAACAGGTCGCGGACGACCTTGAGGGTCAGGTCGGGCTCGCCGTACAGCAGCTGGGGGCCCTTGCCCGCGGCGACCTTGGCCTCGATGTCCTGCCAGCGCGCGGTGAGGCGCTCGACGTCGGTGGTCAGCTCCTCCTCGGAGGCGCCCTCGGCGGCCGTGCGCACGATCACGCCCTGCCCCTCGGGGAGGATCTCCTTGAGCAGCTTCTTCAGGCGGCTCCGCTCGGTGTCGGGCAGCTTGCGCGAGATCCCCGAGCTGGTGCCCTCCGGGACCAGCACCAGGAAGCGGCCCGGCAGGCTGATCTGCCCGGTCAGGCGGGCACCCTTGTGACCGATCGGGTCCTTGGTGACCTGCACGAGGATGGTCTGGCCCGAGGAGAGCACCGACTCGATCTTGCGGGGCTGCCCCTCCTTGTGGCCCAGCGCCTGCCAGTTGACCTCACCGGCGTAGATGACGGCGTTGCGGCCCTTGCCGATGTCGACGAAGGCGGCCTCCATCGAGGGCAGCACGTTCTGCACCCGACCCAGGTAGACGTTGCCGATCAGGGAGGTCTGCGACTCCCGCGCGACGTAGTGCTCGACGAGCACCTTGTCCTCGAGCACGGCGATCTGGGTCAGGTCGCGGCGCTGACGCACCACCATGACCCGGTCGACGGCCTCGCGGCGGGCCAGGAACTCGGCCTCGCTGACGATCGGCGCGCGCCGGCGACCGGCCTCGCGACCCTCGCGGCGACGCTGCTTCTTGGCCTCGAGACGGGTCGAGCCCTGGACGCTGGTGATCTCGTCCTCGGGGTTGCGACGTCGGCCACGGCCCTCGCCGTCCCCGCGGTCCTCGCCCTGCTGGCCACCCTGCGAGCCACCCGAGCCGTCGCCGGAGCGACGGCGACGGCGACGACGGCGCGAGCCGGACGAACCGCCCTCACCGGAGCCCTCGTCGTCCTCGTCGGAGGAGTCGGCGTCGGCCTCCCGGGAGTCACCGGACGCCTCGTCGTCGGCCCGGTCACCGTCGCGACCACCGCCGGAGCGGCCCGATCCACGTCGGCCGCCCTGGGAGCGGCGGCGCCCGTCCTGGGCGTCGTCGTCGGAGCCGGCGTCGCCGTTGGCGTCCTCGGCGTCCCCGGGGCCGTCCTCGGTCCGGTCGGCGCCCTCGGCGTCACCCGACCGTCCGCCCGCTCGCTCGCCGGACTGCTCGCCGGTCTGGGAGCCACCGTCGCGACCCCGGCCGCCACCGCGCGACGAGCGGCCACGGCCGCCGCTGCGGGTGCCGCCGCCGGTCTCGTCGGCGTCCTCGGAGCCGTTGCCGTCAGCGGCCTCGCCGTCGGTGTCGTCCTGTCCGGACTCCCCCGGTCCGTCGGTGTCGCGGTCCGAGGCGTCGCCGTCGTCGGAGGCCCGGTCCGCGGGCTTGCGGCGGCGGCGGCCACCACGACGACGGCGCCGACGCGGGTTGCCCTCGCCGGGCTCACGCTCGCCCGCGGAGTCGCTGGACTCGTCGTCCTCGTCGTCCTCGTCCGAGTCGGAGCTGTCCGCAGCGCCTGCCTCGTCGTCCGCGCGGTCGGCGTCGGCGCCGTCCGTCGCGTCGCTGCCGCCACCGTCGACGGTCGCGTCCAGGGCCTCCGAGGCGTCCTCGTCCTCCTCGTCGTCGCCGACGGGGGCGGTGCTGGTGAGCGAGGCGCGGGACGCGTCGGCGGCGAGGGAGGGGTCGGCGTCGGACGCGGACTCGGCCTTCTTCTTCTTGCCGCCGCCCTTCTTCCCGCCGCTCTTCTTGCCCCCAGACTTGCCCTCCGACTTGCCCTCCGACTTGCCCTCGGACTTGGCGGAGCCGGACTTCTTGCTGCCGGACCCGTCGTTGGACGACTCCTCGGTGGCGGCGTCCTGCGCCTCGGACCCCTCGGTCCCGCGCCGGTCGGCGGTCAGGTCCTGGTCGTCCGGGGTGCTCGTCACGCGGGACTCGTCGTCCGTCCCGTCCGTCTCGTCCAGGGGGGCCGGTGCGGCCGGAGCCGACTTGCGCACGGCCCGCTTGCGGGCCGTCTTCTTGGCCGGGGCCTGGAAGACCACCATCGGGGCACCCGAACCGGTCGGTGCGTCGTCCGCGCCGGCGGAGGGCTCCTCGGGGCTGGCAGAGGGCACGTCGGGCGCCGGGGCCACCGGAGCAGCGGTCGGCTCGTCGGTCGGGGCGGCGTGAGCGGTCTCAGCCGCTGCGGCGACCGCGGCGTCGTGGTCGTCCGGCGCGTCGACCGGCACCGCCGGACCCGCGGGTCGGGACGCGGCGCGCTTGGTGGTGCGCTTGCGGGGGGCGGCCTTCTTGGCCGCGGGTGCGGACTCGCCGGCCTGGTCCGTCTGGCCCGACTGGTCCGTCGGGGCCGACCGGTCCGTCTCGGCGGCGGACAGGTCGAGCGCCGCGTCGGCCGGGTCGGCGTCGGGGGCCGCGGCCTTCTTGGCGGCGGCCTTGCGCGGCGTGGACTTCTTCGCGGTGGACCGCGAGGCCCGCTTGGCGGGCGCCTTCACCGCGGGCTGGTCGGCGTCCACGGACGGGACGTCGGGCGCGGCCGTCGCGTCAGGGCCGCTAGACCCCTCCGCCTCCTGCCCGGGGTTCGGGGCCGAGCTGGTGTCCTCGGCGAACAGGTCCTGGTCGTTGTTCTCTGGGTCGAGCACTGGATGAGCTCCTCGTGCACCTGCGCGGCTGACACCCGTGCCGGTGCTGTTCGCGGCGTACGACGTGTCTGTGCCCGTCGTGCGTCAAAGCCTTCGGATGGCGACCACGTCCTCCGCGAGTCGCGTCACGCAGGATCTCTGCCGCCACCAACCGCGGTCGCTGGGCTGTCTCACACTGGTGGAGCTGTCACCTTCACCGGCCAGCCGCGTCGCGGTCGGGTGCCAACGGATCACCCACCGTGCCGCCTTCGAGGTCCAACGGGCCCTGGGCCAGTCGCCGCTGGAGAGCGGCGGTGGCGACAAGTCCCGAAGCCCCGCGAAGAGCGGCGAGAACGTCATCGGGTCTCACGGACGGCGTGCCGTGCCGCAGGACCAGGTCGAGTATCGCACACCCGGGTCGCTCCACCGCCGGGTCGAGGACACCCAGGGAGACCACGGCCGCGCGTGCGTCGAAGCTGCGCAGGCCCTTCTTCGTCATCCGCTCGACCACGACCTCCTCCTGGGCGAGCAGCTGCGCGACGGCCGCGGCGGCCTCCTCGACCCCGGTCGCGTCGAGGGTGATCTGCCAGTGGGAGGCCTGCAGCTGGTCGGCCAGCGAGCCACCGGCACTGGGCACCACCTCGAGGACGTCGAGCCCGTCGGGCAGCGCCTCGTCGAGCTGGGCGTGGGTCTCCTGCGGGTCCAGGACGGCGGCGAGGGCGATCTCGACGTACTCCGCCTCGCTGGCCGACCCCGTCGGCGCCGCCCCCGCGTAGGAGATCCGAGGGTGTGGGTTGAAGCCCGAGGAGTAGGCCATCGGGATCCGGGCCCGGAAGACCGCGCGCTCGAAGGCTCGGCTGAAGTCGCGGTGGCTGGTGAACCGGAGCCGGCCGCGCTTGGCGTAGCGGATCCGCAGCCGCTGGACGGGCGGAGCCTGCTGCTCGGGTTGTTCGCGCACCCGCAGACAGTACGTGGCGCTCCGGGCGTGTCGCTGGTCGGGCGAGCCGGGCCGCGGCTCACGACGGTCGCACCGACCGCATCAGCGGCGAGGGGTAGACGGTGCCGACCACCTCGCCGTCCAGCCAGGCCGTCAGCCGCTCGGCCTCGAGCTGCAGGTGGTGCGCGGCCTCGTCGGTCAGGTCGTGCAGCGGCACGACCACGACGCGCCCGTCGGGGTCCTGGACCCAGCAGCCGACCACGCGGCCGTCCCACCAGGCGGTGGTGCCGGCGTTGCCGTTGCGGTCGAAGACCCGCGGCGCGTCCTGCGGAGCGAGGTAGAAGTCGCGCTGCTTCCACCCCATCACCGTCGCGTCGAGCACCGGCAGCAGGGCGGCGGTGGGCCGGGACGAGGAGCCCGGGTCGCCCTCGCCGGCGCCCCCGACACCGTCCACGTCCTCCACACCGTCGACGCCGTCGACGTCGTCGGGCAGGAGCCACCCGGTCGCGGGTGGGGCCGCGGCGTCGTCGGCGGTCAGCGCGACCTCGACCGCGCCGAGGTCACCCAAGGCGGCGCGCACCGCGCCCCGGGTCGCCCCCAACCACCAGACCAGGTCCTCGGTCGTGCCGGGACCGAAGGAGCGCAGCCACCGCCGCACGAGCTCGCGGTAGCCCTCGGCGGGACCGACCGGTGCACCGTCGGGACCCGGGGCCTCGTCCCCGGCACGGCCCCCCACCCACTGCTCGGTCCGGGTCCAGCGGGGACGCGAGGTGCGCCAGCCGCCGTCGTTCTCGCCCCGGACCACGAGGCCGGAGGCCGCGAGGGTGGACAGCAGCCGCGGGGCCACCGGAAAGCTGCCGCCGTAGGCCTTGTCGGGATGCATCTCCAGCCGCCGCGCGAGCTCGGGCAGCCGCTCGCGCAGCTGGGCGGTCGTGGCCGGCCCCTCGGCCAGCACCTCGAGCACCGCCTCCCCCGTCTCACGCACCCAGCGCGCGCCGTCGGCGCCGAGCCCGTTGGCCTCGACCTCGCCCGCGAGCCGCGTGCTCAGCTGACCGGCCACCCGGGCCGAGGCGCTGACCCAGACGTGCGGCAGCACCTCGGCCGGGAAGGCGAACAGCGTGCGGCGCATCGCCAGCTGCTTGACCACGGTGCGGTCGACGTACAGCGCCTGCTCGACCGCGGCCCGGTCGGCGGGGCTGCGGGCCGCCACCGAGAGGTGGACGGTGGCGGGCTCGGTCGCGTGCAGGCAGGTCAGCGCCGCGACCACCTCCTCCACCGTGGCCGTCGACCGGGCCGCGGGCGTCAGCAGGTGTCGACGCACGAGGCGGGCCCGGCGCTGGGCGGCGGTCACGGTGAGCACGCGCTCATGGTGGCACCGGTCACCGACAGACCCGCCCGGACGGCGGACGGCGGCGGGCGGCAGGATGCCGAGGTGAGCGATCAGCAGGAGAACCGGGTCCAGCGTGCCCTCGTCGTCGTCGGCATCGTGGTGCTGGCCTTCAACCTGCGCCCGGCCGCCGTCAGCGTCGGCCCGGTGCTGGGCGACGTGCGCCGGGGCCTGGGCATGTCGGGCGTCGAGACCGGCCTGCTGACCTCGCTGCCGGTCCTGGCCTTCGCGCTGTTCGGCGCCCTCGCGCCGCGGATGGCCCGGCTGGTGGGGATGCACCGCTTCACCCTGGTCGCGCTGCTGGCCGTGGTCGTGGGCCTGAGCGGGCGTGCGGCGGTGTCCTCGGTCCCGGCGTTCCTGCTGCTCTCCCTGGTCGCCCTGGCCGGCATGGCCTCGGCCAACGTGCTGCTCCCCTCGCTGGTCAAGCTGCACTTCCCCGACCGCGTCGGGCTGATGACCTCGATCTACTCGACCTCCCTGGCGATCGGGCTGACCTCGGCGTCGGTGGCCACGGTCCCCGTCGCCGAGGCGTACGCCGGGTGGCGCTCGGGTCTGCTGGTGTGGGCCGCCACGGCGGCGATCGCGGTCGTGCCGTGGCTGGCCCTCGCCCGCCACGACCGTCGCCCCGAGGCGCCCGGGTCGGGCCCGATCGGTCTCGGCGACGTGGCCCGCACCCGGCTGGGCTGGCTGATGGCCGTCTTCTTCGGGCTGCAGAGCCTGCAGGCGTACTCGATCTTCGGCTGGTTCGCCCAGGTCTACCGCGACGCCGGCTTCCCCGCCCACACCGCCGGGCTGCTGCTCGGGGTGATCACCGGGGTCAGCATCCCGCTGTCCTTCGCCATCCCTACCCTGGTGGGCCGGCTGCAGGACCAGCGCTGGCTGCTGTGCGCGGTGATGGCCTGCTACCCGGTCGGCTACCTCGGGCTGGTCCTCGACCCGCGGGGCGGCGCGTGGGTGTGGGCGGTGTTCGTCGGCGTCGGCACCACGACCTTCCCGCTGATCCTGACCCTGATCGGGCTGCGGGCGCGGACACCCGGGGGCACCGCCGCGCTGTCGGGCTTCGCGCAGTCGACGGGCTACCTGATCGCGGGCACGGGGCCGTTCGGCATCGGGCTGCTGCGCGACCTCAGCGGCGGCTGGACGGTCCCGTTGCTCGTGCTGCTGGGCCTGACGGTGCCGCAGCTCCTGGTGGGCCTGGCGGTCTCGCGCCCCGCCCACGTCGAGGACCAGCTCCGGGACCGTGGGGCCGACCGGACCGGGGAGCCGGCCGGCCCCTCGGCTCAGCGGCGGTAGACCCGCACGCTGCCCGGTGAGGTGACGGTCGGCGGCGCCTTCGGGTCGCTGAAGGACAGGTCGCCCAGCTGCCCGACGTACATCCGGCCGGGTCGCGTCTCCACCGAGACCACGCGGGGCAGGCGCAGCACCGTCGAGCGGCGCCCGTCACGCAGCCGGGTGACCTTGTCGGCGAAGTGCTCCACGACGAAGATCGTGCCCCGACGGGTGACGGCGAGGTTGGTCGCGCCGGCGAACCCGGTCGCGAGGGAGCGGGCCGCACCGCGGGAGGAGAGCCGGTAGACCGATCCCCGTGCGCCGAGGCTGGCGTCCTCCGGCCCGCCCGGCAGCGTCGTGACCCAGAGGCCGCCCCCGGGGCCGCGCTCGACGTCGGTCGGCACCGGCTCGAAGGCGTAGGTCAGGCCCACGACGCAGTCGGGGGCGTGCAGCGCCGCGGCCATGGACCGGGTGATCTTCACCGGCTGGGGCGGGAGCACCGCGAGCGTCGAGACCCGTCCCCGTCGGTCCACCCTCAGGACGTCGTTGCCCGCGGCGTCGGCCACCGCCCAGGCCCCCCGCCCCAGGTAGGCCACCTGGTAGGGGTGGGAGTCGACCTCGCCGGTGTAGGCGGCGTCCTGCCCGGTCGCCGTCTTCAACCAGGTGGCCGCGCACGGGCTCACGGCCCCGGCGACCCCGTAGTGCTGCCCTCCGTCGGGGTTGACCCGCTGCTCGTAGCCGGACAGGTCGGCCACCACGTCGGCGCGGCCGGCACGACGGATGGTCAGGGCGGTGCCCGACGCCGTGCTGCTGGTGAAGGCCATCGTGTGGCGTCGGGGGGCGAGCTCGACCCCCGCGATCTCCCCGGGCGCCCGCGCCAGGACGCGGTCGGGGCCGCGGCGCACGAGGTTCACGGTGCCCGCGACCCCGTCGGTGTAGTAGACGCGGTGGCCGTGCACGGCCACCTGGAACGGCGCCGCGACGGTGCTGCTCAGGACCCTGCCCCGGGCCAGCTCGGCGTCCCGGCTCCCGGGGCCGCTGCTCCCGGCGGCCCCGGCCGGTGGCGCGGCGGCCAGGCCCCCGGCGGTGGTCAGCGCCGCGACGGCGGCGGTCAGGACGGTGGTCTTCCTCGTGGTGGTGGCTCCCATGTCGTTCACTCCCTGATGAGACGTTCCGTCGACGCTAGGCACGGGTCAGCGGCTCCGTCAGGGGGGTTTCCGGTATGCCGGGATCCTGGACTATCCCAGTGGGTGGACACCCCGGCCGGAAGCGGGGTGAACCTCCCGCGGGCTCGCCAGGACCGGTCCGGACTAGCCTCGGCGGGTGACCAGCCCCGCGACTCCCGCCCGCCCCCTGCGCGTCCCCGGCCTCGTGCTGACCGACCACCGGATCACGGTCCCGCTGGACCACGACGCCCCGGCCGGGCCCACGATCGAGGTGCACGCCCGCGAGGTGGCCGTGCCCGGCGGCGAGGACCGGCCCTACCTGCTGTTCCTCCAGGGCGGCCCGGGCGGGGAGTCACCGAGGCCGACGGGGCGTCCGCTCTCCCCCGGCTGGCTGGGTCGGGCGCTGCGCGAGTTCCGGGTGCTGCTGCTGGACCAGCGCGGCACCGGCCTGTCGACGGCGTACGGCGTGGGCGGGGGCGGGTCCGTCGCCGACCCGGCGGCCGACGCGGCGTACCTCACGCACTTCCGGGCCGACAGCATCGTCCGCGACGCCGAGGCGCTGCGCGAGCACCTCGGCGTACGTCGCTGGAGCCTGCTGGGGCAGTCGTTCGGCGGCTTCTGCGCCCTCCGCTACCTCAGCGCCCACCCCGACAGCGTGCGGGAGGCCTTCTTCACCGGCGGGCTGCCGCCGGTCGGTCGCGACCCGGCGGAGGTGTACGCCGCCACCTTCGCGAGCGTGCGCCGCCTCGACCTCGCCCACCACCGCCGCTTCCCCGGCGACGCCGAGCGGCTGCGCGAGCTGGTCGGCCTGGCCGACGCGGGCGAGGTCCTGCTGCCCGACGGCACCCCCGCCACCGCGCGGCTGCTGCGCACCATCGGCAACCAGCTCGGCATGGACGGCGGCTCGGAGGCGATCCACTACCTGCTCGAGCGCGACCACCGCTCCCCCGCCTTCGGTCACGACCTCGAGGGGATGCTGACCTTCGGCGGCCGCAACCCGCTCTACGCCGTCGTCCACGAGTCCTGCTACGCCGACGGCGGCGCCACCCGGTGGGCCGCCGACCGCGCCCAGCCCGAGGACGTCGCCGACCCGGCCTCGATCCTGCTCACGGGCGAGCACCTCTTCCCCTGGCACTTCGAGGACACCCCCGCCCTGCGCCCGTACGCCGAGGTCGCCGGCCTCCTCGCCGACCAGGACTGGCCCCGCCTGTACGACGCCGACGCCCTCGCCGCGACCGACGTGCCGTGCGCGGCGGCGATCTACGCCAACGACGCCTTCGTCGACCGCACCTTCTCCGAGGAGACGGCCGACCTGCTGCCCGGCATGCGCCCCTGGCTCAGCGACGAGCACCACCACAACGGCCTGCGCTCCGACGGCGACCGCATCCTCGACCGCCTGATCGGCCTCGCCCGCGGCACGATCTGACGCTCCCGCCGCCGACTCGCGGCGTACGCCGGTCGAGCAGCGAGCGCCAGCGAGCGTCGTCGAAACGACCCACGGCAGACCTCGAGTGCCACACCAGCGTCGTCCGGAACGCCCACTCACGACCCTGAGGTGGCACTCGACGCCCGGGACGCTCGTCGGACGAGGCCTGCCCGTCGGCGCAACGTGACCGCGTGTGTCGTACGTCGAGTGGAACACCAGCGTCCTCAGTCGAGCCGATCCACGACGCTGACGTTCCACTCAACCCTCGCAGCGCCCCGCTGGGCTCGCTCGACCCGAGTACCCACCCACGACCCCCACGTGGCACTCGACGGCCGAGAACGCCCCGAAGCGCCCCGCGCCCCCTTTCAGACCACGCTGAGCGGCAGCAGCTGCTGGCCCGTGGGGCCGATCTGGATGTCGGTGCCCATCTCGGGACAGACGCCGCAGTCGTAGCAGGGGGTCCAGCGGCAGTCTTCGACGTCGATCGAGTCGGCGTCGAGGGCGTCCTCCCAGTCCTGCCAGAGCCAGTCCTTGTCCAGCCCGGAGTCGAGGTGGTCCCAGGGGAGCACCTCGTCGTAGGTGCGCTCGCGGGTGGTGAACCAGTCGAGGTCGACGTCCGTGCCGGCCAGGCCGGACTCGGTGGCGGCGATCCAGCGGTCGTAGGAGAAGTGCTCGCTCCAGCCGTCGAACCGGCCGCCCGCGCGCCACACGTCCTCGATCACGCGACCCACGCGGCGGTCGCCCCGCGACAGCAGTCCCTCGATGATGCCGGGCTTGCCGTCGTGGTAGCGGAAACCGATCGCCCGGGCGAACTTCTTGTCCGAGCGCACCAGGTCGCGCAGCTTCTTGAGCCGGTCGTCGGTGGTGGCGACGTCGAGCTGCGGCGCCCACTGGAACGGCGTGTGCGGCTTGGGCACGAACCCGCCGATGGACACGGTGCAGCGGATGTCGTTGTGCCCGGTCACCTCGCGGCCCTTGGCGATCACCTTGCGGGCGAGGTCGGCGACCTGGAGGACGTCCTCGTCGGTCTCGGTCGGCAGCCCCACCATGAAGTAGAGCTTCACCTGCCGCCACCCGTGGGAGTACGCCGCCGCGACCGTGCGGATCAGGTCCTCCTCGGTGACCATCTTGTTGATCACCTTGCGCATCCGCTCCGACCCGCCCTCGGGGGCGAAGGTCAGCCCCGAGCGCCGCCCGTTGCGGGAGAACTCGTTGGCCAGGGTGATGTTGAAGGCGTCCACGCGCGTGCTGGGCAGCGAGAGCGAGACGTTGGAGCCCTCGTAGCGGTCGGCCAGGCCCTTGGCGACCTCGCCGATCTCGGTGTGGTCGGCGCTGGAGAGCGAGAGCAGCCCGACCTCCTCGAAGCCGGTCGAGCGGATGCCGTTCTCGACCATGTCCGCGATCGTGCTCAGCGAGCGCTCGCGCACCGGGCGAGTGATCATCCCGGCCTGGCAGAAGCGGCAGCCACGGGTGCAGCCGCGGAAGATCTCGACGCTGAAGCGCTCGTGCACGGTCTCGGCCAGGGGCACCAGCGGCTTGCGCGGGTAGGGCCAGGAGTCGAGGTCCATCAGCGTGTGCTTGCGCACCCGGTCGGGGACGCCGGGACGGTTGGGGGCCGTGGCCACGAGCCGACCGTCCGGGGCGTACGCCGCGTCGTAGAACGCCGGCACGTAGACGCCGCCGCTGGCCGCGAGCCGCAGCAGCAGGCCCTCGCGACCGCCGGGGCGACCCTCGCCCTTCCACTCGCGCACGACCTCGGTGATCGCGAGCACGACCTCCTCGCCGTCGCCGAGCACGGCCGCGTCGACGAAGTCGGCGATCGGCTCGGGGTTGAACGCCGAGTGGCCGCCGGCCAGCACGACCGGGTCGTCCTCGCCGCGGTCGGCGGCGTGCAGCGGGATGCCGGCCAGGTCCAGGGCGGTGAGCATGTTGGTGTAGCCGAGCTCGGTGGAGAAGGAGAGGCCGAAGACGTCGAAGTCGCGCAGGTTGCGGTGGCCGTCGACGGTGAACTGCGGGATGCCGTGCTCGCGCATGACGGCCTCCATGTCGGGCCACACGGCGTACGTCCGCTCGGCGATGGTCGCCTCGCGCTCGTTGAGGACCTCGTAGAGGATCTGGACGCCCTGGTTGGGCAGGCCGACCTCGTAGGCGTCGGGGTACATCAGCGCCCACCGGACCGTCGCGTCGTCGGGACCCCACTCCTTGCTCACCGAGTTGAGCTCGCCACCGACGTACTGGATGGGCTTGCTCACCGTCGGAAGCAGCGGCTCGAGCTGGGGGAAGAGCGACTCACCAGGTGAGACGGACATGTTCAACCTTCCACTATTCGGGGATAACCCACCTTACGTGTCCGCCCAGACACGGTTCCAACCCGAGCTTGATAGGGGGGTCGGGGGTGGCTGACTCTGCCCTGCCCTGGCGACCATCGCGCCGCCTCACGGTGCGCACGACGTTGATGCTGTGGCTGGTGTGCCTCGTGCTCACCCCTGTGGCGCTGCTGCTCCAGCTGAGCACCGCCTCGGGCGGTGAGATCAGCTCGCTGCGCCCGGCGGGCGTGCTCACCTTCTTGTGGCTGCTCGTGGCCTGGGTGCCCGGTGGCGAGCAGCGCTGGCCCCGGACGGCCATGACGCTGGTGATGTCGGGGGTGGTGCAGTACGCGACGTACCTCACACTCGGCCAGGACGTGCCGCTGGCCGCGCGGGCCTCGCTCGGTGCCGTCGTGCAGGCCGCGGTCACGCTGGCCTTCTACCGCTGGCGCACCGGCGACGACAACCTCACGCCGCACCGTCCCCGCGACGTGAGCGCGCTGGCCCAGGCCAGCCTCCTGGGCGCGGTCGTGGTCCTCCCCCTCGGTCCCGCGGCGGGCACGTGGATCACCAGCGACGCCTTCGACCTGCTGTGGTGGGTCGTGCTCAGCGCCGCCTGGGTCTTCGTGGGCTGCGCCTG
Source organism: Nocardioides korecus (assembly GCF_054778395.1). NCBI lineage: Bacteria > Bacillati > Actinomycetota > Actinomycetes > Propionibacteriales > Nocardioidaceae > Nocardioides > Nocardioides korecus. The sequence goes on along the minus strand of NZ_BAAGZO010000003.1, from coordinate 164,113 downwards.
CCTGCTGCTGCTGGTGACGCGACGCCCGCGCAGCGAGGCGATCCCGACCCGGATCATCGACGCCTACGGCCTGCTGCTGGTGACGGCCGCGTGCCTGGGCGCCGTGCTGACCTGGCGCGACCTCCCGCTCACCTGGATCGTGCTGCTGCCGGCGATCTGGGCCGGGCTGTCGCTGGGTCCGTGGAGCTCCGCGGCCTTCAGCCTCACCGGCACCCTGGCGGTGGTGGTCGTCCAGACCCTGCCCACCCTCTCGCGCAGCTACGACTCCGACGACCTCGTCACCGTGCTGGTGATGGACGCCCTGATGGCCTCCTTCGTCTTCACCGTGCTGCTGCTCAGCCTCGTCCGCGACCAGCGCGCGTTCCTCGCCGCCGAGGTCGTGCGCCACCGGCAGGAGGCCGTCGACCAGGCGGGCCTGCTCGGCACGGTCTTCGAGGCGATCAACGAGGCCCTGGTGCTGCTCGACGCCGACGGCACCGTGCTGCTCCACAACGGTGCCGCGGTCGACGTGCTGGGCCACGAGCGGCTGCGGTCCGAGCCCGCGCGCTGGCTGCGTCGGATGGGCGAGGCCTCGACGTTCACCTACCCCTTCAACCGCGACGGGTCCGAGGACGGCGTACGGATCCTGGCGGTGCAGCTCGCCCGGGTGCAGTACGCCGGGTCCAGCAGCGTCGTGGCCATCGTGCGCGACATCACCACCGAGCGGGCCCGCATCGAGGAGCTGGCCAGCTTCGCCGCCGTCGCCGCCCACGACCTGAAGAGCCCGCTGGCGGCCGTCCAGGGCTGGATCGAGGTGGCCCACGACGCGGTCGGCGAGGACCCGCGCACCGCCGAGGACGCCCTGACCCGGGGCCTGCAGGCGACCGGCCGGATGGCCCGCGAGATCGAGGACTGGCTGACCTACAACGTGGTCCGCGAGGGCAGCGTCCAGACCGAGGCCGTCGCGCTGCAACCGGTCGTCGAGGCGATCGCCGCGACCCACCCCGGAGCCGACTTCACCCTGGAGACCCCCGACGTCGTCCGCGCCGACCCCACCCTGCTCCAGCACCTGCTGGTCAACCTGATCGGCAACGCGGTCAAGTACTCCCTGCCCGGGGAGCAGGCGCGCGTGGCCGTGCGCAGCACCAGCCTGCCCGAGCGGGGGTGGGTCCACGTGCAGGTCGTCGACGCCGGGATCGGCATCCCGGCGGGCGAGGAGGCGGCGGTGTTCGAGCCGTTCCGTCGCGCCTCGACCGTGCAGGAGACCTACGACGGCTCCGGGCTGGGCCTGGCGTTGTGCAAGCGGATCGTGCGCCGCCACGGGGGCACCATCCGGGCCGTGCGCAACGAGGGCCCCGGCACCACGGTGACCGTCACGCTGCCCGCGGCCGACGGTGGGCGGCGCGACCAGGTGCCCACCCCGCGCCCGCCGTCTCCGTAGGCTTCGGGGCATGCGTGATCCCCACGACCGCCGTCTGAGCTGGACCGAGGTCGCGCCACCCGCGGCACTGGTGGCCCTCGCCGTCACCTGGGGCCGCACGCCCGGCGCCGTCGGGCTGGTCCTGGTCGCGGTGATGCTCGGCGCCGCCGTCCTGGCGGCGGTGCACCACGCCGAGGTGGTGGCCCACCGCGTGGGTGAGCCGTTCGGCTCGCTGGTGCTCGCGGTCGCGGTGACCGTGATCGAGGTCGCCCTGATCCTCACCCTGATGCTGGGCGGCGGGCCCGACGTCTCGACGCTGGCCCGCGACACCGTCTTCGCCGCGGTGATGATCACCTGCAACGGCATCGTGGGCCTGAGCCTGCTGGTCGGGGCGGTCAAGTTCGGGACCACCCAGTTCAACGCCGAGGGCACCGGCGGTGCGCTGGCCTGCGTGATCACGCTCGCCACCACCTGCCTGGTGCTGCCGAACTACACCACCACCACCCGCGGCCCGGAGTTCTCCGGCTCCCAGCTCACCTTCGTGGCGCTGGCCTCGCTGGCGCTCTACGCGCTGTTCGTGGTGACCCAGACCGTGCGGCACCGCGACTTCTTCCTGCCCGTCGGCACCGGCGGCGAGACCCTGCCCGAGGAGGACCACGCCGCGCGGCCCTCGGACCGGCGCACGTGGATCAGCCTGGGCCTGCTGCTGGTCTCGCTGGTGGCGGTCGTGGGCCTGGCCAAGATCGAGTCCAAGCCGATCGAGAAGGCCGTCAGCGGCGCCGGGCTCCCCCAGGCGGTCGTCGGCGTCGTGATCGCGCTGCTGGTGCTGCTCCCGGAGTCCATCGCCGCGATCAACGCCGCCCGCCGTGGCCGCACCCAGATCAGCCTCAACCTCGGGCTCGGCTCGGCGATGGCGAGCATCGGCCTGACCATCCCGACCATCGCGATCGCCACGATCTGGCTCGACGGCCCGCTCAACCTCGGCCTGGACCAGACCCACGTGGTCCTGCTCGCGCTGACCGCGGTGATCAGCGTGCTGACCGTGGTCCCGGGGCGCGCCACCCGGCTCCAGGGCGGCGTCCACCTGGTCGTGATGGCCGCCTACCTGGTGCTCTCGGTCCAGCCCTGAGACCGGCCGACGGGCAGCTGGCTCAGGTGCGGCGCAGGTCCCGGTGGTTGGCGCTGCCGCGCATGGCGATGTTCTGCAGCAGCCCCAGGGCCGCCATCGAGGCGAACATGGACGACCCGCCGTAGGAGACCAGCGGCAGGGGCACGCCGGTCACCGGCATGATCCCCAGGCACATCCCGACGTTCTGGAAGGTCTGGAAGGCGAACCAGCAGGCGATGCCCGCCGCGGCGACCCGGCCGAACATGTCCTCGGCCTGGCGCGAGATCGTCAGCGCCCGCCACAGCAGCACCGCGAAGAGCAGGATCAGCAGGCCCGCACCGACCAGCCCGAGCTCCTCGCCGGCGACGGTGAAGACGAAGTCGGTGTGCTGCTCGGGGACGAAGCGCGAGCGGGTCTGCGACCCACCGAAGAGGCCCTGGCCGAAGAGTCCGCCGTTGCCGATCGCGATCCGGGCCTGGGTGGTGTTGTAGCCCGCGCCCCGGGGGTCGAGCGCCGGGTTCGTGAAGGCCATGAAGCGGTTGATCTGGTACTGCTTGAGCAGGCCCGCCGAGATCGCCACGGTGGCCAGCGTCGCGCCGGACAGGAACAGCCCGATCAGCCAGCGACGGGGCGTGCCCGCGACGGCGAGGACGCCGAAGACGGTCGCCGAGAGCACCAGCATGGTGCCGAGGTCGGGCTGGGCGATGATCAGCAGCGCGGGCAGGCCGGCCACGGCGCCCATCAGGGCGACGTCGACCTTGCCGATCTCGCGGGTGCGGGCGCTCTCGGTGCGCTCGGCGATCACCATCGCCATCCCGATCACGACGGCGAGCTTGGCGAACTCCGCCGGCTGGATCGACATCCCGCCGATCACCAGCCACGACCGGGAGCCGTTGATGGTCGAGCCCATCACCAGCACCAGGAGCAGGCCGACCACGGAGCCGGCGTACACCAGGGGGGTGAGGATGCGGACCCACCGGTGGTCGGTCGCGGCCACCGCGACGCCCAGGACGATGCCGATCAGGATGTTGACCAGGTGCTTGTGGAGGTACGCCGTGGACTGGCCGCCGGTCAGCACGTCGTTGTGGGCCGTCGCGGACCACACCAGCAGCGTGCCGACGGCGGTGATCACGGCGGCCGAGCCCAGCAGGACCCAGTCCAGGCGGGGCACGGCCACCCGGGTGCGGGACACCGAGAGCCGGCTCATGGGCAGGACGGTCATCGTGCGGACCCCTTCCTCGAGGGCGGCAGGATCGAGCCGTCCGTGGCGAACGTCGGCAGCCCGGCGGGCGGGACGGTGCCGGGGATGGCCGCCTTCGCGGGCTTCACCTCGGAGCCGGTGATGCCGTAGAGGTGCTCCCAGATCTTGCGCACGGCCGGGCCGGAGGTTCCCGAGCCGGTGCCGCCCTGGGTGATCACCATGATGACGACGTAGTCCTTGGTGTAGGTCGCGACCCACGAGGTGCTCTGCTTGCCGTAGACCTCGGCCGAGCCGGTCTTGCCGCGCAGCACCACCTTGTCCAGCGGGAAGCCGCCGAACTTCCAGGCCAGGGTGCCCTCGCGCGGCGTGCCCTTGAGGGCGTTGTCGACGTAGGCCAGGGCCGCCTTGGAGGAGTGGATCCGGCGGGTCACCTTCGGGGCGATCTCCTTGATCAGCTTGCCGTCGGGGCTCACGATCGCCTTGGCGACCTGGGGCTCCATCAGCTTGCCGCCGTTGGACAGCGCCGAGTAGGCGCGGGCCAGCTGCAGGGGCGTGACCATCGTGTCGCCCTGGCCGATCACGTAGTTGACCGCGTCACCGGCCCGGTAGTTGTAGCCCTCGAGGCAGAACTCGTGGGCGAAGACGTGCAGGAAGTCGCGCTGCCCGGTCGTGTTCTGCTTGTCGACCTTGCAGTAGTAGCCCTTCATGGCCTTCCAGTAGGAGTACTTCCACTTCCGGTCCGCGATCCGGCCCGAGGCCTCGCCCGTGACGTCGCTGCCGGTGGTCTGGCCGAACCCGAAGTCCTTGGCCGTGTCGACCAGCGGGTCCTTGGCGTCCACGTTCGTCGGGTCGCTGCCGTACTTGTTCCAGTAGCTCAGGCCGACGCGGTAGAAGAACGTGTCGCAGGAGAGCTCCAGGGCCCGGGCGAAGGAGATGTACCCGTAGGAGGCCGACTCGTAGTTCTTGAACCAGCGGTTGCCGACCTGGAGACCCGAGGAGCAGTCCAGCGAGGTGTTCTGGGAGAAGCCGTTGTTCAGGGCGCCGACGGTCATGATCGGCTTCCACGTCGAGCCGGGGGCGTACTGGCCCTGGGTGGCGCGCGAGAGCAACGGGTCGCCGGAGTCCTTGCTGTAGAGCTTGGCCAGCTCCTTGCTGCTGATGCCGCCTGACCACACCGTCGGGTCGTACGTCGGCTGGCTGGCCAGGGCGACGATGCGACCGGTCTTGGCCTCCATCACGACCGCGGCGCCGCTGTCGGCGACGTAGTTCTTCCCCGTCACCTTGTCGAAGGTGCCGCGCGCGGTCATCATCGCGCCGTGCAGCTGCTTCTCGACGTAGGCCTGCACGTCGGCGTCGATCGAGGTGACGAGCGTGTCACCGGGCTTGGGGTCGACCTTGCCGGACTCCCCGAGCACGCGGCCCATCGAGTCGACCGCGACCTGGGTGTAGCCCGGCGTGCCGCGCAGGTAGCGGTCGTAGGCCTTCTCCACACCGGCCCGGCCCACCACGGAGGCGCCGTTGAGCGAGGTGTCGTCGTCCTTCTTGGCGGTGTCGAGCTCGCCCTGGGTGATCGGGCTCAGGTAGCCCAGGACGTGCGCGCCGTTCACGCCGTACGGCGAGGGGTAGGCGCGCACGCTGTCCTGCTGGGCCAGCACGCCGGGGAACTCCTCGGACTGCTCGAGCAGCTTGACCGCGATCTTCTGGCGCACGTCGCGCGCGACCGGGACGGGCTGGTAGGGCGAGCCGTTCCAGCAGGTGCCCTTGGCCGACCCGGGCGCACCGCAGGACAGGATCCGGGCCTGGATGGCGGCGACCGGCTCGTGGACGACGGTGGAGAGCCGACGCAGCGTGCGGTCGCGGGTGGCGCTGTCGAGCTTGCCGAACAGCGTGCGGTCGATGCTGACCACCCAGCTGGCCCGGTTGGCCACCAGCGGTCGACCCTGGTCGTCGACGATCAGGCCGCGGGCGGGCTGCTGGACGACGTCGCGCACGGACTGGTGCGCGGCCGCGGTCTGGTAGTCCTCACCGGTCGCGACCTGCATGTACCACAGCCGCGTGAAGAGGGTGAAGAAGAGCGAGAGCACCAACGCCTGCACGACGAACAGGCGCAGCCTGCTCTTGTGCGCGGCGTCGGGGCGGATGAAGGCGGCAGCCATGGTGGTCCGGGGGTCCTCGGTCAGCCCGGCCTAGAAGGCCGGCTCGGTGGTGCGGGTGCGGGTGCGGTCGAACAGCGCGAGCAGCGGCGGCAGCAGGAGCGGGGTCACGGCGACGTCCCACAGCAGGGCGATGCCGACGACCTGGAGCACCTGGCCCGCGGGGAGCGCGTGGTCCCCGAGCAGCTGACCGGTCAGCGCGAAGACCGACGTGGCCACGAACGAGCACACCGCGACGGTGAGCATCCCGGCCACGGGGCTGCGGCGGGCGTCGGCCCGCACGCGCCCGGCGAGCACCGCGACGAGCACGAAGGCCAGCGCCCAGCGGCCGGCGACGTGGTCGGCCGGCGGGGCGAGGTCGAGGAGCAGGCCGGCGGCGAAGCCGACCACCGCGCCGGTCTGCGGACCGCGCGCGATCGAGGCCGCGACCACGACCAGCAGGGCCAGGTTGGGCACGACGCCGTTGACCGAGAACAGGCTGAACACGGCCACCTGGAGCACGACCGCCAGCAGCACGACCAGGGTCACCAGACCGGTGCGGGAGAGGTTCATCGTCGGCCTCCGGTGCCGTTGAGGACGGTGCGGTCGCCCGTGGTCGTCTTCGGCACCACGACCCCGACGACGTCGAGGGAGGTGAAGTCGACGTACGGGTCGATCACGGCGTGCTTGGCCAGCTCGCGCGGGGTGGAGTAGACGGACTCGACCTTGCCGATCGGGATGCCGGCGACGTACGGCTTGCCGCCCTGGCTGCCCCAGGTGACCACGACGTCCCCGGCGGCCGGGGTCACCGAGCGGTCGAGCAGGTCCATGTCGAGGCGGCCGCGCTGGCCGGTGACGCCGCGGCCCCGCAGGAAGCCGATCTCCATGCTGGAGCCCAGGCGTCCGCCCACGACCGACTCGGTGTCGAGGACGAGGAGCACGGTGGCGGTGCTGCGCGTGGCGCTGACCACCCGGCCCACCAGGCCGTCGTTGTTCAGCACCGTCATGTCCTTGCGGATCCCCGAGGAGGTCCCGGCGTCGATCGTCACGGTGCGGGAGAAGGACTGCATCGGCCCCATGCCGACCACGCGCGCGGCGACCAGCGCGTAGCCGGTCTGGTTGGCGGTGCGGGTCAGGCCGTCGAGCTCGGCGAGCCGGTTGCGGTCGAGCGGGGTCTGCTCCACCTCCGAGCGCAGGCGCGAGTTCTGCGCCGAGAGCCGGGCCACGTCCGAGCGCAGGGAGTCGTTGGAGCTGAAGTAGTCCAGGGTGTCGCGCACCGGGCGCACGGCGGAGGCGGTGCCGGACTCCACCGGGCCGATCACGCTGGCCACGGCCGAGCGGGCCGGGCCGATCGGCGAGGAGTCCCCACCGGCGGCGTCGACGGTGATCACCGCCACCGAGGCGGCGGCCAGGAGGCCCACGACCAGGGCCGAGGAGGTGCCCCGCTGCCGGCCGAAGCCGGTGCGGTCGTCGTCGTCGAGGCGCGGCCGGCGCCCGATCGCGCCACCCGAGCGCAGGCTGCGCAACCGCTTCTGGTCGCGCGTCATCGGCGGCGGTCCGAGACCAGGACCTGCTGGAGGGCCTCGAACTCCTCGATGCACTTGCCGGCCCCGAGCGCGACCGAGGTCAGCGGGTCGCGGGCGACGTGCACGGGCATGTCGGTCTCGTGGCGGATCCGCTCGTCGAGGCCCATCAGGAGGGCGCCGCCGCCGGTGAGCACGATGCCGCGGTCCATGATGTCGCCGGCCAGCTCGGGCGGGGTCTGGTCCAGGGTGGTGCGGACCGCGTCGACGATGGCGTGCAGCTGCTCCTCGATCGCGCGGCGGATCTCGCTGCTGGAGACCGTCACCGTGCGGGGCAGGCCCGAGACCATGTCGCGTCCGCGCACCTCGGCCTGGCGCTCCTGGGGCAGGGGGTACGCCGACCCCAGCGTCATCTTGATCTCCTCGGCGGTGCGCTCCCCCAGCATCAGGGAGTGCTCCTTCTTCATCCACGCCACGATCGCGCCGTCGAGCTCGTCGCCCGCGGTGCGCACGCTCAGGGTGGTGACGAGGCCGCCGAGGGAGATCACGGCCACCTCGGTGGTGCCGCCGCCGATGTCGACGACCATGTTGCCGGTCGCCTCGTGCACGGGCAGGCCGGCGCCGATGGCCGCGGCCATCGGCTCCTCGATGATGTAGACCCGTCGACCGCCGGCCTGGTAGCCGGCCTCCTTGACGGCGCGCTGCTCCACCGCGGTCACGCCGCTGGGCACGCAGATGATCATCCGCGGCTTGGCGAAGTAGCGCCGGCGGTGGACCTGCTGGATGAAGTGGCGCAGCATCTCCTCGGTCGCGTCGAGGTCGGCGATGACGCCGTCCTTGAGCGGCCGGATGGCCGTGATGCCGTCGGGGGTGCGCCCGATCATCCGCTTCGCCTCGTGGCCGACCGCGAGGATCTCGTGGGTCTGGGTGTTCATCGCCACGACGGAGGGCTCGTCGACGAGCACGCCCCGGCCGCGGACGTAGACGAGCGTGTTCGCCGTGCCGAGATCGACCGCCATGTCGCGGCCGATGAGACTGTTGGCCATCGGTGTCGCCTCGCTGCTGCAGTGGTCTGAGGAAGGCGGGTCGGTGACCAGCACCCACCCGTCCTGCGAAGCCTAGGTACGTCGAGGCACCCAGCCGCGACGACACGCTGCGAGCGGAGTGGCCGATGTGACCCGTGTGACCGGGCGGCCGCGTCCGGGGCCTCAGGTCGGGAGGCTCACCCGGGGGCGGGGACTACAGGTGGGGGAACCAGAGCCCGATCTCGCGGGTGGCCGACTCCTCGCCATCCGAGCCGTGCACGAGGTTCTCGCGGTTGCTCAGCGACAGGTCGCCGCGGATGGTGCCCGGGGCCGCCTTGCGGCCGTCGGTGGCGCCGTTGAGGCCGCGCACGACCTCGATCGCCTCGTCGCCCTCGAGCACGAGGGCCACCAGCGGGCCGCTGGTGACGAACTCGCGCAGCGGCGGGTAGAAGTCGCGCTCGACGTGCTCGGCGTAGTGCGCGTCGGCCTGGGCCGCGTCGATGTGGCGCTGCTCCAGGGCCACGATCGTGAGGCCCTTGGCCTCGAAGCGGGACAGGATCTCGCCCACCAGCCCGCGACGCACGGCGTCGGGCTTGAGCAGGACGAGGGTGCGCTGGGTGGGCGTCTGAGCGGACATGGGCGTCAACCTAGCCGACCCTGGCCCGACGGGGCTCCCGGGTAGTTCCCGGTGCGCTCCCACTCGGCGCGCTCGCGCTCGATCTTGCGGCCCAGGAAGTACGCCGTGGCCCACAGCGCGAGGAAGACGCCGCCGACGACGTACATGGTGGAGACCTGGATCCCCACCAGGACCGCGGCGACCTGGATGGCCCAGCCCAGGGCGTAGGCCCACGGGGCGCGCAGCAGCCCGGCGACCACCAGGCAGGCCACGGCCAGGCCCAGCCCGATGACCAGGCCGGCCCCCGCGGAGACCCCGGCCACCGAGATCAGCACCGGGGCGCTCAGCCCGAAGGCGATCGCTTCGAGGGTCAGGATCGCCGCGCACAACCGCCGCTGCATCAGTCCCGCTCCCCGTCCTCGGGCTCGTCGCCGTCGTCGGGATCGTCCTGCTCCTGCTGGTGGCGGAGCAGGCCGCTCATCGGGTCGCCGTCGCCCTCGCCGTCCCAGCCGTCGATCTCGTCCCCCAGCTCGTCGAGGTCCTCGAGGCCCGTCGGGACCGCCACCGCGGTGGGGATGACCGGCGAGCCGAGCCGCGAGCCGTCGTCGCGGCGGCGGGGCCGCAGCAGGGCGCGGGCCTCCCCCACGGTGACGACCGAGCCCGTGACCAGGACGCCGCCGGAGCCGATCGCCTCGCCGCTGTCGCCGCCGACCTCGGCCAGGGTCGCGGCCTCCTCGATCGCGTCCGCCAGGGAGGCGGCCACGCTGACGCGGTCGCGGCCGAAGATGCCTCGCGCCTCCTCGGCCAGGTCCTCGGCCGACAGCGAGCGGTCGGAGGAGTTCTGGGTGCACACCACGTGCGCCAGGGCGGGCTCGAGCTCGGCGAGCAGCGCTTCGTGGTCCTTGTCGGCCATCACGCCGAGCACCCCGATCAGCGGGGAGAAGGTGAAGGAGTCCTCGAGCGCGTTCACCAGGGCCGTGGCGCCGTGGGGGTTGTGCGCGGCGTCGAGCACGACCGTGGGCGAGCGACGGATGATCTCCAGCCGCCCCGGCGAGGTGACCGCGGCGAACGCCTCGGCCACGACCTCGCCGGCCAGTGGCTCGGTGCCGCCGACGAAGGCCTCGACCGCGGCCAGCGCCAGGGCCGCGTTCTGGGCCTGGTGCGCGCCGTACAGCGGCAGGAAGACCTCTTCGTAGGAGGCCCGCAGGCCCTGGAGGCCGAGCACCTGTCCCCCGACCGCCGGGACCCGGCTGGTGACGCCGAAGTCGAGGCCCTCGCGCAGGAGCGTCGCGCCGACCTCGGCGCAGCGCTCGAGCAGCACGGCGGTGACGTCCTCGGACTGCACCGCGCTGATGACGGTGGCGCCGGGCTTGACGATGCCGACCTTCTCGCGGGCGATCTGGGCCGGGGTGTCCCCGAGGTACGCCGCGTGGTCGACCGCGATCGGGGTGAGCACCGCGACGTCGGCGTCGACCACGTTGGTGGCGTCCCAGGTGCCGCCCATGCCGACCTCGACGACGGCCACGTCGACCGGGGCGTCGGCGAAGGCGGCGTACGCCATCGCCACGACGGTCTCGAAGAACGACAGCGGGTGGTCGCTCTCGGCGTCGACCAGGGAGAGGTACGGCGCCACGTCGTTGAAGGCCCGCACGAAGGTGTCCTCGTCGACCGGCTCGCCGTCCAGGCTGATCCGCTCGGTCATCGACTCCAGGTGGGGGCTGGTGAAGCGGCCCACCCGCAGCCCGAGGGCCACGACCAGCGCCTCGACCATCCGCGCCGTCGAGGTCTTGCCGTTGGTGCCGGTCAGGTGCACCACGGGGTAGGCGCGCTGGGGGTCGCCGAGCACCTCGGTCAGCGCCTGGATCCGGTCCAGGCTCGGCTCGAGGCGGCTCTCGGGCCAGCGGCTGAGCAGGGCGTCGGTCACCTCGTCGTAGGTCTCGGCGAGGCGGCCCGAGGGAGCGGGCGTGGGCGGGGGCGGGGTCTGGTCCATCGGGGTCGAGTCTAGGCGGGACGCACGCACGCCGGTCCCGCCCGCCTGTTCAGGCGTCGGCCACCTGCCGTTCGCCCCGCCGACCGCCGGACCGAGCAGGTTGGCGGGGGTGCCGGACCGCGTCCGGACCCGACCCACCCCGCAGCCCACCCACCTCTCGGAGGCCCCGTGCACCGCCGCGCCCTGACCGTCCTGTCCGTCCTCGCCGCCGCGCCGCTGGTGGCCTCGCTCGCCGCGACCCCGTCGTACGCCGCCCCGGGTGGTGGGGCCGGCCGGCACCACCACACCCCCGCGCCGTACACCTTCGCGGTGATCGGCGACGTGCCCTACGGCGACGCCGCCCAGGCGCACTTCCCCACCTTCATCGCCGGGATCAACGACGACCCCGACGTCGCGGCCGTCACCCACCTGGGCGACATCAAGAGCGGCTCGACCACCTGCGACGACGCGCGCTTCGCCGAGGTCCGACGCGACTTCGGCCTCTTCACCGACCCGCTGCACTACACGCCCGGCGACAACGAGTGGACCGACTGCCACCGCGCCAACAACGGCGCCTACCAGCCGCTCGAGCGGCTCGCGAAGGTCCGCCAGCTGTTCTTCGCCCGCCCCGACCGCACCCTGGGCGCGTCCCGTCCCGTCACCAGCCAGGCCCGCCGCGGCGTCCCGGAGAACCAGCGCTGGGTCGCCGGCGGGCTCTCCTTCGCCACCCTGCACGTGGTCGGCAGCAACGACGACCTCAACCCCTGGACCGGGATCGGGAACACCACCGCGACCCCCGAGCAGGTCCGCGAGGAGCACCACCGCATGGCCGCCGCGATCGCCAACGTGCGCGCGGCGTACGCCGACGCCCGCCGCCACCACCGGCGCGCGGTCGTCCTGATGCAGCAGGCCGACATGTTCGACCCCACCGTCACCGACCCGCAGGCTTCCGACTACTCCGCGTTCAAGCCGCTGGTGCAGGCCCTGGTCACCGAGTCGCGGCGCTTCGACGGCGCCACCTACCTCTTCAACGGCGACTCCCACCGGTTCAACCAGGACCGCCCGCTGGCCGCCGGCTCCCCTTGGCTGGCCTTCTACGGCGTGAAGGGCTCCTCGGACGACCTGCGCCGCGTCACCGTCGACGGCTCGGACCGCGGCGAGACCGACTGGCTCAAGGTCCGCACGGTGCCCGCCCAGCGCCCGCACCGCGCCAGCGACCCCGTCCTGTCCTTCGAGCAGGTCCCCGGACGCTGAGGTCCGCGTGCGGGGCGGGGGGATCTCGTTTCCTCCCGCCCCGCACGGCTACGTAGAGTTCGCCCCATGACTGCGCAGCCCACGACCGACCGGACCGGCGAGACGACCGCACCTCCTGCGGCCGCCGTACCCGACCGGCCCGTGCTCGAGGGCCTGGAGGACACCTGGGCCGGCCGCTGGAAGGCGCAGGACACCTACGCCTTCGACCGCACCCAGCCGCGCTCGAACGTCTACTCCATCGACACCCCGCCGCCGACCGTCTCCGGGTCGCTGCACGTGGGCCACGTCTTCTCCTACACCCACACCGACCTGGTCGCCCGCTTCCAGAGGATGCAGGGCAAGTCGGTGTTCTACCCGATGGGCTGGGACGACAACGGCCTGCCCACCGAGCGCCGGGTGCAGAACTACTTCGGCGTCCGCTGCGACCCCTCGCTGCCCTACCAGGCCGACTTCACCCCGCCGGAGAAGCCGGACCCCAAGAAGCAGGTGCCGATCAGCCGGCCCAACTTCATCGAGCTCTGCGAACGCCTGGTCGAGCAGGACGAGCAGGTCTTCGAGAGCCTGTGGCGCACGCTCGGCCTCTCGGTGGACTGGAAGCAGCACTACACGACCATCGGCCCGAAGGCCCAGAAGGTCAGCCAGCGCGCGTTCCTGCGCAACTTCGCCCGCGGGGAGGCCTACCTCCAGGAGGCGCCCACCCTGTGGGACGTCACCTTCCAGACCGCGGTCGCCCAGGCCGAGCTCGAGGCGCGGGAGTACGCCGGTGCCTACCACCGGGTCGCGTTCCACACCCCCGGGGGCCCCGAGGGCCCCGGGGGCCCCGAGAGCGCGGTCCACATCGAGACCACCCGGCCCGAGCTGATCCCGAGCGTGGTCGCGCTGATCGCCCACCCCGACGACGAGCGCTACCAGCACCTGTTCGGCACCACGGTCACCTCGCCGGTCTTCGGGGTCGAGATCCCGGTCGTGGCCCACGCCGCCGCCGAGATGGACAAGGGCTCCGGCCTGGTCATGTGCTGCACCTTCGGCGACCTCACCGACGTCACCTGGTGGCGCGAGCTGCAGCTGCCGGTGCGCACGGTCGTGGGCCGCGACGGCCGCCTGACCCGCGAGACGCCCGCCTGGCTGACCTCGGACGCCGCGTCGTCGGCGTACGCCGAGCTGGCCGGGAAGACCACCTTCAGCGCCCGCGAGGCGATGGTGGGGCTGCTGCGCGCGAGCGGCGACCTCGAGGGCGAGCCCAAGCCGACGCAGCGGATGGCCAACTTCTACGAGAAGGGCGACAAGCCGCTCGAGATCGTGGCCACCCGGCAGTGGTACATCACCAACGGCGGCCGCGACGCCGACGTGCGCGCCGAGATGCTCGAGCGCGGCGCCGAGGTCAGCTGGGTGCCGGCCCACATGAAGCACCGCTTCGACAACTGGGTCGGTGGCCTCAACGGCGACTGGCTGATCTCGCGCCAGCGCTTCTTCGGCATCCCGTTCCCGGTCTGGTACTCCCTCGACGACGAGGGCGAGCCCGACTACGACCACCCGCTGCTGCCGCGCGAGGAGCAGCTGCCGGTCGACCCCTCCACGCAGGCGCCCTCGGGCTACGCCGAGGACCAGCGCGGGCGGCCCGGCGGCTTCGTCGGCGACCCCGACGTCATGGACACCTGGGCCACGTCCTCCCTCACCCCGCAGATCGCCGGCGGCTGGGAGGAGGACCCCGACCTGTTCGAGCGGGTCTTCCCGATGGACCTGTGCACCCACGCCCACGACATCATCCGGACCTGGCTGTTCTCCCGCGTCGTGCGCGCCCACTTCGAGAACCACGCGGCGCCGTGGAGCCACGCCTTGATCTCCGGCTTCATCGTGGACCCCGACCGCAAGAAGATGAGCAAGTCCAAGGGCAACGTGGTCGTGCCCTCCGACGTCCTGGACAAGTACGGCGCCGACGCCGTCCGCTGGCGCGCCGCGATGGCCCGTCCGGGTCTGGACTCGCCCTTCGACGAGACCCAGATGAAGGTCGGCCGTCGGCTGGCGATGAAGATCCTCAACGTCTCCAAGTTCGTCCTGGGCGGCGTGGGCGCCGACTCCTTCGACCCCGCCCTGGTCACCGAGCCGGTCGACCGCGCCCTCGTGGCCAAGCTCGCCGGCACCGTGACCGAGGCGACCCGCGCGTTCTCGGCGTACGACTACACCTCGGCGCTGGAGACCTCGGAGCGGTTCTTCTGGGACTTCTGCGACGACTTCGTCGAGCTGGTCAAGGAGCGGGCGTACGCCGAGGCCGACTCCCCCGAGCGCGCCTCGGCCCGCTCGACCCTGGCCCTGGCCCTGCACGTCCAGCTGCGGCTGCTCGCGCCGTTCCTGCCCTTCGTGACCGAGGAGTCCTGGTCGTGGTGGCAGGCGGGCTCGGTGCACCTGCAGGCGTGGCCGACGACCGCGGAGCTCGGGGACGCCGCCGGCGCGGACCCGACCGCCGTCGAGGCCGTGGCCGCGGTGCTGGCCGGCATCCGCGGCGCCAAGTCGAGCGCCAAGGTCGGCATGCGCACCCCCGTGCTGCACGCCGTGGTCCGCGGCCCCGCGGCCGCGCTCGACGCGGTCCGCGCGGCCGAGCGCGACCTGCGCGCGGTCGGCTCGATCACCGGCGACCTCGAGCTGGTGCCGGGCGAGACCGCCGACGTGACCGTCGAGGCCACCCTCGGCGACCCGCCCCCCAAGCGCTGAGGCCGGACAGGCCGCGGGGAGCCAGGGCTCCCCGTGGTCCCGTCCGCGCGAGGCGACGGAGCCCGGAGCTAGTGCTTCCCGTGGCCCCGGCCGTGCGCCGCACGGGACTGGTGTCCCTGCTGCCCGCGGGTCCGGGGAGGCGCGGCCGCGGCGTGGTCACGGCGGCCGGGGACGTGCGTGGCCCGCGGACCCGGCCCGCGCGACGCGGTGGAGGCGATGGCCGGGGTGCTCCGGGGGCCTCGAGGCCGGGCACCGAGGGCTGACGACGCGCGGGGCTGCGGCCGCGGGGCACGCACCTGCGCGACCGGCGCCCTCGCGACCTGCGTCCTCGTGGCCTTCGTCCTGGTGGCCTGCGTCCTCGTGTCCTGCGTCCTCGTGCCCTGCGTCCTCGTGGCTCGGGCCGGCACGTGTCGGCGGGGAACCGCGGAGGCGGCGTCAGCCCGCAGGGCGAGCCCTCGGCCCGCCCGGGTGGTCGGGCGCGGGGCGAGCGCACGGCGACCCGGAGCCGTGACGGTCGTCAGTGCGGAGCGGACGTGAGCGGCGGCCGCCCGGGAGCGGGCCTGCCCGGGAGCCCCGGCGCGACCCCGGTCCTGCTGGGACCGGTGACCGTGGCCGTGCTCCACGCGCGGCAGGCGACCGACCCAGCCGTGGGCGACCCCGCGGGGACCGGTGGACGCCGGGCCCGACGGGACCAGCGTGGTCGGCGTGCTGCCCACGACACCGCTCACCCCGGCCACGGCACCGCGGGCGGCCGCGGCAGCGGCTGCGGCAGCCGCGGCGGCGGCCGCGCTGGTCGTGGGCACGGTCGCGAGGGGACGCTGCGTCACGGGCCGGGACGCGGTGGTCGGTCGACCCTGGGCCGGGTCGGACGCCGCACCCGGGTCGGTCTGCGTGGGCCGGGCGGCCTTCCCGGTGCCGACGGCGACCCCGGTGCTGCGCGGCGACCGGCTGGCGGCGGTGACGACCGGGGCGCGACCGGTGCGGACGGTCGTGACCACCGGGGTCAGCGCGTCCACCGCGGTGCGACCGCCGGTGGCCGAGGACGCATCGGAGTCGGACGGGGTCGCGGTGCCAGGACGCGCGGGGACGTCGGAGCGCGCGCGGCCGGCGGCGAGGGTGGGACGATCGGGTGCGAGACCGGGCACCACCTCGGGGATCGCGTTCAGCGCCGGACCCAGCACGGTGTCGGGCGAGAGGTCCACGACGTACGACGGCGCCTGGGTCAGCAGCACGCGGACCGAGCCCGGTCGCGGGCTGAGGGTCACGATCACGACCGCGAGCGCCACCACGACGAGGAACGCCACCAGCGGCCGACGGTGCTCGACGTTCAACGGCCCTCCCCCGGCACGAGCCCGGTCGACCATGACCGAGATGTCCAGAGAATACGGGTTTTTCGGCTGGAGGACGACGGTGGTCTAGTGCACAGTGGACCAGCGTCGGGACGCGGCCACGCGTGCGACCGGATCAGGCCGACTTCTTCTTCTTCGGCTCGTCCTCGCGCGGCACCAGGGTGGGGTTGACGTTGTCGGAGACGACCTCGCCGGTGACCACGACCTTGCCGATGTCCTCGCGCGAGGGCACGTCGTACATCACGTTGAGGAGCACCTCCTCGATGATCGCGCGCAGCCCGCGAGCACCGGTGCCCCGCTCCATCGCCTTGTCGGCGATCGCGAGGACGGCGTCCTCGGTGAACTCCAGCTCGACCCCGTCGAGGTCGAAGAGCTTCTGGTACTGCTTGATCAACGCGTTGCGGGGCTCGGTCAGGATCTGGACCAGGGCGGCCTGGTCGAGCTTGTTCACGCTGGCGATCAGCGGGAGCCGGCCGATGAACTCGGGGATCAGCCCGAACTTCACCAGGTCCTCGGGCCGCACCTGGGAGAACAGGGCGTCGGTCTCGGTCTCGTTGGAGGACCGCATCTCGGCGGTGAAGCCCAGGGTCTTCTTGCCGACCCGCTGCTCCACGATGTGCTCCAGGCCCGCGAAGGCGCCGCCGACGACGAACAGGATGTTCGTGGTGTCGATCTGGATGAACTCCTGGTGCGGGTGCTTGCGACCGCCCTGCGGCGGCACCGAGGCGGTGGTGCCCTCGAGGATCTTCAGCAGCGCCTGCTGCACGCCCTCGCCGGAGACGTCGCGCGTGATCGAGGGGTTCTCGGCCTTGCGGGCCACCTTGTCGATCTCGTCGATGTAGATGATGCCCGTCTCGGCCTTCTTGACGTCGTAGTCCGCGGCCTGGATGAGCTTGAGCAGGATGTTCTCGACGTCCTCACCGACGTAGCCGGCCTCGGTGAGCGCGGTCGCGTCCGCGATCGCGAAGGGCACGTTGAGCATCCGGGCCAGCGTCTGGGCCAGGTAGGTCTTGCCGCAGCCGGTGGGGCCGATCACGAGGATGTTGGACTTGGCGACCTCGACGACCTCCTCCTTGGAGTGCTTGGTCGCCGCGTTGGTGACGCCGGCCTGCACCCGCTTGTAGTGGTTGTAGACCGCCACCGCCAGCGACTTCTTGGCCGTCTCCTGGCCGATCACGTAGGAGTTGAGGAACTCGAAGATCTCCCGCGGCTTGGGCAGCTCGTCGAGACCCACCTCGGTGGTCTCGTTGAGCTCCTCCTCGATGATCTCGTTGCACAGGTCGATGCACTCGTCGCAGATGTAGACCCCGGGGCCTGCGATGAGCTTCTTGACCTGCTTCTGGCTCTTTCCGCAGAACGAGCACTTGAGCAGGTCGCCTCCGTCACCGATCCGTGCCACTGGCGGGGTCTCCCATCGTGTTGGTCGGACGTCGGTCCGACGAGTCGTCGATCACACCGTGACCTGCTGAGTGGTCCTGAGAAGGTACTCCCCCGTCGTCGTGTCCACGGTGGGGACACGACGACGGGTCGATCAGCGACCGGCGCCGACGGCGAGGGCCTTGCGCGACTCCAGGATGGAGTCGATCAGGCCGTACTCGAGCGCGGCGGCCGAGGTCAGGATCTTGTCGCGCTCGATGTCGACGTTGACCTCCTCGGGGGTCTTGCCGGAGTGCTCGGCGATCAGCTTCTCGAGCAGCTCGCGCATCCGCAGGATCTCGTTGGCCTGGATCTCGATGTCCGAGCTCTGGCCGTACGTGCCCTCGGTGTAGGGCTGGTGGATCAGGATCCGGCTGTTGGGCAGGGCGAGCCGCTTGCCGGGCGCGCCGGCGGCGAGCAGGACCGCGGCCGCGGACGCGGCCTGACCCAGGCACACCGTCTGCACGTCGGGCTGGATGAACTGCATCGTGTCGTAGATGGCGGTCATCGCGGTGAACGAGCCACCGGGGCTGTTGATGTAGATCTGGATGTCGCGGGCCGGGTCCATGGACTCCAGGCACAGCAGCTGGGCCATCACCGCGTTGGCGATGTCGTCGCTGATCGGGGTGCCCAGGAAGATGATCCGGTCCTCGAAGAGCTTGGCGTAGGGGTCGATGCGGCGCACGCCGTAGGAGGTGCGCTCTTCCCACTGCGGGATGTAGTAGTTCATCAAAGGCTCGATTCTGGTCGCGTCGGGAGGGTCGGGAGGGTCACTTGCCGCGGGCCGGGCGGCCCTCGTCGGCCGCCTCGCGGGCGCTGCTGATGACGTGGTCGATGAAGCCGTAGTCCTTGGCCTGGCTGGCGGTGAACCAGCGGTCGCGGTCGGAGTCGCGCTCGATCTGCTCGAGCGTCTGACCGGTGTGCTCCGCGATCAGCTCCTGCATCACCTTCTTGATGTGCAGCGACTGCTCGGCCTGGATGCGGATGTCGGAGGCCGAGCCGCCCATCCCGCCCGAGGGCTGGTGCATCATGATCCGCGCGTGGGGCAGCGAGTAGCGCTTGCCCGCGCTGCCGGCGCACAGCAGGAACTGACCCATCGAGGCGGCCAGGCCCATGGCGACGGTGGCGACGTCGTTGGGGATGTAGTTCATCGTGTCGTAGATCGCCATGCCCGAGTCGACGGAGCCGCCGGGGCTGTTGATGTGCAGGAAGATGTCGGCCTCGGGGTCCTCGGCGCTGAGCAGGAGCAGCTGGGCGCAGATCGCGTTGGCGTTCTGGTCGCGCACCTCCGACCCCAGGAAGATGATCCGCTCGCGCAGCAGGCGCTGGTAGATGTGGTCGTCGAGACCGTAGCCGCCGCCGCCGCTCATCTGCGGGCTGGTCGTGGGGGTGGTTGCCGAGCCGGGCCAGGAGTTCTCAGTCACGACCCCGACCCTAGACGGCCCCCCGGACAATTCCACGGGCTGACCCCCCGTGTTCGCCCACAGCAGACTCACCCGCGGACCGGAGGGCCGCTCAGGCCTCGACGACGTCCCGGATCCGCTCCAGGGTGGTCCGCAGGCCCTGGGCCAGCTCGGCGTCGTGGCCGGTCGCCCCGCCGATGAGCGGGCCGATCAGACGGGTGGCCAGCCCGAACCGCGGCAGCACCCGGTGGGCGGTGAGCAGCGTGGACGGGGGTGCGCCCGGGCTGCCGGCCTGGGCGGCCTCGACGGGCTCGACGGGCTCGACGGGCTCGAGCTCGTAGACCCAGGTCGCGCCGCTCTCGCGGACGTGCCAGGCGACCGCACGACCCGGCTCCCAGCGCACGACGCGCGAGAGCGTGGGCCAGGCGACCGGACCACGGCGGTTCAGGCCCACGACCCGGGCGCCGAGACCGGGCTCGCCCAGCACCCAGGCACGACGCAGCTCGGGGCTCAGCTCTGCCATCCGGGCCAGGTCGCCGACGACCTCCCACACGGCCGCCGGCGGGGCGGCGACCTCGGTGACGGCGTGCAGCGGCGCGGGGCCGGCGCTCACGCGGTGCCCGGGGCCGCGCCCGACCGGGACTCCGCCCGGCCAGCTCCCCGCCGGTTCTCGCGGTCGGCCTCCTGCTTGGTGGGCCGGTCGGTGCGGTCGGCCAGCCAGCCGCGCAGGGCGGCGTACACGTCGTCGTGGTTGAGCAGGTCGAAGTGGTCCGCGCACGGGACGTGCAGCGTCTCGGCGCCGGGGAACATCTCCTCGCCGCTGCGCCGCCGGCCCATGGCCGAGGCGTAGGGCACCAGCAGGTCGCCGATGGTGGCGCTGGCCACGGACCCCGACGAGCGGGTCAGGGTCGCACCGACGAGCCGGTAGCGGGCGTGCGGGAGGTTCTGCACGTCGCGGGCCAGCCCGTGGCGCAGGTCCAGGATGCCGACCGAGCGGTACTCCAGGATCCGGCCGAACGGCGCCGACTCCGGCAACCGGCCGAGGGCGTCCACGCCCTTGGTGACCACGCGCTCCAGGGGTGCGCCCAGGTGCGGGGTGCCGAGGCAGACGACGTCGGTGACCAGCTCGGTCCAGGGGTGCGCGCTGTCGGTGGCCACGGCGCTCGCGGCCCGGGCGATCAGGCCGCCCATGGAGTGCCCGACGAGGGCGATCCGGCGCACGTCGGTGGGCCAGGCCTCGACCAGGCGCTGCACCAGCGCGGCGAGCGCCACGCCGTTCTCCGCGATCGGCAGGCCGGTGTTGACGCGCAGGTAGACCGGCGTCCAGCCGTCCTGGACCAGGCGGTCGCCGTAGCTCTCGCGCACGGGGTTCTCCCGCTTGGGGCGCGGGGCGCGGTGCCAGTACTCCTCGTTCTCGACCAGGCCGTGCAGGAAGAACACCACCTTCGGTCCCGCCAGGGGGTACGCCGAGTGCAGCGACGCCGCGTCGAGGGCGACGTCGCGACCCCCGACCCGGGCGGCCATGTCGAAGGCGAAGGCGGAGCCCTCGTCGCGCAGGCGGTCCCCGATCAGCCCGTTGACCACGGCGCTGACCGCGCGCCCCTGCGAGCTGTCCTCGAGCCGGGCGCCGAGACCGGCGCGACCGGCGGCGCGCAGGCCGGCGGAGCCCGCCTTGAGGCTGCCGCTGATGCTGCCGTAGACGACCTTGGAGATGCCGTCGTGCAGGCGGTGGCTGATCGTCGGCCCGCCGCCGTTGAGCCGGTCGTTGATCCCGTGGATGCGCCCCGCGACGGCGCCGTGCACGTCGCGCACGGTGCCGACCAGGAGGTCCTCGGCGTAGTCGGCACCCACGGCTGCGGCCTCGAGGAGGCTGATCTGGTCTCGCGTCACAGTGCACGAGTGTTCACCGAAATCGCCGACAGGTCAACGCGGCGCGCCCCGCCCCCACCGTGGTGGGAGCGGGGCGCGATCGAGGTGGAGCGGGGGCCGGGCCTCAGGCCTTGCCGGCGTCCTGCTCGGTCTCGGCGGCGGGCTCGGCCTCGGTGACGGCCTCGGCGGCAGCCGGGTCGGCCAGGCTGCCGTCGGGCTGCAGGTTCACCAGGTCGACCACGTTGCCGGACTCGTCGGTGACGGTCGCGGACTCCACGATCTGGGCCAGGGCCTTGCCGCGCACGACCTCGGCGACCATCTCGGGGATGTGGTTGTGCTCGATCATGTGCTTCATGAACTCGTCGGGGTTCTGGCCCGACTGCTGCGCCCGACGCATCAGGTGCTGGGTGAGCTCGTCCTGCTCCACGTTGATCTCGGTGGTGCGGGCGATCTCGTCGAGGAGGAACTGCGAGGCCATCGCGTCGCGGACGCGCTTCTCCAGCTCGGCCTCGAACTCGTCGACGGTCTGCTTCTCGCTGTCGAGGTAGGCCTCCATCGTCATGCCGGCGTAGGCCAGCTGCTGCTCGATCTCCTGGCGGCGACCGGCGAGCTCCTCGGCGACCAGCGTCTCGGGCAGCGGCACCTCGGCGGAGTCCAGCAGCTTCTCCAGCACGGCGTCGCGGGCCGCGGCGGCCTGCTCCAGGCGCTTGCCGCGCTCCAGGCGGGTGGCCACGTCGGTGCGCAGCTCCTCGACGGTGTCGAACTCCGAGGCGGTCTGGGCGAAGTCGTCGTCGAGGTCGGGGAGCTCCTGCTCCTTGACCGAGGACACCTTGACGGTGACCTCGACGTCCTGGCCCGCGAGGTCGCCCCCGACGAGCTGCGAGGTGAAGGTGGACTCCTCGCCGGCCGAGAGGCCGACCAGGGCCTCGTCGATGCCCTCGAGCATGTCGCCGGCGCCGACCTTGTAGGAGTAGTCGTTGACCTCGCCGCCCTCGATGTCCTCGCCGTCGCTCGTGGCCTTGAGGTCGATGGTGACGACGTCACCCTCGGCGGCCGCACGCTCGACGTCCTTGAGCACCGCGAAGCGCTCGCGCAGTGCCTCCACCTGCTCCTCGACGTCGGCGTCGCTGACGGTCAGGTCGTCGACCTGGACCGCGAGGCCGGCGTGGTCGGGCACCTCGATGGTGGGGCGCACGTCGACCTCGGCGGAGAACTCCAGCACGCTGTTGTCCTCGAGCTTGGTCACCTCGATCTCCGGCTGCGCGAGGGGCTGCAGGTCGTTCTCCTGCAGGGCCTGCACGTAGAAGTTCGGCAGGGCCTCGTTGATGGCCTGGTCCAGCACGGCGCCACGGCCGACCTGGCGGTCGATGACCGGCGGCGGGACCTTGCCCTTGCGGAAGCCGGGGATGTTGATCTGCTGGGCGATGGTCTTGTAGGCCGCGTCGAGGCTCGGCTTGAGCTCCTCGAAGGGCACCTCGACGGTGATCTTGGCCCGGGTCGGGCTCAACGTCTCGACGGCGCTCTTCACAGGTTTCTCCTCATGGGTTTCGGTGGGCTGTCAGGGTCGGGGCGACAGGACTCGAACCTGCGGTCTCCTGCTCCCAAAGCAGGCGCGCTAGCCACTACGCTACGCCCCGTCGAACGCCCTCCCAGGGGACTGGGAAGGCCGTGCAGAGCGGATGACGGGAATCGAACCCGCGTCATCAGTTTGGAAGACTGAGGCTCTACCATTGAGCTACATCCGCGCACGCCTGCGACGTGCTCCCACAGGCGGGGACCATCGTGCCACAGGCGGCGACGCCTCCACGAACCGGACGTCACCGACCGCGGGCTCAGCGCCGGTGCACGACCACCAGGGCGCGGTCGTCGTCGGTCTGCTCCATCTTGTCGATCAGCATCTGCGCCCCGCCGTCGAAGCCGCGCTGGAACAGCCGCTCCCCCAGGCCCGCGAGCTTGTCC
Source organism: Nocardioides korecus (assembly GCF_054778395.1). Taxonomy (NCBI): domain Bacteria; kingdom Bacillati; phylum Actinomycetota; class Actinomycetes; order Propionibacteriales; family Nocardioidaceae; genus Nocardioides; species Nocardioides korecus. Next base: position 141,181 of record NZ_BAAGZO010000003.1, on the reverse strand, counting down.
ATGCCCAGGGAGATGTCGCGCTGGGCGGTCTCGACGAGCCCGTCGGTGAAGAGCAGCAGCCCGTCGCCGTGACCCAGGTGGCCGCGGACGACCTCGAAGTCGGTGTCCTCGATCAGGCCCAGGACGGCACCGTCGGAGTTGAGCACCGACCAGCGCCCCGACCCCGCGTGCAGCCACACCGCCGGCGGGTGGCCGGCCTTGCGCAGCTCGAAGTCCCCGGTGACCAGGTCGAGGTGGAGGTGGATCGCCGTGGCGAAGCCCTCGTCCCAGTCCTGCTCGAGGAGGTAGGCGTTGGCCGCGGGCAGGAACTGCGAGCCGGGCAGCGCCGAGACGATGCCGTTGAAGGCGCCGGAGAGGAACAGCGAGCGCGACCCCGCCTCCACACCCTTGCCCGACACGTCGACGACCACGAGCTCGAGCTTGTCGTCCGCGCGCCGGGCCACGATGAAGTCACCGGCGAAGGAGGTGCCGCCCGCGGACCGCGCCACCGACTCCACCAGCCAGCCGTCGGGCAGGTCGGGCAGGTCGCCCTGGGCCGAGATCCGGTCGCGCAGGTCGACGAACATCGACTCCCCGCGCGGCATCGAGACCCCCAGCCGGCTGCGTCGGAAGGAGGTCAGCAGGATCAGGAGCGCGATGGCGAACACGATCAGCGCGCGTCCCGCCGAGCGCGGACTCACCGTCGGCTGGTCCAGGAGCAGCACGCAGAAGGCCAGGCAGACGAAGACCACGAACCACGGCAGCATCCGCGGGCCCAGCCAGAGGCTCCCCACGATCATCGGCAGCAGGACCACGGTGGAGGGCACGTAGAGCGGCCACAGCACCCCGGCCACGACGCAGACGGCGGTGGCGAGCATCAGGGCGACCAGGGTGGGGCGGTCCGAGGCCGACGTGGCCCGGCGCCAGCGACGCAGCACGCGGCGCCAGGGGGCGGACCGGTGGTTCCTGGCCACGTGGACCTGCCTTCCTCCCGGCACGAGCCGGGGTCGATGCCCGGCCGGGTCGGCCCCGACCCTGAGCACGCCGGACAAAACGGTCGGTGGGGGTCTCAGCCTAGGGCCCGCGAGCGGAACACGGGCTGACATCGGGGACACCAGAACAGGTTGCGTCCCTGGAGCTCCTCGGTGCGGACCTCTGCCCCGCACAGCAGGCAGGGTCGGCCGTCGCGCCGGTAGACGTAGTTGCGCACCCGCTTCCCCTCGACCTTGGAGACCTCGCGGGCCGCCGGTCGGTCCTCGGGACGCAGGGTCTCGATCCGCCCCACGCGGACGCCGTCGGCGAGCAGGACCACGAGGTCCTCCCACATCGCGCGGAACTGGCTGACCCGCAGGGTGCGACCGGGCCGCAGTGGGTGCATCCGGTGCCGGAAGAGCACCTCCGCGCGGTAGACGTTGCCGATGCCGGCGATCACCGCCTGGTCCATCAGCATCCCCCCGATCGGGGAGCGGCTCCGGCTGATGCGGGCCCACGCCCGGTCGGGGTCGGCCTCGGGGTCGAGCGGGTCGGGACCCAGGCGGTCGAGGATGGCCCCGCGCTGCTCGGGGGTGACCAGCTCGCAGGCCGTGGCGCCGCGGAGGTCGGCGTACGCCGAGGGGCCGACCAGGCGCATCCGGACCTGGCCGACCGGGTCGGGGGCCGGCGCGAGCCGCACCGGGAACTTGCCGTAGAGCCCGAGGTGCACGTGGACCTGGCGGTCCTGCTCGAACTCCACGAACAGGTGCTTGCCGAAGGACCGCGCCTCGCGCAGGAGCAGCCCGTCGAGCACGGCCGCGGACTCGGCGAAGCGGCCCTGCGGGCTGGTGACCCGGACGACGTCGCCGGCGAAGCCCTCGCGCAGGGACGTGGCCAGCCGGTGGAGGGTGTGGCCCTCGGGCATCAGGCGTCGGGGCCGAGTCCGACGGCGGACTCGGGCAGCGGCGGCAGGTCGCCGGTGGCCTCGTAGTCGGCGAGCATGGCGATCCGGCGCACGTGCCGCTCCTCGCCGGTGAAGTCGGTGTCGAGGAAGATCCCGACGAAGCGCACCATGTCCTCGACCGGGTGCATCCGACCCCCGACCGAGAGCACGTTGGCGTCGTTGTGCTCGCGGGCCAGCCGGGCGGTCTCGTCGCTCCAGGCCAGGGCGGCGCGCACGCCGGCGACCTTGTTGGCCGCGATCTGCTCGCCGTTGCCCGAGCCCCCGATCACCACGCCGAGGCTGCCGGGGTCGCCCACGACGCCGGCGGCCGCACGGAGGCAGAAGACCGGGTAGTCGTCGAGGGGGTCCTGCACGAACGGGCCGTGGTCCACCGGCTCGTGGCCGTGGTCGCGGAGCCAGGTGGTCAGGTGCTCCTTGAGCTCGAGGCCGGCATGGTCGGAGCCGAGGTGCACGCGCATGGGGTCCAGGCTAGCGGGGTCAGCGAGCGAGCAGCGCGTCGAGGCCGACCGCCATCGCCGCGGCCACCCGGAAGTCCAGGCGCGGGTCGGGCACGCGGATCTGGTAGCGGTCGCGCAGGCTCATCTGGCGGTCCGAGGTCATCACCACCTGACCCGTGGCCTGGTCGTGGAAGTCGAAGTGGAAGGGCAGCGGGAAGTCCACGAAGCGGCGCACGATCGCGATCACCTGGTTGCGCTCGCGACCGGTCGCCTCCAGGTCGGGGGCGCTGAGGTGGAAGGTCGAGCGCAGCAGGCTCTGGCCGAAGTCCTTGCGGAACATCCCCAGCGGGGTCCCCGCGGCGTCGCGCACGTCGTACCCGGCCCCGAGGTCCATCACCTGGCGCGCGGCGAAGGAGAACACGGGCTGGGAACGCCCCTCGTCGGCGAAGAAGGTCACCTGCTCCTTGAGCGCCATCCGCTTCTGCTGGGCCACGGCCATCAGGCGCCCCACGGAGCCGTCCGGGTTGGTCTCGTTGATCTCGTAGCGGTTGACCATCATCGTCAGCTTCTGCTTGACGCTGAAGGCGGGCAGGTACATGGGAGCCGTCATGGGCGACATCCTGACGGACGGGCTCACGTCGTGGGGCCCGCCGGCCCGGCGCGGCCCCGGGTCAGGCGTGCTGGCGCAGGAAGCCGGCGACCTGGCGGGTCAGCGGCTCGGCCGCGGTGAAGACCGACGGGTGCCGCCAGAAGCCGTGGACCTGGCCCAGGTAGCGGGTCGCGGTGACCTCGACCCCCAGCTCGGAGAGCCGCCGGGCCAGCAGCTCCCCCTCGTCGCGCAGCGGGTCGCCCTCGGCGGTGACGACCAGGGTCGGCGGCAGCGTCGCCAGGCGGGCGTCGGAGGAGAGCAGCGGGGCGAGGTCGGGGTCGTCGAGGTCGGCCGGGGAGGCGGCGTACTGCTGCCAGTACCAGTCGGCCGTGGCCGGGTCGAAGCCGACGTCGGGCAGGCCGTAGGACTCCCCCGCGCGGCGCGGGTCCAGGAACGGGTAGGTCAGCACCAGCGCCGCCAGGCGACCGGGGTGGCGCAGCGCGGCGACCAGGGCGAGGTTGGCGCCCGCACTGTCCCCGTGGGCGTACGCCGGCCCGGCGAGCCCCTCGTCGTCGGCGTGGCGGTCCAGCCAGCACAGCACGGTGTCGACGTCGTCGGGGGCCGCGGGGAAGCGGTGCTCGGGCGGCCGGCGGTAGTCCACGCTCAGCACGGGGAGCCCGGCCCGGTCGGCGAGCCGGCGCGCCGCGTTGTCGTGGACCTCGACGTCGTTGAGCACGAAGCCGCCGCCGTGCAGGTGCAGGACCACGCCGGGGCCGGCGCCCTCGGGGCGGTAGAGCCGGCACGGCACGCCACCGGCGTCGACGTCGCGGACCTCGGCGACCGGCTCGCGCGGCTCCTGCGCGGCCAGCTCCCGGGACTCCCGGCGGGACTCCTCGATGTCGAAGGAGGGGTGGTGGACCGGGGTCTGGTCGGCGCCGGCCTCGACCGCGCGGCGCACGTGGGGGAAGAGCATCAGGCCTGCTCCCCCGTCGCGCCGGGGTCGCCGGCGTCGCCCGCCAGGCGGTCGAGCTCCTCCTGGACCACCTCCGGGTCGAGCTTGCGGAAGACCGGGGTCGGCTTGTCGACGGTGGCGCCGACCCGCACCGGGCGGCGCTCCCAGCGGGCGGCGGTCGAGTAGTCGCCGGTGAGGATCGGGTAGCCGGGGCCGCCGTCCAGGTCGTCGGCCTCCTCCAGGCGCGGCATCGGCTGCACCTCGCCCGAGCCGCCCAGGACGCGGTCGACGTCGTTGGCCGAGAACGGCAGGAAGGGCGAGAGCACCGTGTTGAGGTCCTGCACGCTCTGGGCCAGGACGTGCAGCACGGTCCCGAGGCGCTCGCGCTCGTCGTCGCCCTTGAGCTTCCAGGGGGCCTCGTCGGTGACGTACTTGTTGACCTCGCCGACCACCCGCATGGCCTCGTTGACGGCCGCCTTCTGGCGGTGGCGGGCGATCAGGTCGCCCACGGTCGCGAAGGTGCTCCCGACCAGGTCGAGCAGGGCCTGGTCGGCGTCGGTGAACGGCCCCGCCGGGGGGATCTCGCCGAAGTTCTTGGCGATCATGCTGGCGGTGCGGTTGACCAGGTTGCCCCAGCCGGCCACGAGCTCGTCGTTGGTGCGGCGCACGAACTCCGCCCAGGTGAAGTCGGAGTCCTGGTTCTCGGGACCGGCGGCGGCCACGAAGTAGCGGAACGCGTCGGGCTCGTAGCGGCTGAGCAGGTCGCGGACGTAGATGACGACCTTCTGGCTGGAGGAGAACTTGCGCCCCTCCATGGTCAGGAACTCGCTCGAGACGACCTCGGTGGGCAGGTCCAGCCGCCCGAACGTGCCGGGCTCGCCGCCCTTGTCGCCGAGGCCGGAGTAGGCGAGCAGCTCGGCGGGCCAGATCTGGCTGTGGAAGGTGATGTTGTCCTTGCCCATGAAGTAGTAGGACAGCGCCTCCGGGTCGTTCCACCAGCGCCGCCACGCCTCCGGGTCGCCGCCCTCGGCCGCCCCGCGACGGGCCCACTCGATGCTGGCCGAGAGGTAGCCGACCACGGCGTCGAACCAGACGTAGAGGCGCTTGGTCGGGTTGTCGCGCCAGCCGTCGAGCGGGATCGGGATGCCCCAGTCGATGTCGCGGGTCATCGCGCGCGGGCGGATGTCCTCGAGGATGTTCTGGCTGAACTTGATCACGTTGGGTCGCCAGGTGCCGCTGGCCTCGCGCTCGTCGAGCCAGGCGGTCAGGGCCGCGGCCAGCGCCGGCAGGTCGAGGAAGAAGTGCTGGGTCTCCACGAACTCCGGGGTCTCGCCGTTGATCCGCGAGCGCGGGTCCTTCAGCTCGGTCGGGTCGAGCTGGTTGCCGCAGTTGTCGCACTGGTCGCCGCGGGCCTTGTCGTAGCCGCAGTGGGGGCAGGTGCCCTCGATGTAGCGGTCGGGCAGGGTGCGGCCCGTCGAGGGGCTGATCGCGCCGTGGGTCGTCTGCTCGAGGAAGTAGCCGTTGGCGTGGACGCCGGTGAACAGCTCCTGGACCACGGCGGTGTGGTTGCGGGTCGTCGTCCGGGTGTAGAGGTCGTAGGAGATCCCCAGCGCGGCCAGGTCCTCGGCGATCACGCGGTGGTTGCGGTCGGCCAGCTCCTGGGGGGTGACCCCCTCCTCGTCGGCGGCGATCAGGATCGGCGTGCCGTGCTCGTCGGTGCCCGAGACCATCAGGACGTCGTGCCCGGCCATCCGCATGTAGCGGCTGAAGACGTCGGAGGGCACCCCGAACCCGGCGACGTGGCCGATGTGGCGGGGGCCGTTGGCGTAGGGCCAGGCGACGGCGGACAGCACGGTGCTCATGGAGGCGATCCTAGGTGCGCCCGCGCGGGCCCGTAGACTCCCCCTCGGTGCGCCGGGAAGTCTGGTCGGCAACGTCGTCGTCGACCCCGGAAGGCCACCGTGACCACTCCTGCCGCTCCCCCGTCCGGCCCCTTAGGCCCGTCGGGCCCGACCGGCCCGTCGCGCCTCCTGGCCCGCGGGTCCTGGGTCGAGACCTCCCGGGTCACCGAGCTGCTGCGCCGCGAGACCGTGGGCGGCGCGCTGCTGCTCGTGGCCACCGTGGTGGCGCTGGTGTGGGCCAACTCCCCCTGGTCGGGCGCGTACGACGACCTCAAGGCGTTCACCGTGGGCCCCGCGGCGCTGCACCTGGATCTCCCGCTCAGCACCTGGGCGGCCGACGGCCTGCTGGCGATCTTCTTCTTCGTCGCCGGTCTCGAGGTCAAGCGCGAGTTCGTCGCCGGTGACCTGCGCGAGCCGCGGCGGGCGGTCATCCCCGTGGTCGCCGCGGTCGGCGGGATGGCGGTGCCGGCCGGGCTCTACGTCCTGGTCAACCTCGGGACCGGCGGTGGCGCCCTCCAGGGATGGGCGATCCCGACCGCGACCGACATCGCGTTCGCGGTGGCCGTGCTGGCGGTGATCAGCACCCACCTGCCCGCGGCGCTGCGCACCTTCCTGCTCACCCTCGCCGTCGTCGACGACCTGCTGGCCATCACCGTGATCGCGGTCTTCTACACCCGCTCGCTGGAGCCGCTGTGGCTGCTGCTGGCGCTGGTGCCGATCGCGGCGTTCGGCGTGCTGGTGCAGCGGCGGGTCCGGACCTGGTGGCTGCTGGTGCCCCTGGCGCTGGTCGCCTGGGCGCTGGTGCACGCCTCGGGGGTGCACGCCACGGTGGCCGGGGTGCTGCTGGCGCTGACCGTCCCGGTGGTCCGCAGCGAGGCCGCCGGTGGCCCCGACGCGGGTCCCGGCCTGGCCGAGCACCTGGAGCACCGACTGCGTCCGCTGTCCTCGGGCGTCGCCGTCCCCGTCTTCGCGCTGCTCGCCGCCGGCGTGACGGTCGGCGGGTGGGCCGGGCTGAGCGCGGCGCTCGGCGACCGGGTCGCGCTGGGGATCGTGCTGGCCCTGGTGGTCGGCAAGACGGTCGGCGTCCTCGGGTCGACGTACGTCGTGGCGCGCTTCACCCACGCCGAGCTCGACGACGACCTGGCCTGGGTCGACGTGCTGGGCCTGGCCGTGCTGGCCGGCATCGGGTTCACCGTCTCGCTGCTGATCGGCGAGCTGGCCTTCGGTCCCGGCAGCGCCCGGGACGAGCACGTCAAGATCGGCGTGCTGCTCGGGTCGGTGCTGGCCGCCCTGCTCGCGTCGGCGCTGCTGAAGGTCCGCGACCGCACCTACCGCCGGATCTGCGCCGAGGAGCAGCGCGACGAGGACGCGGACGGCGTGCCGGACGTCTACCAGCGCGGGTGAGCGCGGGCCGGTTCAGGCCGAGCCGTAGCGCCGCGAGCGACCGGCGTACGTCTCGATGGCCTGCCACAGGTGCCGCCGGTCGACGTCGGGCCACAGCACGTCGGTGAAGACCATCTCGCTGTACGCCGCCTGCCAGAGCATGAAGTTCGAGAGCCGCTGCTCCCCCGAGGTGCGCCAGACCAGGTCGGCGTCGGGCAGCTCGGGGACGTAGAGGTACCGCGCGAAGGTGCGCTCGTCGACGCGGTCGGGGTTCAGCCGGCCTGCGGCGACGTCCTGGGCCATCGCGCGGGCGGCGTCGGCGAGCTCCGCGCGGCCGCCGTAGTTGACGCACATCGTCAGGGTCAGCACGTCGTTCTCGCGGGTGAGCTCCTCGGCGACCTGGAGCTCCTTGATCACCGAGCGCCACAGCCGCGGCGCCCGGCCGGCCCAGCGCACCCGCACGCCGAGCTCGTGCATCTCGTCGCGGCGGCGGCGGATCACGTCGCGGTTGAAGCCCATCAGGAACTTCACCTCGTCCGCCGAGCGCGACCAGTTCTCGGTGGAGAAGGCGTACGCCGACACCGCCTTGACGCCGATCTCGATGGCCCCCTCGACCACGTCGAACAGCGAGCTCTCGCCCTGCTCGTGGCCGGCCGTGCGGGGCAGCCCGCGCTCGCCGGCCCAGCGGCCGTTGCCGTCCATGATGATCGCGACGTGGTGCGGCACGAGGTCGGCCGGGACCTCGGGCGCGGTCGCCCCCGACGGGTGCGGGGTGGGGGTGCGGACCGCGGCCCGCGCGGGCAGGACCTTGGAGCTGCGACGCACTTCTCACCCCTCGCTGACGTAGGGCATGGATCGTAGGCCCCGCTCGAGGTGCCAGGCGACGTACGCCGAGACCAGCCCGCGGGCCTCGCGCCGGTGCTTGTGCTCGGCCGTGTGCACGACGTCCCACTCCCCGGCCAGCAGTGCGCCGAGCAGGGTCAGCGTCTCGCCGGCGGGGTTGGCCGAGCCCGGCACGCGGCACGTCGTGCAGAGGGCGCCGCCGGCGGCCGGGCTGAAGGCGCGGTGCGGGCCCTCGAGGCCGCAGCTCGCGCAGGCCCAGAACGACGGGGCGTAGCCGGCCACCGAGAGCGAGCGCAGCAGGAACGAGTCGAGCACGTCGTTGGCGCGGTGCTCACCGCCGGTCATGGCCCGCAGCGCGCCGACGAGCAGGAGGTACTGCTGCACCGAGGGCTGCCGCTCCTCCGAGACCAGCCGCTCGGCGGTCTCCAGCATCACGCTGGCGGCGGTGTAGCGGTCGTAGTCGCTGCTGATCGAGGCGCCGTACGGCGACAGGGTCACCGCCTGCGTGATCGTGTCGAGGTTGCGCCCCACCGCCAGCTGCAGGTCGACGTGGGTGAAGGGCTCGAGCCGGGAGCCGAAGCGGGAGCTGGTGCGCCGCACGCCCCGGGCCACGGCGCGGACCACACCGTGCTGGCGGGTGAGCAGGGTGATGATGCGGTCGGCCTCGGCCAGCTTGTGCGTGCGGAGCACGATCGCTTCGTCGCTGTAGACCGGCATGGCCCCATCCTCCCCCGTGGCCCCACCGGCCTCGACCTCGACAGGCCCGACAGGCCCTTCTCGCGGTGCCGGTCAGGCGGAGACCCGACCGGCGGGGTCCGCCCCCTGAGTGGACGGGACCTGCGCGGATGGGACCTGCCCCGACGGGATCTGCGCCGACGGGACCTGGGCGACCGGCTCGACCTTCGCCGTGGCCCCGGCCAGCGGCAGCCGCACCTCGAAGGTGGAGCCCTTGCCGACGACGCTCGTCACCCCCATCGTGCCGCCGTGGGCGTCGACGATGGTCTTGGCGATGGCCAGGCCCAGGCCGACGCCGGGGATGGCGTCCCCGACCACGGAGGTGCTGCGGAAGAACGTGGTGAAGATGGCCTCCTGCTCGTGCGGGGCGATGCCGCGGCCGGTGTCGCGCACGCGCACGACCACCTCGTCGTCCTCGACCTGGACGGCACCCACGACGTGGCCTCCGGCCGAGGTGTACTTCACGGCGTTGCCGAGCAGGTTGTCGAAGACCTGCGCGAGCCGGCCCGGGTCGCCCTCGACCTCCGCGGTGGGGGCGTCGTCACCCAGGACGTCGAGCCAGATCATCTGGCCGGCGGCCTCGGCCGCACTCGTCCGGTCGCGGACCGAGCGGGTCAGCACGTCGGCGACCCGCACGCGCTCCACCTCGATCACGCTGGCCACCGACTGGAGGGCCGAGGAGAGCAGGTCGTCGACGAGGCGGTGCAGGCGGTGGGCGTTGCGCTGCACGGTCTCCAGGTAGTGCCGGGCCGGCCCGGGCAGCTCCTCGACGTCCTCCAGCACGACGTCGACGTAGCCGTTGATCGAGGTCAGCGGGGTGCGCAGCTCGTGGCTGACCGAGGCCACGAACTCCTCCTTGATCCGCGAGGCCAGCACCAGCTCGGTGATGTCGTGGTAGGCGAGGACCGCGCCACCGAAGCTCCCGTCCGCCTGGTCGTACGGCGTGGCGCTCACCGCCAGCGCGCGGCGCTGCGTCGGCTCGCGACCGACCCAGACCAGCAGGTCGCGGAAGGCCTCGCCCTTCAGCGCGCGCATCGTGGGCATCTCCTCCGAGGTGACCGGGGTGCGACCGTCGGCGGCGTAGACGTAGCCGGTCTGACCGGCCTGGCCACCGTGCCCGCCGGGGTAGGCCAGGGCCAGGAACTCCACCTGGCGCGGGTTCATCGAGTCGTAGGCGCCAGTCGCGTCGATGGCCACGAGCCCGACGTCGACGCCGTGCACGATGGTGCGGGTCAGCCGCCGCTGCTCGGTCAGGTCGGAGACGGCCTGCTCGAGCCGGTCGGCGGCCGAGTTCCGCTCGCGGAGCTGGTCGGCCCACAGCTCGGCGGTCAGGCAGGTCACGAGCGAGACCACGATGGCCATCATCGTCATCTGCGAGATCCGGGAGAAGGACTCCACCGTGGCGCCCAGGCGCCACCCGGTCGGGACCACGAAGGCCACCAGCACCGCCCCGGTCACCAGCGCCACGCCCCGGCGCCCGAACTGCAGTCCCAGCCACAGGGCCGGGAAGACGACCGCGACCCCGACGGCGGTGCCCGGGGAGAGCCGCATCACGCCCAGGGCCACGATGTCCAGGACGGGCAGGAGCACCGTGCAGCGCGGCGGGAGCACACCGGTCCCGACCAGCCAGGCAGCGGCGGTCACCAGGAGGACCAGGGACGCCCCCAGCCCGAACCAGACGTCGAGCGGGCTCCGGGTGACCAGGTGCAGGACGGCCTCGAGCAGCACCGGGACCAGCACCACCCCCTGGGCCGCCCGCGGATCGGCGTGCTGACCGGACAGCAGGTCGCGCACCGCTCCGGAGAGCAGGGTCCTCCGTCCCACTGCCACCACCCCTCATCCGTGCTCGACCCGTCCCCACCGGGTGTGTCCCACCGGTGGGGACGTTCGGGCAGGAGAGTAGTCACAACCGAGCCCCACGGGTCCGGAATGGTGGAGGTCGGCAACGGCCCCCTCAGCCGGAGAGCGTGCGGGCCCCGCTCCGGGCCGCCCAGCACTCCTCCACGAAGTCCGCGGCGAGGGTGCTGAGCCGGGCGGGGCGCAGCCGCCACTCCAGGATCCCGTGGGCCTCCACGAAGCGGGCGTTCGGCATCTCCTCGGCCAGCATCGCGGCGTCGGCGGCCGGGTGCACGGGGTCGTGGGGGTGACCCACGACCAGGGCGGGGACGGCGATCCCCCGACGCAGGCGGCTGGAGGGCGCGACCCGGCCGAAGAAGATCCCGTGGATGGCCGCGGCCATCGGGGCCGGGCGCTGGTCGAGGGTGTCGAGCACGATGCCGGTCCAGAACGGCACCAGGCGGCGCGGCACGCTGCGGGCGGCCAGCCGTACGCCGCTCACCGACAGCGGCAGGAAGCGCGAGACGAACAGCAGGGGCGCGAAGGCCAGGATCCCGGCCTCGAGGGCGTTGTCGAGCACCGGCATCTCCGCGATCACGCCGCGCACCCGCTCCGGGGCCATCGTGGCGACCTCGAGCGAGACGTTGGCCCCCAGCGACGTGCCCCCCACGACGGCCTGGTCGACGTCGAGGGCGTCGAGAAGCGCGACGACCTGCTCGCCGAAGGCCGTCATCGAGTAGAGCAGCGGGTCGTCCGGGCGGTCCGAGCGGCCGTGGCCGAGGAGGTCCAGGGTGATCACGTGGGCACCGCGCCCGGCCAGGTGCCGCGCCAGCGGCTGGTGCATGCGGCGTGGCATCAGCTGGCCGTGGAGCAGGACGACCCAGTGGTCGCCCGACCCGTGCTCGGTGAACTCCAGGCGGTGCCCTTCGTGGAAGAACTGCCCGACGCGCTCTGGGACCAGGGACATGCCGCCAGCCTGGCACGACCGGGGCCCGGGTGTGGGCACCTCCGCCACCCGCGAACGTCGGCGATTCGTCGGTTTCGAGAGGTTCTCGGGCTCATACTCGCCTCGTGGACGCTCAACGACGGAAGACCGCCGTCGACGCTGCCCTCCTGGTGGCGGTCCTGGGGGCCGCGACGACCTCGTTGTCGTGGCGTCCCACCCCCGACGCGGTCGCCACCTGGTGGCCCGCGGCCGGCCTCTCGGTCGCCCTGCTGATCCGCTGCCGGCGTACGTCGTGGCCGCTGCTGCTGCTCCACGTCGCCGGCTGCACCGCGCTCGCCTCGGTGGTGAGCGGCCGGCCGGCGTGGGCGAGCGTCCTGATGGGCCTGGCCACGGCGGTCGAGGCCCTGGTGGTGACCCTGGCGTTGACGTGGGGACGCGATCCCGAGCAGGTGCGCCGCCTGGTCCGGCCCGAGGAGTTCGCCCGGATGCTGGTGGCCGCGGTCCTGGGGGCCGCCACCATGGGCGTCGGCACGGCCCTGACCATGCTCGTCGTCCACGAGCCGGTGTGGGCCAGCGCGCGGGCGGTGGCACCGTCGCACCTCGCGGCCCTGCTGGTCGTCCTGCCCCTGGCGCTGGTGCCGGTCCGGCTCGGCACCGCGCGGCTGGACGGCACGCCGGGTCCGCTGCCGAGAGGGTGGGAGGCGGTCGCCCAGGTGCTGCTCCTGCTCGCCTCCCTGGGGCTGGTGTTCGCCACCCCCTGGCCGCTGGCCCTGACGTTCCTGCCGCTGCCCCTGCTGGTCTGGGCCGCGCTGCGGCTGCCGCCCTACCTGGCCGCGGTCGAGGTGGCGGTCCTCGCCGTGGTGGCGACCGCGACCACGACGGCCGGGGTCGGGCCCTTCGCCCGGGGCGGCTCCGGGCTGCTCGACCCCCTGCTGGCGGGGGCCCACGTGCAGGGGTTCCTGGTCTGCGCCGCCCTGCTCGCGGTGCCCACGTCCCTCGCCGCGTCCCAGCGGGCCGACCTCATGCACGGCCTGCGCGCCGAGCGCGAGCTGAGCGCGTCGATCGTGGACTCGACCGCCACCATCATCTTCGTCACCGATCCCGGCGGCACCATCCTGCAGTGCAACGACACCCTGACCCGGATGACGGGGTTCACCCGGGAGGAGGTGCTCGGACGCAGGTTCTGGGAGTGCGACCTGATCGCCCCCGACCGGGTCGAGACGGTCCGCGCCATCTTCGCCCACCCCGACGGGTCCGGCGTCCCGGAGTTCCGCGAGGCCGACGCCCTGACCAGGTCCGGTGAGCGCCTGCGCGTGATGTGGAGCAACAACGTCGTGCGCGACGCGCGCGGCCAGGTCCTGCGGGTGGTCTGCACGGCGACCGACGTCACCAGCGAGCGCAGCTCCTCGGGCCTGGTGCGGCACCTGCTCGAGGCGCCGGTCGCGACCGCCCTCGTGGCCCTGGACGAGCGCGGTCACATCTTCCTGGTCAACCACGGCGCCGAGGAGCTCCTGGGCCACAGCGAGGCCGACCTGGTCGCGCAGCCGGTCGACGCCGTGGTCAGCTCCCCGCACGCCCGCGCGTTCATCACCGGCGGGCCGGTCTGCCCCGACACCGGACCCGGCACCGGCTCCGGTACCGGCTCCGACGGCTCCCCCGCCGCGGCCTGGGGCCCCCTGGTCCCCTCGGCCTGCCCCGCGCGGGTCCCGGAGACCCACGACTGGACGTGGACCCACGCCGACGGCACCGAGCTCGTCGTCTCCACGACGATCAGCGTGATCACCAACGTCGTGGGCCGCGTGACGGGCTACCTGTGCGTGGGGCGCGACGTGACCGAGCAGCGCCGCACCCAGGCGATGCTGGTGGCCGCCCTGCGCAAGGAGCGCCACGTCTCGGACCGCCTGCGTCGCCTGGACTCGGCCAAGAACGACTTCGTCTCCACGGTCAGCCACGAGCTGCGCACCCCGACCACGAGCATCGTGGGCTACACCGAGATGCTGCGCGAGGGCGCCGCCGGCCCGGTCTCCCCGGGCCAGGAGGTGATGCTGGACGCGATCGCCCGCAACGGCGAGCGGCTGATCTCGGTGGCCAGCGACCTGCTCACCCTGGCCGGTCTGGAGTCCACCGACCCGACGGCGTGGTCGCGCGACCCCGTGGACCTGGTCGAGGTGGTGGCCCAGGCCCGCGAGGCCGTGCACCCGCTGCTGGTCGGGCGCGACCTCGAGGTGCGGGTGGAGGTGCCGAGCACGCGGATCGTGGTGCAGGGCGACGCCACCCACCTCGACCGGGTGCTGATGAACCTGTTCAGCAACGCGGTCAAGTTCACCCCGGACGGCGGGCGGCTGTGCTGCGCGCTGCGCGAGGAGGACGGGCACGCCGTGCTCGAGGTCAGCGACACCGGCATCGGCATCCCCGCCGACGAGCAGGGCGAGCTGTTCACCAAGTTCTTCCGGTCCTCCACCGCCCAGGACCGCGCCATCCAGGGCACCGGGCTCGGCCTGTCGATCATCGCCTCGATCGTGGCCGCGCACGGCGGCACGGTGGGGGTCCGCTCCGCCCACCTCGCCGGGACGACGGTGACGGTGCGGCTCCCCCTGGCCGCGGAGCGGCTCGGCGTCTGACGGCCGCGGAGCGGCTCAGCGCCGGTTGATCGCCGACACCACGGCCTTGAGCGAGGCCGTGACGATGTTGGCGTCGAGGCCGACCCCCCACAGGACCTGCTCGCCGACCGCGCACTCGACGTACGCCGCCGCGATCGCGTCGCCGCCCGAGGACAGGGCGTGCTCGGCGTAGTCGAGCACCCGCACGTCGAAGTCCTGCGGCAGGGAGTTGACCGCCTCGACGAAGGCCGCGATCGGGCCGTTGCCCGACCCGGTGAGCTGCGTGGGCTCGCCGTCGACCAGGACGCCGACCTGGAGCTGGTCCTTCTCCCCCGCGGCCGCCGAGGTGTGCACCGAGTCCAGGCGCAGCGGCGTCTCGCGGGTGAGGTACTCGGCCTGGAAGGTGGCCCAGATCGCGGCCGGGCTCATCTCGCCGCCCTGCCCGTCGGAGGTCGACTCCGTGCTGGCCTGGACGACGCGGCTGAACTCGATCTGCAGCCGGCGCGGCAGGTCGAGCTTGTGCTCGGACTTCATCACGTAGGCGACGCCGCCCTTGCCGGACTGGCTGTTGACCCGGATCACGGCCTCGTAGGTGCGGCCGACGTCCTTCGGGTCGATCGGCAGGTACGGCGCCTCCCAGGGCTGCTCGCCGACCGGGCGACCGGACGCGGCCGCCTGCTCCTCCAGCGCCTCGAGCCCCTTCTTGATCGCGTCCTGGTGCGACCCGGAGAAGGCGGTGTAGACGAGGTCGCCGGCGTAGGGGTGGCGGGGGTGCACAGGCAGCTGGGTGCAGTACTCCACCGTGCGCCGGACCTCGTCGATGTCGCTGAAGTCGATCTGGGGGTCGATGCCCTGGCTGAACAGGTTCATCCCGAGCGTGACCAGGCAGACGTTGCCGGTGCGCTCGCCGTGGCCGAACAGGCAGCCCTCGACGCGGTCGGCGCCGGCCATCTGGGCCAGCTCGGTCGCGGCGACGGCGGTGCCGCGGTCGTTGTGCGGGTGCAGGCTGATGGTGGTGTGCTCGCGCCGGGTCAGCTGGCGGGAGAACCACTCGATCTGGTCGGCGTAGACGTTCGGCGTCGCGACCTCGATCGTGGCGGGCAGGTTGAGGATGATCTCGCGGCCGTCCTCGGGCTGCCAGACGTCGGAGACCGCCTCGCAGACCTCGAGGGAGAACGGCAGCTCGGTGCTGGTGAAGATCTCGGGCGAGTACTCGTAGCCGATCACGGTCTGGGCGAGGTTCTGCTCGGCGTACTTCATGAACAGCTCGGTGCCGCGCACCGCGATGTCCTTGACCTCGTCGCGGCTGGCGCGGAAGACGACCTTGCGGAACATCGGGGCCAGCGCGTTGTAGAGGTGGATGTTGGCGTGGTGGATGCCCACCAGCGACTGCGTCGTGCGCTCGATGAGGTCCTCGCGGGCCTGGGTCAGCACCGAGATGGTGACGTCCTCGGGCACCTTGTCGCGCTCGATCAGCTGGCGCACGAAGGAGAAGTCGGTCTCGCTGGCCGAGGGGAACCCGACCTCGATCTCCTTGTAGCCCATCTTCACCAGCAGGTCGAACATCCGGTGCTTGCGCTCGGGCGACATCGGGTCGATCAGCGCCTGGTTGCCGTCGCGCAGGTCGGTGGAGAGCCAGCGCGGGGCCTGGGTGATCTGCGCCGAGGGCCAGGTGCGGTCAGGCAGGTCGATCGGAGGGAAGGCGCGGTAGCGCTGGAACGGCATGCCGCTGGGCTGCTGGGTGTTGCTGAAGCCGGAGTGCTGCAGGGTCATCGGAGATCCTCGGGGTCGCTGCGGGTGCGGGCCGGGCGCGTCGAGCTCTCCGCGGGCGAGGGGTCCGGCTGGATCAGACCTCGCCGCGGCAGCGAAGGAGGAGGCTGCGCGTCATCGTCGACCACCCTAGCCCAGGACCCGAGGACCGTCGCACCGGCGCCGGGCGGGGCCTGCGAGGACCGGGGCGAGGACCCCGGCGAGGCCCCGGCGTTGGGGGGCCACCGGCCCTCAGGCCTGCGGGAGGCGGACGGTCACCGTGGTGCCCTCGCCCTCCACCGAGGCGACGTCCACGACGCCGTCGTGCCACTCCACGACGCTGCGCACCAGCGACAGGCCGAGCCCGGTGCCCTGCACCTCGTCGGCCACCGACAGCGAGGAGCGGTAGAAGCGGGTGAAGAGGCGGTGCTGCTCGTCGGCGGGGATGCCGATGCCGCGGTCCACGACCTCGAGGACGACGTCGCGGCCCCGCTCCCCCAGCCGCACGACGACCCGGCCGCCGCGGTGGCTGAACTTCACGGCGTTGTCGAGCAGGTTGAGCACGACGCGCTCGATCTGCGTGCGGTCGAGCAGCGCGTCGGGGAGACCGTCGACCACCTCGAGCTCCACCTCGACGCCCGCGGCGGAGGCCACCGGCGCGAGGGCCGCGCGGCACTCGCCGACGAGCGGGCCGAGGGCCACCGGGACGAGGTCGAGGTGCACCTGGTCCGCGTCGTACGCCGAGAGCGTGAGCAGGTCCTCGACCAAGGAGGTCAGGCGGCCGACGTTGCGCTCGATGATCGCCATGCCCTCGGACACCCCGGCGTCCAGGGGCCCCATGCCGCCGTCGCTGAGCAGCTCGACGTACCCCGCGATGCTGGTCAGCGGGGTCCGCAGCTCGTGCGACACCGTGGAGATGAAGGCGTCCTTGGCCCGGTCGAGCTCCTCGAGCCGGCGCAGGGACTCGCGCTGCTGCTCGTGGGCCTGCACCTGCATCAGGGAGACCACCAGGTCGTGGGCGACGCCCTGGCAGATCGCCAGCTCGCGCTGCTGCCAGGCGCGCGGGCGCACCGACTGCAGCAGCAGCCACCCCACGACCTCCTCGCCGACCGCGACGGGCACCGCGGCCAGGGCGCGCACGCCGAGGCCGCGCACGAGCTCCTCGGCCCCGTCGGCCCCGACCCGCTCGTCGTCGGCGACGTCGTCGACCTGGAGGGCCGCGAGGCTCTGCGCGGACTCGAGCAGCAGGGTCGTCAGCGGCTCGGGCAGCTCGACGAACGAGCGGGGCCGGGGCAGGCGCGCGGACTCCGGGGAGCTGCTCCAGGACCCCTGCACGGCCGAGAAGCGCTCGGCGTCGACCAGCAGCACGTCGCAGCGGTCGACCAGGGTGGCCTGGCCCACCGACTCCGCCGCGCGGTTGACCAGCTGGGAGGAGTCGAGGTCCTGGCGCAGGGCGCGGGCGAGGTCGTTGACGACGCGGGTCTGGTCGTCGCGGTCCAGCAGCTCGCTCTGGACGGTGCGCAACTCCTTGACCGAGTCGTAGAAGTCGGCCGTGGCGCGCTCGCCGATGGTCTCGGCGGCCTGGCGCAGGGCCCGTTCTCGTCGCAGCTGGCGTCGCAGCTGGCGGACCTCGGTGGTCGGGTCGGTGCGGTCCGGGGTGCTGCCCGGTCCGAGCGAGGACGAGAGGAGTTCCACTGGGTGCTCACCTTTCTGGGACGGCCCCCCGACCGTGCTGCTCGTGCGATCGTACGTCTTGCCCGCCGGCCGCCGACCTCAAACCTGCCCCAGGTCGAGGGCTCGGGCGCAGGACGAACCTCGTGGTTTCCCCCGCCCGCACCGGCCCGACGCTACGATCGCGTCGTCGTCGACCGGGAGCACGGTCGGAGCTCAACGACCGAGGGAGCACGTGGTGCGTCGTACGCCGTCGACGGGGTGGTTCGCCGCCCTGCTGGCCTGCTTCGTCGCAGCCGCGCTGACGGCCTGCTCGAGCGCCCCGCTCGCCCCGGCCTCCTCCCCCGAGCGCGGCGGCGCCAGCGGGGCCGCCCCGCGCCTGGGCGCCTGCTACGTGCTGACGCCGAAGGACACCGCCTCGCCCACCTCGAGCGCGCCCTCGGTCCCGTGCACGCAGCCGCACACCGCGGAGACCTTCGCGATCGGCACGCTGCCCGCCTCGACCGGGAGCGACTACCGCGACCGGGCGCACGGGCGCTACGTCTACGGCACCTGCGAGAAGGCGTTCGAGAAGTTCCTGGCCCTCGACGAGTCGCGGGCCATGCGGGTGACCCTCAGCTGGGCGTGGTTCCGCCCCTCGCAGGCCGACTGGAAGGACGGGACCCGCTGGTACCGCTGCGACCTGGTCGGCGGCACCGCCCAGGCGACCTCCTACCAGCGGCTCCCGACGACGGCCAAGGGCCTGTTCCGCGCCAAGCCACCGGAGCAGTGGTCGCTGTGCGCGCAGGGCCCCAGCGTGCTGGCCTCGAAGAAGGTCGGGTGCACCCAGGCCCACGACTGGCGGGCCGTCACCACCGTCAAGCTCGGGAAGCCGAAGGCGGCCTACCCCGGCGACCGGCTGGTGCAGGTGCAGTCCCGCGACTTCTGCTCCGACTCGGTCGGGGCCTGGATGAACTACCCGGTGGACTACGAGTTCGGCTACACCTGGTTCCACGAGGCCGAGTGGAAGGCCGGCAACCGCCGGACGATCTGCTGGGCCAAGACCGACCGCTGACCCCCGGAGGCCCCGTGCGACGTACGCCGACCCGGCGGACCGGCCGCGGGGAGGCCCGACCGGTCCGCGCCGCCCTGCTCGTCCCGGTCGTGGTCGCGCTCGGCGTCCTGACCGCGGCGTGCTCGGGCGGCGAGCCGGCGGCCGGGCCCACCAGCCGCACCGGCTCGCCCTCCCCCTCCGCCACGAGCGCCGCCCCCACGCCGAGCACGCCCCCGGCCCCGGCACCGCAGGTGGGCAGCTGCCACCGCCTCGACGTGCGCAGCGCCACCGCCGCGACCGACCCCGCCGCCGCGGTCCCCTGCCGGGGGCCGCACACCTCGGTGACCGTGCGGGTGGGGCGCCTGCCGGCCGACGCCGACGGCCACCTGCTCGCTGTCGACTCCGCCCGGCTCGCCGACCGCCTCCAGCGCACCTGCCCGCCCACGGCCCCCGCGGTCGTCGGCGGCGACGTGACGGCCCGCCGGCTCACCGTGCTCCGGACGGTGTGGTTCACGCCGACGGTGGCGCAGGCCGAAGCGGGCGCGGACTGGTTCCGGTGCGACGTCGTCGCCCTGCTCGCGCCCGGACGGCTCGCGCCCCTGCCCGCGTCGGTGCGCGGGCTGCTCGGCTCCCCCGCGGCCCGGGCGCGGTTCGGCACCTGCGGCACGACGGCTCCCGACGCCCGCGGCTTCCAGCGGCTGGCCTGCTCCCAGCGGCACGCGTGGCAGGCCGTCGCGGTGGTGGACCTGCCGGGGGGCACCCGGTTCCTGGACCGGGCCGCCGGGGACGCCGCGGACGCCCGCTGCCGGGCGGTGGCCTCGGACCGGGCGGGCGGGGCGCTACGGTTCAGCTGGGCCTTCGAGTGGCCGCAACGGGCCGCGTGGGACGCCGGCCAGCGATACGGCTGGTGCTGGGTGCCCCAGGCCTAGGTGCACGAGGCCCGCGCGGCCCTGCGGCCCGCTTCGTCAGCGGACGGGGTGGCCCGCGTCGGCCAGGGCGGCCTTGACCTCGGGGATGCGCAGCGTGCCGAAGTGGAAGACGGTGGCGGCGAGCACGGCGTCGGCGCCGGCCTCGACCGCGGGCGCGAAGTGCTCGGTGGCCCCGGCACCGCCGCTGGCGATCACCGGGATGCCGACCTCGGCCCGCACCAGCCGGATCAGCTCCAGGTCGAAGCCCGAGGTGGTGCCGTCGGCGTCCATGGCGTTGAGCAGGATCTCCCCCGCCCCCAGGCCGGCGGCGCGCACGGCCCACGCGAGCGCGTCCACGCCGGCGGACTCCCGGCCGCCGTGGGTGGTGACCTCGAAGCCGGAGTCGGTCCCGGGGGCCCGACGGGCGTCGACCGAGAGCACCAGCACCTGGTTGCCGAACCGGTCGGCGATCTCGGCCACCAGCTCGGGCCGGCGCAGCGCCGCGGTGTTGACCGCGACCTTGTCGGCGCCCGCCCGCAGCAGGCGGTCGACGTCCTCCACGCTGGAGACGCCGCCTCCCACGGTGAGCGGGATGAAGACCTGCTCGGCGGTGCGCGAGACGATCTCCAGCGTCGTGGCGCGCCCCTGGTGGGAGGCCGAGATGTCGAGGAAGGTGAGCTCGTCGGCACCCTCAGCGTCGTAGACCTTGGCCAGCTCGACCGGGTCGCCGGCGTCGCGCAGCTGCTGGAAGTTGATCCCCTTCACCACGCGCCCGGCGTCGACGTCCAGGCACGGGATGACGCGTACGGCGAGGCTCACCGCTCGGCGCGCCGGGGGCGGTCGGGCCAGGTCAGGTCGAGCCCGTCGGTGAGGGTGAAGCGGCCCTCGTAGAGCGCGGTGCCGACGATGGCCCCCTCGACACCCCCCTGGCCGCAGTCGACCAGGCCCATCAGCGCCTCGAGGTCGGCCAGCTCGGTGATGCCGCCCGAGGCCACGACCGGGCGGGCGGTCTCGGCGCACACCGCCCGCAGCAGGTCCAGGTTGGGGCCCTGGAGCATCCCGTCCTTGTTGACGTCGGTGACCACGTAGCGGGCGCACCCCTCGGCGTCGAGGCGGGCCAGGACGTCGTACAGGTCACCCCCGTCGCGGGTCCAGCCGCGGGCGGCGAGGGTGCGGCCGCGCACGTCGAGCCCAACCGCGATCCGGTCGCCGTGCGAGGCGATCGCCGAGGCGCACCACTCCGGCTCCTCCAGCGCGGCGGTGCCGATGTTGACCCGGCGGCAGCCCGCGGTCATCGCGGCCTCCAGCGACTCGTCGTCGCGGATGCCGCCGCTCATCTCCACGTCGATGTCCAGGGTGCCCACGATCCGCGCCAGCAGGTCGCGGTTGTGGCCCCGGCCGAAGGCGGCGTCGAGGTCGACGAGGTGGATCCACTCCGCCCCCGCCTCCTGCCAGCGCAGCGCGGCCTCGACCGGGTCGCCGAAGCGCTTCTCCGAGCCGGCGACGCCCTGCACCAGCTGGACGGCCTGGCCGCCGGCGATGTCGACGGCGGGGAGGAGCTCGAGGCGTCGTGCTGAGCCTGTCGAGGGGTGGTCGCTCATGCGGTGGGGGCCTTCCGGGGCTGGTTCTCGATCGGGTCGGTGCGCGGGAGGGAGTCGACCCAGTTGCGCAGCAGCCGGGCGCCGGCGTCGCCGGACTTCTCGGGGTGGAACTGGGTGGCCGTGAGCGGACCGTTCTCGACGGCGGCCACGAAGCGGTCGCCGCCGTGCTCGGCCCAGGTGACCAGGGGGGCGCGGGTGCGGTCGTTGGTGTGCAGGGTCCAGTCGCGCACGCCGTAGGAGTGCACGAAGTAGAACCGCTCGGTCTCCACGCCGGAGAACACGGCCGTGCCGGCGGGCACCTCGACGGTGTTCCAGCCCATGTGCGGGACCACCGGCGCCTGCAGCCGCTCCACGACCCCGGGCCACTCGTCGCAGCCCACGGACTCCACGCCGTGCTCGACGCCGCGCTCGAAGAGCACCTGCATGCCCACGCAGATGCCCAGGACGGGACGGCCGCCGGCCAGGCGACGCCCGATGATCTCGGGGCCGCGGACCGCCCGCAGGCCCTCCATGCAGGCCGCGAAGGCACCGACGCCGGGGACCACGAGGCCGTCGCAGTCGGTGGCCGCGAGCCGGTCGGCGCTGAGGGTGACCTCGGCGCCGGCCCGCTCCAGGGCGCGCACGACCGAGCGCACGTTGCCCGAGCCGTAGTCCAGGACGGTGACGCGCGGCCGCGGCCGGCCGGGGTCCGGCGCTGCGGTCACAGGGTGCCCTTGGTCGAGGGCACCCCGGTCTCCCGCGGGTCGAGCGCGACCGCGTCGCGCAGCGCCCGGGCGACGGCCTTGAACTGCGCCTCGACGACGTGGTGGGGGTCGCGGCCACCGAGGACCCGCACGTGCAGCGCGATCTGGGCGTGGTGGGCCAGCGTCTCCAGGACGTGGCGGGTCAGCGACCCGGCGTACGGGACGCCGCTGCCGCCGATCTGGAAGTACTCCTGGCCCTCGGGCTCGCCGGTGTGCACGCAGTAGGGACGACCCGACACGTCGACGGCGCACTGCACCAGCGCCTCGTCGAGCGGGACCAGCGAGTCGCCGAAGCGACGGATCCCGGACTTCGGGCCGAGCGCCTCGAGCAGCGCGTCGCCCAGCGCGATCGCGGTGTCCTCGACGGTGTGGTGGCCGTCGATGTGCACGTCGCCCTCGGTGCGCACGGTCAGGTCGAACAGGCTGTGCCGGCCGAAGGCGGTGAGCATGTGGTCGTAGAACCCGACGCCCGTGGAGATGTCGGTGCGGCCCGAGCCGTCGAGGTCGAGCTCGACCAGGACGGTCGACTCCTTGGTGCGGCGCTCGATCCGTGAGCTGCGGCTCATCGCGTCTCCTCCGTGTTGGTCAGGTCGGTCGTCGTGGGGTGTGTCGTGTGCTTGGTCGTGATCTCGCTCAGGGCGTCGGTGAACGCCGCCATCTCCTCGGGCGTGCCGACCGACACCCGCAGCCAGCCCTCGGGGCCGGTCACCCGGATCAGCACCCCGCGGTCCAGCAGCCCCTGCCAGACGGCCTCGCGGTCCTCGAACCGGCCGAACAGCACGAAGTTCGCGTCGCTGGGCGCGACCTCGAACCCGCGGGCGAGCAGCCACTCGACCGTGCGGTCGCGCTCGGCGCGCAGGTCCGCGACCCGGCCCAGCAGCTCGTCGCGGTGCCGCAGGGCGGCCAGCGCGACGGCCTGGGTGACGGCCGAGAGGTGGTAGGGCAGCCGCACCACCCGGAGCGCGTCGGTGAGCTCCTGGGACGCGGCGAGGTAGCCCAGCCGGGCCCCGGCGAGCGCGAAGGCCTTGCTCATGGTGCGCGTGACCACCAGGTTGCGGTGGTGCGGCAGCAGCTCCAGGGCCGAGGGCGTGCCGTCGCGGCGGAACTCGGCGTACGCCTCGTCGATGACCACGATCCCCGGCGCGAGCTCGCACAGCTCGCCGATCACCTCGTGCGGGAGCGCGGTGCCGGTCGGGTTGTTCGGCGAGGGCAGCAGCACCACGCTCGGGCTGTGCTCGCCGATCAACCGACGGGCCTCGTCGAGGTCGAAGGAGAAGTCCTCGTGGCGGCGACCGGCGACCCAGCCGGTGTTGGCGTCGCGGGCGTACTCCGGGTACATCGAGTACGTCGGGGCGAAGCTGATCGCCGTGCGCCCCGGGCCACCGAAGGCCTGGAGCAGCTGCAGCATGATCTCGTTGGAGCCGTTGGCCGCCCAGATCTGGCTCGGCACCAGCGAGACGCCGGCCTCGGCCCCCAGGTAGTCGGCCAGTGCCGCGCGCAGCTCGGAGAACTCGCGGTCGGGGTAGCGGTTGAGCGTCCCCGCGGCGGCCGCCACCGCGTCGGCGATGTCGCGCACGACGGTCTCCGACGGGCCGTAGGGGTTCTCGTTGACGTTCAGGGTCACCGGGACGGGCAGCTGCGGGGCGCCGTACGGCTCGACCTCGCGGAGCTCCTCGCGCAGCGGCGGCCAGCCGAACAGGTCGGCCGCGACCGGGGCGCCCACCGGGCCACTCACCGGGCCGCTCACCGGGGGTCGAGGCGCGCGCGGACGGCCGCCCCGTGGCCGGGGAGGTCCTCGGCGTCGGCCAGCGTCATCACGTGGTGGCCGACCTCGGTGAGCGCCGCACGGTCGTACTCGATGACGTGCACGGCGCGCAGGAACGAGCGCACCGAGAGCCCCGAGGAGTGGCAGGCGCAGCCGGCCGTGGGCAGCACGTGGTTGGAGCCCGCGCAGTAGTCGCCCAGCGACACCGGCGCCCACGGACCGACGAACACCGCGCCGGCGTTGCGCACCCGGGCCGCGTCGCGGGCGGCGTCGAGGGTCTGGATCTCGGTGTGCTCGGCGGCGTACGCGTTGATGACCGCCAGTCCCTGCTCGACGTCGTCGACGAGCACGACGCCCGACTGCACCCCGGTCAGCGAGGTGCGGACCCGCTCGGCGTGACGGGTCACCGCGACCTGCTTCTCCAGCTCGGCCTCGACGTCGTCGGCCAGCCGCACGGAGTCGGTGACCAGCACCGCGGCGGCCATCGGGTCGTGCTCGGCCTGGCTGAGCAGGTCGGAGGCGACGTACGCCGCGTCGGCGCTGTCGTCGGCCAGGATCGCGATCTCGGTCGGGCCGGCCTCGGAGTCGATCCCCACGACGCCCTTGAGCAGCCGCTTGGCCGAGACGGTGTAGATGTTGCCCGGCCCGGTGACCAGGTCGACCCGGCGGCACGGGCCGGCGCCGTGGGCGAACATCGCGATCGCCTGGGCGCCGCCGACGGCGTAGACCTCCTCGATCCCGAGCAGCTCGCAGGCGGCCAGGATCGTGGGGTGCGGCAGACCACCGAACTCGCGCTGCGGGGTCGAGGTGAGCGCGATCGACCCGACGCCGGCGACCTGGGCCGGGACGGCGTTCATCAGCACGCTGGAGACCAGCGGGGCCAGACCGCCCGGGACGTAGAGGCCGACCCGGTCGACCGGCACCAGCCGCTGGGTGACCCGGGCACCGGGGCCGAGGTCGGTGACCACGTCGGCCTCGAGCTCGGCCCGGCAGGTCAGCCGCAGCCGGCGCACCGACTCCTCGAGCCCGGCGCGGATGGCGGGGTCGAGGTCGGCCAGGGCGTCGCGGAGCGCCTGGCGCGGCACGGCGATGTCGTCCTGCTCCACGCCGTCGAACTTCGAGGAGTACTCGCGGATCGCCTCGACGCCGCGGTCGCGGACGTCGTCGCAGATCGGCCGCACCACGTGCACCGCGGCCTCGACGTCGAAGTCGGCGCGCGGGACGAGGGAGCGGTAGTCGGGATCGGCGCCGGCGACGCCGTCCCGCAGGTCGATGCGGCGGATCATGGCCCCCAGTCTAGGCGGGCCGGGGCGCGGGGCCCGACCGCGTCCGCAGGCTCCCGCGTTCACCGCTCGCTTCGGACAAATCGGACCTAGACTGGGACGGCCGACGCACGGTCGGGTCGAGGGGGTGGCGGTGTGACGAGCACCCTGGGCGGTGGACCGCGCTCGGACGTCCCGCCCCTCCCGGGCACCGACCGGCTCGATCCCCGGGCGCCGCTGGTCGCGCCCGCCCCGCGTGCACCCGGCGTCCCGCCGACGCCGGCCTCGCCGTCCTCGGGCACCCCGGGGCCGCGGACCCGGGACGGGTCACGCTCGCGCGGCGTCGTCGACAGCGCCCGGGCGACCGGCACGGGCGGCCCGGGCGGATCGGGCCTCTCGGCGTGGTCCGGGCCCGGCTCCGTGCGGTGGGCCGGGGTGCGCCTGGGTGACGTCACCCTCATGCAGCTGCTGATGGTCGGTCTGCTCGGGCTCGCCGTGGTCGGCGACCTGGTCACCGGCTCCGGCTCCGCGGCCGGCACCCTCCCCGTCGGGGCCGACGGGGCGCTCCTCCTGACCCTCACGCTCGCGGCCGCCGTCGGCGGGCGGGTCCCCCACCGCGCGGTGGCGGTGCTCCCGGTCGCCGACCTGGTCGTGGCGGCGCTGGTCACCTCCGGGACGGGGGCGACCCCGGGCTCCGGTCCGGGCCTGCTCGCCGGCCTGGCGATCGCGGCCCCGTCCCTGTGGCTGGGGCTGCGGCTGGGTCGGACCGGCGTGGCCGTCGCGGCCGGGACGGCCCTCCTCGCCCAGGCGGCCGCGGTCCTGCTCTCCCCCAGCGGCGGTGCCGGCTCCTGGCGGGCGTGGGTGCTGGTGGTCCTGGTGGCCGGTGGTGCCGGGGCGGTCGCCGCGTCGGCCGCGTTCACCCGGCGCGGGCTGGACCGGGCCCGGGCCGGCGTCGAGGACCTGGAGCGGCGTACGCAGACCATCATCGACAGCGTCGACGTGGGGCTGCTGGAGCTGGACCCCGAGGGCGCCTACCGCTCGGTGAACCGGCAGCACGAGCACTTCATGGCGCTGGCCTCCCCGGACGGGCACCCCCGGACCGTGGGCACCCGCGGGTCGCTGTTCTGCGCCGACGGCGTCACCCCGCTCCCCGACGACCAGGTCCCGACCACCCGGGCGATGCGGGGGGAGCAGCTGGCCGACGACCTGTGCTGGGTGGGTCCCGACCCCGCCACCCGCCGCGGCCTGGCGATCTCCTCCACGCAGCGCCGGGCGCCCGACGGCCGGCTGCTCGGCGTCGTGCTGGTCTTCAAGGACGTCACCGAGCTGATCCGGGCGCTGCGGGTCAAGGACGAGTTCGTGGCCTCGGTCAGCCACGAGCTGCGCACCCCGCTGACCTCGATCATCGGTTACGTCGACCTGGTGCTCGAGGACACCGACGACGTCCCGGACGAGGTCCGCCACCACCTCGAGGCCGTGCGTCGCAACGCCCGGCGCCTGCGCCGGCTGGTCGACGACCTGCTCACCACCGCCGGCACCGGGGCCCGGTCCTCGGCCACGGACCTGCGCCCCACGCCGGTCCGGGTGAACGACCTGGTCGCGACCTGCCTCCGGGAGGCCCGCGGCCCGGCCGAGGAGAGGGGTCTCGCGCTGGAGCTCACCCCGACCGACGGCCCCGAAGACCCCGCCGGCCCGGGGGCCCTGGTGGTCCACGGCGACGAGGAGCGCCTGGCCCAGGTGCTCGACAACCTGGTCGGCAACGCCGTGAAGTACACCCCGCGCGGAGGCCGGGTCACCGCCGGGGTCACCGCCGAGGGCGACCAGGTGGTGGTCCGGGTCAGCGACACCGGCCGCGGGATCGCACCCGAGGACCTCGGCGAGATCTTCGACAGCTTCTACCGCACCGACGACGTGCAGGGCGACGCCATCCCCGGGGTGGGGCTGGGACTGGCCATCACCAAGCGGCTCGTCGAGGCCCACCACGGCGAGATCAGCGCCACCAGCCGGCTCGGCGAGGGCACCACCGTGGAGGTCCGGCTGCCCCGGATGACCGGGCCTCAGGCGTCCTTGCCCACGAACGGCGTCGAGTAGTCGCTCGCCGGCAGGGCGTCGAGCACCGCCTCGGCCTGCGCCGGCGTCATCTCGGCCCGCTCGCGCTCGGCCTGGATCACCTGGCGCAGCAGACGGGTCTCCCCCGCGGTCGCCAGGCCGGTGACCTCGGGGTGCCCGCCCAGGAGCCAGGCGATCGAGGCGGTGATGTGGTGCTGGTCGTCGAAGGGCTCGTACCAGGTCGCGTAGCGGTGCCGGTCGGTCGACTGGTCGGGCCAGGGCCGCCGGGCGATCATCTTGATGGTCATCAGGCCGACGTCGGCGGCCTGCACGGCCCGGACCAGCGCGGCGTAGTCCTCGGCGTACCCGGGGACCTGGAACAGCTTGCGGTTCAGCGGGGTCAGCACGGTGTCGAAGGGGAAGCGGCGCAGGCCCTCCAGGTGGACGGCGGGGGCGGCGTGGGTGTGCCCGGTGATGCCGATGGCACCCACCAGTCCCTCGTCGCGGGCTCGGACGGCGGCCCGGAGCGACCCGTCGTCGCCGGTGACGCGGTCCAGGTCGTCCATCGTGCAGACCGCGTGCATCTGCAGGAGGTCGACCCGGTCGGTCTGCAGCCGCTCGAGGGAGGCGTTGATCTGCGCCCACGCCTCCTCCTCGGTGCGCAGGCCGGTCTTCGTGGCCAGGAACACCCGGTCGCGGATGTCGCCCATCATCGGGCCGAGGCGGAGCTCGGCGTCGTCGTAGTCGGCCGCGACGTCGAGGTGGTTGATGCCCGCCTCCAGCGCCTCGGCGACCGAGGCGTCGGCCGTGTCCTGGTCGACCTCGGCGAGCGAGGCCGCGCCGTAGATCAGCACCGAGGAGCGGTGCTCGAGCCGTCCGAGCCGTCGGGTCTCCATGGGGTTCCTCCCTGAGTGGGGTGAGGGTGGGGTGAGGGTGGGGTGGGGGTTGCGGGACGAGGGGTGCCGGGGTGGCAGCGAGCGGCGCGGGCCGCTCGGGGACGGAGTACCCAGTCCGGGCCGGTCGCACCGTAGATTGACCTCCGTGACGGTCGTCCCCCTCTTCCCGCTCAACACGGTGATCTTCCCGGGGGTGAGCACCCCGCTGCACGTCTTCGAGGAGCGCTACCGCCTGCTCGTCAAGGAGCTGCTGACGATCGAGGACCCCGCCGAGCGCGTCTTCGGCATCCTGGCCATCCGCGAGGGCTACGAGGTGGGCGACTTCGGGCTGCAGTCGCTGCACCGCGTCGGCACGCTCGTGCAGCTCGGCGAGGTGGAGGAGTACGACGACGGCCGGTTCGACATCGAGGTGCTCGGACGCCAGCGGCTGCACGTGGTCGACTCCGACGCCACGGGGCCGTTCCTGCGCGGCGAGGTCGTCCTGGTCGACGACGTCGAGGAGCCCGGCGCCGCCGCCGAGGCCGAGCGCACCTTGACCACCTTCGAGGCCTACCGCGAGCAGCTCTCCCAGCTGCGGGGAGGACCGGTCCTGGCCGGCGACCTGCCGCACGACCCGGCGTACCTCTCCTACGCGCTGGCCAGCACCTGCCTGCTCACGCTCCCCCAGCGCCAGCTGCTGCTCGAGGCCGAGGGCGCGCAGGAGCGCCTGGGCACCCTGCGCCGCACGCTGCACGAGGAGATGCGGGCCATGCGCGCGCTGCCTTCGCTGCCGGCCACCGAGGTGGCCCGTACGCGCTGGTCGCCCAACTAGGACCGCGGCCGTGGCGCGACGCACCCCCGGCGGCACCCCGGCGACCGTGGCCCTGGAGCGGGCCGGCGTGCCGTTCACCCGGCACGCCTACGGCCACGACCCGGCCGTGGCGTCGTACGGCGAGGAGGCGGCGCAGGTCCTGGGACTGGACCCGGCCGCGGTGCTCAAGACCCTCCTGGTCCAGCTCGAGGGCCGCCCCGCCGGTCGCGCCGCCGAGCAGCTGGTCGTGGCCATCGTCCCCGTCGCCGGGACGCTGGACCTCAAGGCGCTGGCGGCGGCCGTGGGCGTCAAGCGGGCCGTGATGGCCGCCCCCGAGGCGGCCGAGCGCGCCACCGGCTACGTGGTCGGGGGGATCTCCCCGCTGGGGCAGCGCACCCGCCTGAGGACGGTCGTGGACCGGTCGGCGACGGACCTGCCGGTCGTCTACGTGAGCGGCGGCCGGCGCGGCCTCGACCTGGGGCTAGCCCCGGCCGACCTGGTGCGGCTGCTCGACGCCGTCGTCGCGGACGTCGGCCGCGCCTGACTCCCCGGGCCGCTCGGGCCCGTGCCGCTCCTCGGTGTGCTCGTCGCGGCGCAGCACCCACAGCTGCACCAGCGCCCCCAGGGCGGCCGCGGCCGGCAGCAGCAGCGTCACGCCCTGGGCGTGCAGCTTCAGCGGCACCGACGCCTTGCCGCCGTCGGGCAGCGCCCGGAGCGCGGTGACCACGTCGCCGGGGCCGAGGACGCGACCGAGGACCACCATGAGCAGGCTGGCCAGCGCCGCCCCGGCGACGGTGAGCACGACCATCAGCAGCGGGTCGCGGCGCCGCCAGGCCAGCAGCGCGATCCCACTGAGCAGACCCAGCGGCGTCGCGACCACCGCGAACCAGCCGTCGATGGCCACCTCGCCGGTGAGCTGCTCGGGGTCCAGCGAGGCCGCGTTGCCCACGCGGGTGGCCTCGGGCAGCGGGGTCAGGGCCCACCACAGCACGCCGGCCACCACCCCGAGGACGACGAACCACACCAGCACCACCAGCAGGTCGCCGACCCAGCCGGGCCGGCCTCCGTCGGCGCGCCCGGCGGACCCGGTCGTGGGAGCCGGTGCCGTGCCGGCGCTCATCCGAGGCACCCCGGACCCAGGATGTGCTTGAGGTCGCCGTAGAGCGCCGGCGAGGGCGAGACCCGCAGCCGGTCGTCGAGCCGCAGCAGCTGGGCGCCCTGCCGGGTGACCAGCTTCAGGCGCACCTCGGTGGTCCCCACGTGGGTGCGCAGCACCTCCTTGAGCTGCTCCACCACGGGCGGCGTGCACCGCGTCGAGGGCATGGTGATCACCACCGGCCCGGTCGAGCGGTCCTCCAGGATCGGGGTCGAGACCACCTTGCCGCGCAGCTCGGGCTGGTCCTTGCTCTTGTCCAGCCGGCCCTGCACGGCCACCACGGTGTCCTCGACGAGGAGGTGCGCGGCGAGCTGGTAGTCGCTGGGGAACAGCAGCACGTCGATCGCACCCTCGAGGTCCTCGATGGTCACGATCGCCCAGGCGTTGCCGGTCTTGGTGATCTTGCGGGTCACCGTGGTGATCAGTCCGCAGATCGTGGCGAAGGCGCCGTCGGGCCGGTCCTCGTCGGTCACCAGCTGGCCGATGGTGCAGTCCGCGGCGCTGGACAGGACGTGCTCGAGCCCGGTCAGCGGGTGGTCGGAGACGTAGAGGCCGAGCATCTCGCGCTCGTGGCCCAGCAGCGTCATCTTGTCCCACTCGGGGATGACGGGGATCGCGACGGAGACGCCGAAGCCGCCCTCGTCGGCGTCCATCCCGCCGAAGAGGGAGTCCTGGCCGATCGCCTCGTTGCGTTTGATGTCGACGTACTGGTCCACGGCGAGCTCGTGCACCGCCAGCAGCGCGCGCCGCCCGTGCTTCATCTCGTCGTAGGCGCCGGCCTTGACCAGTGACTCGATCAGGCGCTTGTTGCAGACCTGGGCCGGCACCTTGTCCATGAAGTCGGCGAAGTCGGCGAACCGCCCCTTCTCCTGGCGCGTGGTGATGATCTGCTCGACGACGTTCCACCCGACGTTGCGCACGGCGGTCAGGCCGAAGCGGATGTCGGTGCCGACCGGGGTGAAGTTGGCCTGCGACTCGTTGACGTCGGGCGGGAGCACCTTGATCTTCATCCGGCGGCACTCGTTGAGGTAGACCGCCATCTTGTCCTTGTCGTCCTTGACCGAGGTCAGGAGCGCGGCCATGTACTCGGCCGGGTAGTTGGCCTTGAGGTAGGCGGTCCAGTAGGACACCACGCCGTACGCCGCGGAGTGGGCCTTGTTGAAGGCGTAGTCGGAGAACGGCAGCAGGATGTCCCACAGGGTCTTGATCGCCGCGGCGGAGTAGCCGCGCTCGGTCATGCCCGCGGAGAAGCCGGCGAACTGCTTGTCCAGCTCCTCCTTCTTCTTCTTGCCCATGGCGCGCCGCAGGATGTCGGCCTGGCCCAGGGAGTAGCCGGCGAGCACCTGGGCGATCGCCATCACCTGCTCCTGGTAGACGATCAGCCCGTAGGTCTCGCCCAGCACCTCGGCCAGGGGCTCCTCGAGCTCGGGGTGGATCGGCACCACCGGCTCGCGGCCGGTCTTGCGACGGGCGTACTTGTTGTGGGAGTCGGCGCCCATCGGGCCGGGCCGGTAGAGCGCGCCGACCGCGGAGATGTCCTCGAACACGTCGGGCTGCATGCTGCGCAGCAGCGCGCGCATGGGGCCGCCGTCGAGCTGGAAGACGCCGAGGGTGTCACCGCGCTGGAGCAGGGCGTACGTCGCCTCGTCGGTCAGCTCGAGGTCCTCCAGCACGACCTTCTCGCCCCGGTTGGTCTCGATGTTGATCAGGGCGTCGTCGAGGACCGTGAGGTTGCGCAGCCCCAGGAAGTCCATCTTGATCAGGCCGAGCTTCTCGCAGGTCGGGTAGTCGAACTGCGTGATGATCGCGCCGTCGGCCTCGCGCTTGAGCACGGGGATGACGTTCTGGATCGGCTCGCTGGACATGATCACGCCCGCGGCGTGGACGCCCCACTGGCGCTTGAGGCCCTCGATGCCGATGGCGGTGTCGACGACGGTCTTGACGTCGTGGTCGCCCTCGTAGAGCGAGCGGAAGTCGCCGCCCTCGCTGTAGCGCTTGTGCTCGGGGTCGAAGAGCTGCTTGAGCGGGATGTCCTTGCCCATCACCGCGGCCGGCATCGCCTTGGTGATCCGGTCGCCCATGGCGAAGGGGTAGCCCAGGATGCGGCTGGAGTCCTTGACCGCCTGCTTGGCCTTGATCGTGCCGTAGGTGACGATCATCGAGACCCGCTCGCTGCCGTAGCGCTCGGTGACATAGCGGATCACCTCGCCGCGACGACGCTCGTCGAAGTCGATGTCGAAGTCGGGCATCGAGACCCGGTCGGGGTTGAGGAACCGCTCGAAGATCAGGCCGTGCACCAACGGGTCGAGGTCGGTGATCCGCATCGCGTAGGCGACCATCGAGCCCGCGCCGGACCCGCGCCCGGGCCCGACCCGGATGCCGTTGTCCTTGGCCCAGCCGATGAAGTCGGCCACGACCAGGAAGTAGCCCGGGAAGCCCATCTGGGTGATCACGCCGACCTCGAAGTCGGCGCGCGCCCGGACGGCGTCGGGGATCCCCTGGGGGTAGCGGAAGCGCAGGCCCTTCTCGACCTCCTTGATCATCCAGGAGGTCTCGTCCTCGCCCTCGGGGCACGGGAAGGCCGGCATGTAGTTGGCCTGCTCGTTGAACTCCACCTCGCAGCGCTCGGCGATCAGCAGGGTGTTGTCGCAGGCCTCGGGAAGGTCGCGCCACAGGTGGCGCATCTCGGCCGGGGACTTGATGTAGTAGCCGTCGCCGTTGAAGCGGAACCGCTTGGGGTCGCTCATCGCGCTGCCCGAGGAGACGCACAGCAGGTGCTCGTGGGCGCCGGCGTCCTCCTTGCGCACGTAGTGGGAGTCGTTGGTCGCGATCGGCGGGATGCCGAGGTCCTTGGACAGGCGCAGCAGGTCCGCCCGCACCCGGGTCTCGATGGACAGGCCGTGGTCCATCAGCTCGAGGAAGAAGTTGTCGCGCCCGAAGATGTCCTGGAACTCCGCGGCGGCCTGCCGGGCCTTGTCGTAGTCGCCGATCCGCAGCCAGGTCTGGACCTCGCCCGAGGGGCACCCGGTGGTCCCGATGATCCCGGTGCCGTGGGTCGAGAGCAGCTCGCGGTCGATGCGCGGCTTGTAGAAGAACCCGTCGATGTAGGCCTGGGAGGAGAGCCGGAACAGGTTGTGCATGCCCTGGGTGGTCTCGGCCAGCAGGGTCATGTGGGTGTAGGCGCCGGAGCCCGACACGTCGTCGTCGCCGCCGTCGTTCCAGCGCACGCGCTTGCGCTCGTTGCGCGGGGTGTTGGGGGTGGCGTAGGCCTCCATGCCGATGATCGGCTTGACGCCCGCCGACCGCGCCTTGGACCAGAAGTCGTAGGCGCCGAACACGTTGCCGTGGTCGGTCATCGCGATCGAGTCCATGCCCAGCTCGGCCGTGCGGTCCATCATGTCGGTCAGTCGCGCGGCACCGTCGAGCATGGAGTACTCGGTGTGCACGTGCAGGTGGGCGAACCCCTCGCGGCCTGTGCTGGTCCCTGAGGTCATGGGGTGCGATCAGCCCTTCCCGGGTGGTCTCGGTGCGGCAGGCGGGGTGGTGCCCCGGCACGCGTGCCGGGGGTCGAACGGGGGTCGAGCAGGGGGTCGAACGGGGGTGGAACGGGGGTCGTGCGGGTGCTGCGGGGAAGGCGGTCAGCCTACGTCAGCCCGGGGACAGGTCCCGACCCACCGGCGCGTCGGATCGGGTGCTGCGGGCGACGTACGCCCCTGCCAGGAGACCGCCCACGACCAGTGCCCCGACGGCGAGGACCACCCCGCCCCAGGCGTACGTCGACCACGCCTGCCCCACGGCGAGGCCGAACACGCTGGACCCGGCGTAGTAGGCCGCGACGTACAGCGCGCTCCCCCGGGTCGCGTGCGGCGCGGCCACCACTGGCGCCCACCCGGACGCCGTGGCGTGGGCGGCGAAGAACCCGGCCGTGAGCACGACCAGGCCCACGACGACCACCCAGAGCCGGTCCGGGAGCGTGAGCGCCAGACCGGCGCCCATCACCAGCGTGGCGCCCAGCAGCACCGGGGGCCGACCGACCTGGTCCGCGAGCCGTCCGGCCACGGCCGAGGCCACCGTGCCGGCCAGGTAGGCCAGGAACACCAGCCCGAGCACCGCCGGCGGCAGGTCGAAGGGGGCGGCCGAGAGCCGGTAGCCCAGGTAGTTGTAGACCGCCACGAAGCCGCCCATCAGCGTGAACGGCACCAGGACCACGGCCACCAGCGCGGGACGTCGCAGCAGCCGCGGCGCCGGCTCGCCGTCGGCGCTCGGGCCGGCGCCCCGGCCCAGCGCGGGGTCGGCCCGGGCCGGGGGGATCATCTTCCAGAAGGCGGCCGTGGCCACGGCCGCGGCCAGCGCCAGCGCGGCCACGCCCCAGCGCCACGAGGTGCCGTCGGAGACCCCGGCGGTGACCAGCCGCCCGCCGACGCCGCCCAGGGAGTTCCCGGCGACGTAGAGGCCCATCGCCGACCCGAGCCCGCGCGGGTCGACCTCGGCGCCCACGTGGCCCATCGCCACCCCCACGACCGCGGCCAGCGACACCCCGGAGAGCGCGCGCAGCACCACCAGGGTGGTCAGGTCGGGCGCCAGGGCCACCGCGGCGGTCAGCAGCACCGAGGCGACCAGGCCGACCCGCATCACCCGCACCCGGCCGACCCGCACCGCCACCGCGGCGACCGGGAGCACCGTCAGGGCCAGGGCCCCGGTGCTGGCCGAGACGGCCAGGCTGGCGGCGCTCGGCCCCGCGCCCAGGTCGGCCCCGATCTGGGGCAGCACCGGCTGCGCGGCGTACAGCAGACCGAAGGCGGCCAGCCCGGCCAGGCCGACGGCGGTGTTCAGCCGCCGGAAGCCGGGCGTCCCGGGGGCGTGGAGCTCCGGGCCGGTCACGGGGCGGAGGTCTGGCGGCGCTCCCAGGCGGCGAGGCTCTCCTCGATGACGGCGTGCATCAGGCGACGCACCTGCGCCGGGTCGAGGTCGGGCACCTGCCGGGCCATCCGCTCCACGATCTGCGCCTCGCGCTCGGGGTCGCGACCCTCGTGGCCCCCGGGGTCACCGGCGGCCAGCTTCTGGTCCTGGACGGCGGCGGTCAGCGCCGTGCGGCGCGCCAGCAGCACGGCCAGCTCGTCGTCGACGGCGTCGATGCGCCGGCGGAGGTACGCCGTGGGGTCGGCGCCCAGCCAGGCCATCTGGAGGTCGGGCTCGCCGTCGGCGTACCCCCGTCCGTCGGTGCGCTCCAGCTCGACCAGGCCCTGACGGCGGTAGAAGGCGCGGGCGCGGTCGTTGGACAGGTGGACGCGCAGCCCGAACCCCTCGGGACGCAGCGCGCGCACCAGGTCGAGGAACGCCGCCCCCACCCCGCGAGCAGCCCGCCCGGGGTGCACGAAGACGAGGTTGATCCACTCCCCCTCGAGCAGCAGGAACCCCAGCAGGGTGCCGTCGCGCTCGGCCACCCACAGCTCG
This sequence comes from Nocardioides korecus, assembly GCF_054778395.1. NCBI lineage: Bacteria > Bacillati > Actinomycetota > Actinomycetes > Propionibacteriales > Nocardioidaceae > Nocardioides > Nocardioides korecus. The sequence continues at coordinate 105,967 of NZ_BAAGZO010000003.1, read as the reverse complement.
CGTCCGGGGAGGTCGAGCAGGCCGAGCACCCAGGCACGCACCTGCTCCGGCGAACGCCGCTCGGGGATCTGGCCCGGTCCGCCGCTCGCGGCGACGAACACCTCGTGGACGCCCTCGAGGTCCTCGGGCTCGCCGGGACGCAGGTCGAAGGTCTCGGCCTCAGGCGGCACCGCGGACGACCTCGAGCGCCTCGGCCAGGTCGTCGGGGTACGACGACTCGTAGCTGACCTGCTCGCCGGTGCCCGGGTGCTCGAAGCCGAGCCGGACCGCGTGCAGCCACTGCCGCTCCAGGCCGAGCCGCTTGGCCAGGGTCGGGTCGGCGCCGTAGGTCAGGTCGCCCACGCACGGGTGCTTCAGCGCGGCCATGTGCACCCGGATCTGGTGGGTGCGGCCGGTCTCGAGGTGCACCTGGAGCAGGCTCGCGAAGCGGTGGGCCTCGAGGGTCTCGTAGTGGGTGACGCTGTGCTTGCCGTCGTCACGGACCGCGAACTTCCAGTCCGAGCTGGTGTGCCGCCCGATGGGGGCGTCGATGGTGCCCTCCAGCGGATCCGGGTGACCCTGGACCAGCGCGTGGTAGGTCTTGTCGACCGTGCGCTCCCGGAAGGCGTTCTTGAGCAGGGAGTAGGCGCGCTCGCTCTTGGCGATCACCATCACCCCGGAGGTGCCGACGTCGAGGCGCTGCACGATCCCCTGGCGCTCGGAGGCGCCGCTGGTGGAGATCCGGAAGCCGGCGCCGCGCAGGTGGCCCACGACCGTGGGACCGGTCCAGCCCATCGAGGGGTGGACGGCCACGCCGACGGGCTTGTCGATGACCACGATGTCGTCGTCGTCGTGGATGATCCCGATGCCCTCCACGACCTCGGCGACGACCTCGAGCGGGTCGGTCTCGTGGGGGAAGAACACCTCGAGCTGCGCGCCGGGCAGGAGCCGGTCGGACTTGACCGCACGGGCCCCGTCGACCTGGACGTGGCCGGCCGCGATCAGCTCGGCGCCGTGGCTGCGGGAGACCCCGAAGAGCCGCGCCAGCCCGACGTCGACGCGCTCGCCGCCCAGCCCCTCGGGGACGGGCAGGGTGCGGGACTCGCCGTCGGCGCTCACGAGCGGCCCTCGTGACGGGTGCCGTCGAGGCGCACGCCGCGCAGGAGCAGCACCACGAGCAGGACCGCCGCCAGGTCGATGCACACGTCGGCGACGTTGAAGATCGGCCAGTGGGGCAGGGCCAGGAAGTCCACGACGTGACCGCGCAGCGGACCCGGCGGCCGGAACAGCCGGTCGGCGAGGTTGCCGACGACCCCGGCGAGCAGGAGCCCGAGGGCCACCGCCCAGCCGCGGTGCCGCACCCGGCGCACGTAGGTCAGGACCACGACGGCCGCGACGACCGCGACCACCGAGATCACCGGGGTCATCGAGGCGCCGGCGCTGAAGGCCGCGCCGGGGTTGCGGATCAGCCTCAGCTGCAGCACCTCGCCCAGGACCCGCACCGGCGCGCGGCCGGTGAGCTCCTGCACGGCGAGCTGCTTGGTGCCGAGGTCGACCAGGAGGCCGAGGAGGCCCACACCGAGGGCGAGCGCGGGAGCGCGCCGGGACCCGCCGTGCCGGTCGCTGGGCAGGTCCGCGGGGTGGTCGTCGCGCGAGGTGCTGTCGGGCGACCGGTCGGTGCTCAGCGACGCTCCTCCCGCTGCTTGCACTTCAGGCACAGGGTCGCCCGGGGGAACGCCATCAGGCGGTTCTTGCCGATGGCCTGGCCGCAGACCTCGCAGGCGCCGTACGAGCCGTCGGCGATGCGCTCGAGCGCGTGCTGCGACTGCTCGAGCATGTCGCGCGCGTTGTGCACGATGACCATCTCCTGGTCGCGCTCGAACGACGCGGACCCGACGTCGGCCTGGTCGTGACCGGCGCCCTCGCCGGAGTTCTCGATCATGCCCGCGAGGTCGCCCTCGACCTCGGCGAGCTCGCCGGCAAGACGCTCGACGTCGTCGACGAGCTGGACCCGCACGGACTTCAGCTCGGCCTTGGTCCAGGGGTCCTCGCGGTCGAGGACGAGCAGGCCGGCGGCGGGCGCGACCTTCGTGGGCACGTCAGGGGTGGCCGGTGTGGCCGGAGTGGTCTGGGTCGTCATGTTCTCCACCGATGCCTTCTTCGCGGGGGTCGTGATGGCGGCGGACGGCGTGCTGGCCGCCGCTCCGCTCGCCGTGGTCGTGGCCGCTCGGTTCTCGACGGCTGGGGTGGCGGGGCTGACCGCCTGCTTCGTGGTCGCTGCTGCCATGGCGGAGAGATCCCTGTCAGTCAGGCGGTGCGCCCCGAGCGCACACGTGCTGGGCGTGAGGATATGTGGCCGCTCCAACCCCTACAAGCGCGACGACCCGGCGCAGGGGCGGGCCGGCTCCCCCGGGCGTGCGTAGACTGCTCCCACCGCACGGCGTGGACGGGGAACCGAGCCGCTGCACGGCCAGGAGCGAGTCGGGGACGGTGCGAGCCCGGTGGCACGGCAGTGGGGAGCATCACCCCCGAGCCGCCGGAAGAAACGTGTCCCTCCCGGGGGCCACGGACTAGACCCGGCAGCGGTGCCCAAGGAGCGGGTCGGCACGCACCACGCCGGCCAAGGAGGGTGGTACCGCGGGGCCCGGCGCACGCCGACCTCGTCCCTTCGTCACTGCACGCCGACGAAGGACACCCCCGTGAGCACCTACCAGCCCGTCCCGCCTCAGGTCGACCTGCCGGCCCTCGAGCGCGACGTCCTCGCCTTCTGGCAGCGCGAGGACATCTTCAGCCGGTCCGTGGCCAAGAACGCCGACCGCGCGGAGCCGGGTCCCTGGACCTTCTACGAGGGCCCGCCGACCGCCAACGGCCGCCCCGGCACCCACCACATCGAGAGCCGCACCTTCAAGGACGTCTTCCCGCGCTTCCGCACGATGCGCGGCCACCAGGTCAACCGCAAGGGCGGCTGGGACTGCCACGGCCTCCCGGTCGAGCTGGCCGTGGAGAAGGAGCTCGGGTTCTCCGGCAAGTCCGACATCGAGGCCTTCGGGATCGCGGCGTTCAACGAGCGCTGCCGCGAGTCGGTGCAGCGCCACGTGGACCTGTGGGAGCAGATGACCGACCGGATGGGCTGCTGGCTCGACATGCGCGAGCCCTACCGCACGATGGACCCCGAGTACGTCGAGTCGGTGTGGTGGGCGCTGAAGGAGATCCACTCCCAGGGCCTGCTCGTGCAGGACTACCGGGTCGCGCCGTACTGCCCCCGCGACGGGACGGGCCTCTCGGACCACGAGGTCGCGCAGGGCTACGAGACCGTGACCGACCCCAGCGTCTACGTGCGCTTCCCGCTCACCTCCGGCCCCCTGGCCGGCCGGGCCGCGCTGCTGGTCTGGACGACGACGCCGTGGACCCTGGTCTCCAACACGGCGGTCGCGGTGCGTCCCGACGTGACCTACGTCGTGGCCAGCAACGGCGAGGAGTCCCTCGTCGTCGCCGAGCCGCTCCTCGCGGCCGCGCTGGGCGAGGGCTGGACCCCGGGCGAGACCTTCACCGGGGCCGAGATGGAGCGCTGGACCTACCAGCGTCCCTTCGACCTGGTCGAGTTCCCGCCCGTCGAACCCGGCGCCACCGCCCCGCACCTGGTGGTGCTGGCCGACTACGTCACCACCGAGGACGGCACCGGCCTGGTGCACCAGTCGCCGGCCTTCGGCGAGGACGACATGGCCGTGTGCCGCGGCTACGGCCTGCCCGTGGTGGTGCCCGTCCAGGGCGACGGGCACTTCAAGGACGACATCGCGCTGGTGGGCGGTCAGTTCTTCAAGCACGCCGACGCCGACCTGGTCCGCGACCTGGAGACCCGCGGGCTGCTGTTCCGCCACGTCGCCTACGAGCACAGCTACCCGCACTGCTGGCGCTGCCACACCGCGCTGATGTACTACGCCCAGCCGTCCTGGTACGTCCGGACCACCGCGATCAAGGACCAGCTGCTGGCCCAGAACGAGGCCACCACCTGGTTCCCAGAGACGGTCAAGCACGGTCGCTACGGCGACTGGCTCAACGGCAACGTCGACTGGGCGCTCTCGCGCAGCCGCTACTGGGGCACGCCGCTGCCGATCTGGCGCTGCCACGACGACCACCAGGTCTGCGTCGGCTCGCGGGCCGAGCTCTCCGAGCTCACCGGCACCGACCAGTCGGCCCTGGACCCCCACCGTCCCTTCGTCGACGACATCACCTTCGCCTGCCCCACCTGCGGCGAGGTCGCCCGGCGGGTGCCCGAGGTCATCGACGCGTGGTTCGACTCCGGGTCGATGCCCTTCGCCCAGTGGGGCTACCCCCACGTCGCGGGCTCGGCCGAGCGGTTCGACCAGGCCTACCCGGCCGACTTCATCTCCGAGGCGATCGACCAGACCCGCGGCTGGTTCTACACGCTGATGGCCGTCGGCACGCTGGTGTTCGGCGAGTCGGCGTACCGCAACGTCGTCTGCCTGGGCCACATCCTGGCCGAGGACGGCCGCAAGATGTCCAAGCACCTGGGCAACATCGTGGAGCCGATCCCGCTGATGGACGAGCACGGCGCCGACGCCGTGCGCTGGTTCATGGCGGCCGGCGGGTCCCCCTGGGCCGCGCGCCGCGTCGGGCACACCACGATCCAGGAGACCGTCCGCAAGGTCCTGCTGACCTACTGGAACACCGTCGCGTTCCAGGCGCTCTACGCCAACCTCTCGGACTGGGAGCCCGGCCACGACGCGCCCGCGGCCGCCGACCGGCCCGTGCTCGACCGCTGGGCGCTGTCGGAGGCGCACCGCCTGGTCACCGACGTCACCGCCGCCTACGAGGGCTTCGACACCCAGCGCGTGGGCACCCTGCTCGCGGGCTACGTCGACGACCTCTCCAACTGGTACGTGCGCCGCTCCCGGCGGCGTTTCTGGGCCGGCGAGCCCGCCGCGCTGGCGACGCTGCACGAGTGCCTGGAGATCGTCACGCTGCTGATGGCGCCGATGACGCCGTTCGTGACCGAGCGGGTGTGGGGCGACCTGTTCGTCGCGACCTCGCCGCAGGCGCCCCGGTCGGTGCACCTGGCGGACTGGCCCGAGGCCGACGCCGGCCTGGTCGACCCCGAGCTCGGTGCGCAGATGTCGCTGACGCGGCGGCTGGTCGAGCTGGGCCGGGCGGCCCGTGCCGAGGCCAAGGTCCGCACCCGGCAGCCGCTGGGTCGCGCCCTGGTGGCGACCTCGGCGCACGACCGGCTCAGCGAGGAGCTGCGCCGCGAGATCGCCGAGGAGCTCAACATCGGCCGCATCGAGCCGCTCTCGGCGGCCGGGGCCGACCTGGTGGAGCACTCCGCCAAGGGCAACTTCCGGGCCCTGGGCAAGCGGCACGGCAAGGACACCCCGCGGGTCGCGGCCGCGATCGCCGCGGCCGACGCCACCGCGCTCGCGGCCGACCTGGCCGAGCACGGCCGGGCCACCGTCGAGCTCGACGGTGCGCCGGTCGAGGTGCTGCCCGAGGAGGTCATCGTCTCCGAGCGTCCCCGCGAGGGCTGGTCGGTGGTCAACGAGCAGGGCGAGACCGTGGCCCTGGACCTCGAGGTGACCCCCGCGCTGCGCCGGGCCGGGCTCGCCCGCGAGGTGGTGCGGATGGTGCAGGAGGCGCGCAAGACCAGCGGCTTCGAGGTCTCCGACCGGATCGTGCTGCGCTGGGCCACCGACGACTCCGCTGCCGGCGCCGAGCTCGCCGAGGCGCTGGAGGAGCACGTCGACCTGGTCGCCCGCGAGGTGCTGGCCACCACCGTCGAGCGGGTCTCCGTCGACGGCCCCGGGGCGGCCGGGGCGGACGGGGCGACCCACCGCGACGAGGACCTGGGGCTGGCCTTCTCCGTCGAGCGCGTCACCGGCTGAGCCGGGCACGCCGGCGCTCGGCCCGGCGTACGCCACGAGGGGGCCGCGCCGGTCGGCGCGGCCCCCTGGTGGGCGGCGGCGTGCTGGGCTCCGGCCGGGTCAGGACCGGGGCTGCTCCTCGCCCGGCGTGGCCGCGCCCTCCTGCTCGGCGGGGGCGTTGGTCGGGGAGGCGGCGGGGGCCGCGTCGCCCTGGCGGGCCTGGCCCTGGACGTGCTCGCTGGCCGCGCCCAGGATCGACTTGAGCCGCTTGGGGGCCGGGCCGTCACCGCCGTCGACCGAGCCGCCCTCGAGCTCGCCACCCTCGGAGTCGAGGGCCTCGAGCTGCTGGGTGAAGTAGCTGCGCAGACGGCTGCGGTACTCGCGCTCGAAGGCCCGCAGGGTGTCGACCTCGGCGTCGAGCCGGCTCTTCTCGCGCTCGACGTCCTCCAGGGCCGCACGACGGCGCCCCTCGGTCTCCTCGTCGAGCCGCTGGGAGCGACCGCGCGCCTCCTCGGCCACGCGGTCGGCCTCGGTGCGGGTGTCGGCCTTGAGCTTCTCGGTCTCCTCCTGGGCCCGGGCGCGCAGCGACTCCGCGTCGGTGCGGGCCGAGCCCACGATGGTGGCGGCCTGCTCCTCGGCCTCGGCCACGACCTGGTCGGCGTTGCGGGTGGCCAGCTCGAGCAGGCGGGTCGCGGCGGCGCCGGCCTCGGCGGCCGTGGTGACCTTGATCTGCTCGCTGGGGCGGGGACGGGTCGTGCCGGACGCGGCGGGCGTCGCCGGCTGGTCCTCCCCCGAGTCCTTCGCCGTCGCCGTGGCGGCGGCCGGGGTCGTCGTCGTGGGGGCCTTCGGGGTCGCCGACCCCGTGTCGCCGTCGTCACCTGTCGAGGCGCCGGCGCCCTTGCGCAGGCTCTCGTTCTCGGCCAGCAGTCGGGCCAGCTCGGCCTCGACCTCGTCGAGGAACGCGTCGACCTCGGCCATGTTGTAGCCCTCGCGCAGCTTCACGGGGGTGAACCGCTTGCTGCTCACGTCCTCGGGGGTCAACGCCATGTCTGTCACCTAGCTCTCGGGTCGCGGTGGGGCCCCGGGCCGCGCCGCCGGGTCGGGCCCGGCCGGGCGCGCACCGCGTCGGGGCCGCGGGCGCCTGCCACCCTAGCGTCGGAACGCCCCCGGCCGGCACCGCGGTCCGCGGCCACGACCGATGCGGGCGGTAGCGTCCGATCTCGTGATCGTCTGGCTGAACGGCACCCACGGCGCGGGCAAGACGACCACCAGCGCCCTGGTCCAACCGCTGCTCCCGGACGCCCGGGTCCTCGACGCCGAGAAGGTCGGCGAGACGCTGATGGACATCACCCCCGGGCTGCCGGAGACCGACGACTTCCAGCACTGGCCGCCGTGGCGGCCGCTCGTGGTCGAGACGGCCCGACGGGTCCTGGACTACACGGGCGGCACGCTGGTGGTCCCCATGACGGTCCTGGTGCAGGAGTACTGGCAGGAGATCAGCTCGGGGCTCGCGGGGCACGGGATCCCGGTGCGGCACGTCGTGCTGCACGCGGAGCAGGACGTGCTCCGCGATCGCATCCTCCACGACACGGTGATGGGGCCGTCGGCCTTCCGGCTCTCCCGCCTGGCGCCGTACGCCGAGGCGGCCCGCACCTGGCTGCACGAGGCCGCCGAGGTCGTCGACACCACGGGCAGGAGCCCCGCCGAGGTCGCTCGCCTCGTCGCGGAGGTCGTGACGGGCTGAGGACGACGTGGTCCGGGGCCCGCCCGGCGACCGGGTCAGCCGCGGAGCAGCAGGGCGGCGTTCAGGGCCCGGAGGACGTAGCAGATCAGGAGCAGGGCGATGAAGCTCAGGTCGACGGCCATGCCGCCCAGCCGCAGCGGCGGGAGCACGCGGCGCAGCGCCCGGACCGGCGGGTCGGTGGCGGAGTAGACGCCCTCGAGCACCACCAGGACAGGGCCGTGGGGGGTCCAGGAACGGGCGAAGTACTGGATCCAGTCGACGATCAGCCGCACGAAGAGCAGGGCGATGAAGACGCTGAGGACCAGCTCGATGACCTGGCCGACGATGTTCACGGGGCAGAGCCTAGGAGACCGCTCCTGAGCACCGCGATCAGCTCTGGTTGAAGAAGCCGTTCTCGGCCATCCGACGCTTGTCCTCGGCGGCGACCTCGACGTCGGGCGGGGACAGCAGGAAGACCTTGTTGGTGACCCGCTCGATGGAGCCGCGCACGGAGAAGACCAGGCCGGCGGCGAAGTCGACCAGGCGCTTGGCGTCGGTGTCGTCCATCTCGGAGAGGTTCATGATCACCGGGACGCCGTCGCGGAAGTTCTCGCCCACGACGCGGGCCTCGTTGTAGGTCCGCGGGTGCAGCGTGGTGATGCGCGAGAGCGGGGCCACGGTCGTCTCCGGACGGGGGGCGGGGGCCGGGCGGCGACGCTCGGCCAGGTGGGCCACGGTGGCGGGGTCGGACTCCTGGCGCGGGACCCGGGTCTCGGCACGGGGCTCGCGGCGCTGCTCCGGCTCGTCGTGGCCCTGCTCGGGATCGGCGTAGGCGCCGTCGGCGTAGTGACCGTCGGCGTCCTCGAGCAGGCCGAGGTAGACGCCCATCTTCCGCATCGCGCTCATGTCGTGGGTTTCCTCTGCTCTCGTGGCGCTCAAGGTGCACGCCGAGGTGTCTCGACGGCAGTGGGGACTTTACTTGACCGCGGGCCTCTGTCCGAGGACCGCGGAGCCGATCCGCAGGTGTGTCGCGCCGCTGGCGACCGCCTGCTCCAGGTCGCCGCTCATGCCGGCGGAGATCCAGGTCGCACCGGCGTGCGACTCCCGCACCTGCGCGGCCACCGACGCCAGCTGCGCGAAGGCGGCGGCAGGGTCGCCATCGCGCGGGGCGACCCCCATCACCCCGCGCAGGACGAGACCCTCGGCGCCCAGCACGCGCTCCACCAGGGCGGGCACCTGCTCGGGGTCGGCGCCGGCGCGACCGTCGGCCCCGGGCGGGTCGAGGCTGACCTGCACCAGGACGTCGAGGTCGCGGCCGCGCTCGACGGCACCCCGGGACAGCCCGGAGACCAGCTTGGCCCGGTCCAGGGAGTGCACCACGTCGACGTACGACGCGACGGCGGTGGCCTTGTTGCTCTGCAGGCCCCCGATGTAGTGCCACGTCAGCCCCAGGTCGGCGCACTCCTCGGCCTTCTCGACCGCCTCCTGGTGGCGGTTCTCCCCCACGTCGTGGACGCCGAGGGAGGCCAGCAGGCGCACGTCGGAGGCGGGGAAGAACTTCGTGACCGCGACCAGCGTGACCTCGCCCGGGTCCCGCCCGGCCTGCTCGCAGGCGGCGGCGATCCTCGCGCGCACCCGGGCCAGGCCCTGCTCCAGCGCGACGGCGCGATCGGGGGTGCGGTCGGGGGGTTTCATGCGCGCCTCCGCACGAGCCCGGCCAGACGGCCGGCGCGGGCCCCGTCGCGGCGGTAGGAGAACAGGTCCGGGGACTCCAGGGTGCAGCGCGACACGTCGTGCACCGGCACCCCGGCCCGGCGCAGCTGGGCGGCGACGGCGGCGCCGAGGTCCAGGGCAGTGGTGCCCCACGACGTGGTCGAGGCGGCCGACGGCTCGCGCTCGGCGACCTGCTCCCGCATCCGGGGTGGGACCTCGTAGCAGGCGCCGCAGACGTGCGGCCCCACCCAGGCCTCCACCTCACCGGCCCCGAGCTCACGCATCCGCTCGACCGCGGCGGTGACCGCGTCGAGCTCGACCCCCCGGCGGCCGGCGTGCACGGCGCCCACCACGCCACCGGGACCGCGATCCGGACCGGGCTCGTCGGAGCCGGTCTCGTCGGGCCCGGCACCGACCAGCAGGACCGGGACGCAGTCGGCGACCCGGACCACCAGCGCGACGTCCGGGAGGGTGGTCACGAGGGCGTCGCACCGCTCGAGGCCGGCCGCGGCCCGCGCGGGGTCGGTCACGGTGACGACGCGGTCACCGTGGACCTGCTCCATCCCGACCACGGTCGCCCCGGGCGCGAAGTCGGCCACCACCAGCTCGAGGTTGCGTCGTCGTACGCCGGTGGCACCCGCGAGGTGGGACCTCCCCGACGCCCCGGCGTGGTCCGGGTCCACGGCGAGGTCCAGGCCCGGAACCGGGCCCGGACCCGACTCCGGGGAGGGCTCCGTGGCGGGCACGCCACCGACCCCGCCGTGCCTGTCGGTGAACGCCAGGTCGACGGGGCCGGTGGTGCTGCGGTGGGAGTACACCGGTGAGCGACCGCCCTACTTCAAGAAGTCCGGGACGTCGAGGTCGTCGTCGCCGAACCCGTTCTGACGCGGCGCGGGCCGCGGGGCCGAGGTCGGGGCGGAGCCGCCCTGCGGCGCCGAGCCGGAGGTCTGCTGACCGCCGAACCCGCGCTGGGGGGCACCGGTCGAGCCGACGGTCACCGGCTCCCGACGCGGGGTGGACTCGGGCGCCCGACGCTGCTCGGCCAGGGCCCGGGCGGCGGCCCGGGTCTCCTCCTGGCTCTGCGGCTGCGCCTGGGGCGTACGCCGACCCAGCGGGGCCTCCTCGCGACGCTTGGGACGACCACCCTCGAAGCCGGCGGCGATGACGGTCACGCGGACCTCGTCACCCAGCGCGTCGTCGATCGTCGCGCCGAAGATGATGTTGGCGTCGGCGTGGACGGCGTCGGCGACCATCGCGGCCGCCTCGTTGATCTCGAACAGTCCGAGGTCGGAGCCGCCCGCGATCGAGAGCAGCACGCCCTGGGCGCCGTCGATGGACTCCTCCAGCAGCGGGCTGGAGACGGCGAGCTCGGCGGCCTCGACGGCGCGGTTCTCACCGCGGGCCGAGCCGATGCCCATCAGGGCCGAGCCGGCGTTGCTCATCACGGACTTCACGTCGGCGAAGTCGAGGTTGATCAGGCCGGGGGTGGTGATCAGGTCGGTGATGCCCGAGACACCCTGGAGCAGCACCTGGTCGGCCTGCTTGAAGGCGTCGAGCATGCTCACGTTGCGGTCGCTGATCATCAGCAGCTTGTCGTTGGGGATGACGATGAGGGTGTCGACCTCCTCGCGCAGGGTGGCGATCCCCTCCTCGGCCGAACCGGCGCGACGGCGACCCTCGAAGGCGAACGGGCGGGTGACCACACCGATCGTCAGGGCGCCGAGCGAGCGGGCGATCTTGGCCACGACCGGCGCGCCGCCGGTGCCGGTGCCGCCACCCTCGCCGGCGGTCACGAAGACCATGTCGGCGCCCTTGAGCACCTCCTCGATCTCCTCGGAGTGGTCCTCCGCTGCCTGCGCGCCCACGTTGGGGTTGGCGCCGGCGCCGAGGCCCCGGGTCAGCTCACGACCGATGTCGAGCTTGACGTCGGCGTCGCTCATCAGGAGTGCCTGCGCGTCGGTGTTGATGGCGATGAACTCGACGCCCTTCAACCCGACCTCGATCATCCGGTTGACGGCGTTGACTCCACCTCCACCGATACCCACGACCTTGATCACGGCCAGGTAGTTCTGGGGTGCTGCCACGGTGGGTGCCTCTCACTCTGTGCGGGCCGTCCCGCCCTGCTGCGGGACGGCTCCTGGGTGGATCCGCGAGGCGGATCCGGGGTTCGTGCGGGGGTCTGGCTGGACTGCTGCGGGGAAGGCCACCGGCCGGGAACCCTAACCCTGCAGTAGAGGGTTAATGTTATGTCAACCTGTGGTGGTGAGACGAAGTTAGGCGCACGGCCCCGGCACTCCAGCACCGACACGCGGCGCGCCGGAAAACTTTTGCCAGGAGATCGCCGGGCCCGGCGTGTCCCACCGCGTGTCGGCCCCGACGGCGGCCGACCGGCAGCAGGGCGCGCGCCGGTGCGCCGGGTCAGTGCGTCCGGGTCAGCGCGCCCGGGTCAGCGGGTGGTCGGGCGGCTGGGCACCGAGACGTCGATCTGGCGCACCGAGGCCGCGACCGACGGGAGCATCGCCTCGACGACCTGCGCCTTGAGCGCGGACTGCTCCGCGCTCCCCCACACGATCTTGCGACCACTTCTGAGCACCAGCGTGACCTGGTCGACGCTGGCGACGTCGGTGGTCTGCACGCGCCGGGCGATCGCCGGCGCGAGCGAGGCCACGACGCGGGCCCCCTCGGCCAACGCCTCGGACGCCGTGCCCGCCGGGGTGGTGATCAGCGGCAGACCGGCGGGACGCGACTGGTAGGAGCCGAAGAGCACGCCCTGCTCGTCGACGGCGCGCAGGCCCTGGCCCTGGTCGACCACCGCGACCGGGACCCGTGCGGTCACCACGATCCGCACGGTGTGGGGCCAGGAGCGGGAGACCTCGGCCCGACGCACGGCCGGGATGGTCTCGACGCGGGCGCGCACGGCCGACAGGTCGACCCGGGCCAGCGGCGTGCCCAGCGGCACCCGGGCGACCCGCTCGACCCGGGCCGCGGGCACCGAGCCGGACCCGCCGACCGAGGTCCGCTCCGCGGTGAGGTACGGCGAGGCGAGGACCAGCCAGCCGGTCCCCGCCACGAGGGCGGCGACCAGCACCAGCGCGAGGACGATGCGCCAGCGACGACGACGCCCGGCGTGGCGCCGCTTGGCGAACTCCGACCGCGCGATCCGCACGGTCGGCTCGTCAGGCCCCGCGGAGGTCGGCACCCGCGCACCGTCCCGGCCGTGGGAGGACCGCGAGGAGCGCGCGCGGCGGTCAAGCATCGACATCGGGTGCGCCTCCCCGGTCCCCACCGCGTGCTCCGGCGCCACGCTCGGCGAGCAGCTCGAGGACCTGCGGGCCGAGGAGGGTGACGTCCCCGGCCCCCAGCGTCAGGACGACGTCGCCGGGACGCGCCCGGTCGACCAGGTGACCGGCCACCGAGGACCAGGACGGCTCGAAGAGCACGTGCTCGGGGTCCAGCGGGACCGCCGAGGAGACCAGGAGGCCGTCGACGCCGGGCTCGGGCTCCTCGCGGGCGACGTAGACGTCCATCACCACGACCTCGTCGGCGGCCCCCAGCGCCACCCCCATGTCGTGACCGAAGATCCGGGTGCGCGACACCATGTGCGGCTGGAAGGCCACCACGACCCGGCCGTCGCCGGCCAGGGACCGGGCGGCCTGGAGGTCGCCGCTGATCTCCTGGGGGTGGTGGGCGTAGCTGTCGTAGACGCGTACGCCGCCGACCTCGCCCTTGAGCTCCATCCGGCGACGGGTGCCGCTGAAGGCGCCGAGCCCACGGGCCAGGTCCTCGAAGGCGAACCCGAGCCGGAGCCCGCAGGCCAGCGCGCACAGCGCGTCGAGCACGTAGTGGCGACCCGGGATGCGCAGCGTCACCTCGCCGAGCTCGCGGCCCCGGTCGACCACGGTGAAGGTGCTGGTCGAGCCGGCGAAGGTCAGTCCGGTGGCGCGGACGTCGACCCCCTCCTGCGTGCCGACGGTGACCACGCCGCGCCCGCGCTCCCGCGCGGTGACGGCCAGCGCCGCGGCCCCGGGGTCGTCGGCGCACAGCACCAGGAAGCCGTCGGGGTCGACCCGGTCGACGAACTGGTCGAAGGCGGCCCGGTAGGCCTCCTCGGTGCCGTAGTTGTCGAGGTGGTCGGCCTCGACGTTGGTGACCAGGGCGGCGTGCGGGGAGTAGACCAGGAAGGCGCCGTCGCTCTCGTCGGCCTCGGCGACGAAGATCTCGCCGCTGCCGTCGTGGGCGTTGGAGCCGGTCTCGTTGAGCTCCCCGCCGATCGCGAAGGACGGGTCGGCCCCGGCGTGCTGGAGGGCCACGGTGAGCAGCGAGGTGGTGGTGGTCTTGCCGTGCGTGCCGGCCACGGCCACGACCGTGCGGCCCTGCATCACCGACTCCAGCGCCGCCGAGCGCGGCAGCACCCGCAGACCCCGGCGTGCGGCCTCGACCACCTCGGGGTTGGTCTCGCGCACCGCGGTCGAGACCACGAGGGTGTCGGCGTCGGCGACGTGCGCCGCGTCGTGCCCGACGTGGCAGGTCGCACCCAGGGCGCGCAGGGCCTCCAGGGTGGTGGACTCCTTGGCGTCGCTGCCGCTCACCCGCAGGCCGCGGGCGAGCATGATCCGCGCGATGCCGGAGAGGCCGGCACCGCCGATGCCGACGAAGTGGACGGCACCGAGGCGGTCGGCCGGCAGCAGCTCGTCGGGAACGGGGACCTTCACGCCGCACCTCCGGCTGCTGCGTGGGACGGACGGCCGGCGGCGGCGAGGACGACCTGGGCCAGGCGTTCGTCGGCGTCGAGCGGGATCACCCCGGTGGCGGCCGCGGACATCGCGGCGAGGCGGGCGGGATCGGTCAGCAGGGCGGGCAGGTTCGCCGCGACCCACTCGGGGGTCAGCGCGGCGTCGGAGACCAGCAGCCCGCCGCCGGCGTCGACGACCGGGCGCGCGTTGAGCGCCTGCTCGCCGTTGCCGATCGGCAGCGGCACGTAGACGGCCGGCAGGCCCACCCCGGACACCTCGGTGACGGTGTTGCTTCCCGCCCGGCACAGGACCGCGTCGGCAGCGGCGTAGGCGAGGTCCATCCGGGACACGAACGGCACCACGACGTACGCCGGCCCGCCCGGGACGGTCTCGGGGGTGGCCTCGCCCGCGGGCCCGACCACGTGCAGGACCTGCACGCCGGCGGCGGCCAGCGCCGGCGCGGCGGCGGCCACGGACCGGTTGAGTCGCCGAGCCCCCTGCGAGCCGCCGGTGACCAGCAGCGTGGGGGCGTCGGCGTCGAGCCCGAACTCGGCGCGGGCCTGCGCGCGCAGCGCGGCGCGGTCCAGGGTGCTGATCATCCGGCGCACCGGCAGACCGGTGCAGGTCGCGTGGCGCAGCTCGGTGCCGGGGAAGCTGGTCGCCACGTGGCGGGTGAGCCGGGCGCCGAGCTTGTTGGCGACCCCGGGAAGGGCGTTGCCCTCGTGGACCACGATCGGCAGGCCGCGCCGCCGGGCGGCGAGGTAGGCCGGCACCGAGACGTAGCCGCCGAAGCCGACCACCACGTCGGGCTGCACCCGGTCCAGGACCTCCAGCGTGGCGTTGAGCGCACCGCGCAGCCGACCGGGGACGCGGGCCAGGTCGGCGCCGACCTTGCGGGGCAGCGGGACCGGCGGCACCAGCTCGAGCGGGTAGCCCGCCTCGGGGACCACCCGGGTCTCCAGCCCGCGGGCCGTGCCCAGGGCGGTGATCTCGACGTCGGGCACCAGGCGGCGCAGGGCCTCGGCGGTGGCGAGCAGCGGCGAGGTGTGACCCGCCGAGCCGCCCCCGGCGAGCAGGACCCGCAGCGGGGCCGGCGAGGCCGGCGAGGAGGACGCGCTCATCGGCCGCGGCCGTTCGAGGAGGAGCGCGTGCGCCGACCGGCGGCGGAGACGGTGCCGGGCCGGCCCGCCCGGGCAGCGCGGCCCGCACGGGGGGCGCGGGCACCCCGCCGGTCGGCCAGGGCGGCCTTGGCCTCGGGCTCGTTGCGGGCGAAGCCCACGAGCAGGCCCAGCCCGATCAGCGAGGGCACCAGGGCCGAGCCGCCGTAGGAGACCAGGGGCAGCGGGATGCCGATGACCGGGAGGAGCGCCAGCACCATGCCGATGTTGATGATCATCTGGACCATGAGCCAGATCGTCACCCCCGCGGTGACGTAGCGGACGAACGGGTCCTGGGTGGTCGCGGCCAGCCGGATGGCCGCCCAGGCGATGGCGCCGAACAGGCACAGCACGAGCAGGGTGCCGATCAGCCCGAGCTCCTCGCCCAGGACGGCGAAGATGAAGTCGGTGTGGGCCTCGGGCAGGTTGCCCCACTTCTGCTGGCTGGCCGAGAGGCCCTTGCCGAGCACGCCCCCGCTGGCCATGCCGAGGAGGCCGTGGCCGGCCTGCCAGCCGGCGCCCTTGAAGTCGGCGAAGGGGTCCATGAAGCTGGTCATGCGCAGCATCCGCTCGGCGTTCGAGGCCGCGAGGTAGAACACCAGCACGCCGACGGCGGAGAACGCGATCCCGAACATCCGGGCCGGCAGACCGACCACCCACAGCATCCCGAGCAGGATCGCGAACAGCACCAGCGCGGTCCCGAGGTCGTGCTGGATCACGACCAGGGCGCAGATCAGCACGATGACGGGCGCGACGGGGACCAGGGCGTGCTTGGGGTCGTCGAGCAGCCGCTCCTTGCGGGCGTAGACGTCGGCGGCCCAGATGATGACCGCCAGCTTGGCGATCTCCGAGGGCTGCACCGTCAGCGGCCCGAGCGCCAGCCAGTTGCGGTTGCCGTTGACGGCGAAGCCGAGGCTGGTCTGGGTCAGGATCAGCAGGACCACGGCGATGCCGACCGCGGGCCAGGCGAGCCGCCGCAACCAGCGGCGGTCCATCCGGCTCGCGGCCCAGGCGGCCGGCAGCCCGATGGCGACCCAGGTGAGCTGCTTGAAGAAGATGTAGTAGCTCGATCCGTGCAGCCGGAAGGAGTAGACGCTGGAGGCGCTGAGCACCATCATCAGCCCGATCGCCAGCAGCAGCGTGGAGCCGCCGAGGAGCAGGTAGTAGGACGCCAGAGGGCGCCGGAGCTGGTGGCGCAGGCCCACGAACCAGGTGCGCACCCCGCTCAGGACGCCGGTGGTGGCGCCGACGGACCCGGGGCTCCCGGTCCCGCCCGTCCGGGTGGAGACCCGTGGCTGGTGCTGCGTCTGGCTCGTGACGCTCACGGGTCCTCCTCGTCGCAGGTCCGGTCAGGACCTCGTTCCAACCTCTAGGTCTGGCTCCCCCGCCTGCGGACCACGGCCTCGGCGAAGGCGTCGCCGCGCGCGCCGTAGTGGGCGAACATGTCCATGGAGGCGCACCCCGGCGCCAGCAGGACGGTGTCGCCGGGTTGCGCCAGCGCCGCTGCCTCGGCCACGACACGGTCCATCGGACCGACCCCCGAAGTCTCTCCGGAGCCCACCTCGATCACCGGAACATCGGGCGCGTGTCGCGAAAGCGCCTCGGCGATGAGGGGGGCGTCACGTCCCAGGAGCACCACCCCGCGCAGCCGGTCGCGGACCGCGGTGACGAGGTCGTCGAACGAGGCTCCCTTGGCCAGTCCCCCGGCCACCCAGACCACCGGGTCGTAGGCCTGGAGGGAGGCCGCGGCGGCGTGCGGGTTGGTGGCCTTGGAGTCGTCGATCCAGGTCACCCCGTCGAAGGAGGCCACCTCGGCGATCCGGTGGCCGTCGGGGCGGAAGGCCCGCAGGGCGTCGCGCACGTGCACCGGCGCCACCCCGTGGGCGCGGGCCAGCGCGGCGGCGGCCAGGGCGTTGGCCACGAAGTGCGGTGCGGTGGTGGCCAGGTCGTCCAGGGTGGCCAGCTCGGCGGCCGAGCGGTCGCGGTCCTCCACGAAGGCCCGGTCGGCGAGCACGTCCTCGACCAGGCCGACCATCCCGATCGACGGCGTGCCGAGGGTGAAGCCGATGGCGCGGGCCCCCTCCGTGACGTCCGCGTCGCGGACCAGCTGCTCGGTGACGGGGTCGGCGACGTTGTAGACGCACGCACGGCGCACGCCGGCGAAGATCCGCCCCTTGTCGGCGGCGTACTCGGCCATCCCGTCGGGACCGGGGTACCAGTCGAGGTGGTCCTCGGCGACGTTGAGGACCACCGCGGACTCGGCCTGCACCGAGTGCACCCAGTGCAGCTGGAAGCTGGAGAGCTCCACGGCGAGCACGTCGTAGGGGTCGGGGTCCATCACGGCCTCGACGATGGGCAGGCCGACGTTGCCGCAGGCCACCGTGCGCAGGCCGGCCTGGCGCAGCATCGCCTCGAGCATCTGGACCGTGGTCGTCTTGCCGTTGGTGCCGGTGACGGCCAGCCAGGGGGCGGGCCGGGCGGGGTCGCGCAGGCGCCAGGCCAGCTCGACCTCGCCCCAGACCGGCACACCGCGCTCGACGGCCTGGGCCAGCAGGGGCGCCCGCGGGGACCAGCCCGGCGAGGTCACGACCAGGTCGACGTGCTCGGGCAGCACCGCGGTGGTGCCGGCGCCGAGCCGGACGGTCGCGCCCAGGCTCTCCAGCAGGTCGGCGCGCTCGCGGCGCTCGCCGGCCTCGGACTCGTCGAGCGCCGTGACGCGAGCGCCCAGGAAGGTGAGGTTGTCGGCCGCGGCGTAGCCGGAGACGCCGAACCCGGCCACGACGACGTGGACGTCGCTCCAGTCGCTCGTGCGGCCGAGCGCGGCGACCTGCTCGGGGGTGGGGCTCACGTGCCGGCCACCCACTCGGCGTAGAAGACCCCGAGCCCGGCGGCCACGAAGATGCCCGCGATCAGCCAGAACCGGATCACCACGGTGATCTCCTCCCACCCGAGCATCTCGAAGTGGTGGTGCAGGGGCGCCATCCGGAACAGGCGCTTGCCCTTGGTGGCCTTGAAGAAGCCGACCTGGAGGATCACCGACAGGGTCTGGATCACGAAGAGCCCGCCCAGCAGGGCCAGCAGGATCTCGGTCTCGGTCAGCACCGCGAGACCGGCCAGCGCGCCGCCGAGCGCCAGCGAGCCGGTGTCGCCCATGAAGATCTTGGCCGGCGAGGCGTTCCACCACAGGAAGCCGAAGCAGGCCCCCGTGATCGCCGCGGCCACCACCGCGAGGTCCAGCGGGTCGCGCACCTCGTAGCACTTCGGGCCGGCGGCGCGGCCGCACCACTGGTTGTTCTGCCAGATGTTGACCAGCGTGTAGGCGCCGAAGGTCATCACCGAGGCGCCGGCCGCCAGACCGTCGAGGCCGTCGGTCAGGTTCACCGCGTTGCTCGACCCCGCGATCATCAGCCAGATGAACAGGATCAGGACGACCGCCGGGAGGGTGAAGTCGCGGGGGTCGCGGATGAAGGAGATGGCGTGCCCGGCCGGCGTCTCGCCACGGCTGTCCTCGAGCCACTTCGAGGTGGCCAGCCACCCGAAGACCAGGGCGACGAAGGTCTGGCCGATGAACTTGGCGCGGCTGCGCAGGCCCAGGCTGCGCTGGCGCGAGATCTTGATGTAGTCGTCGAGGAAGCCCACGGTGCCCAGACCGACGAACAGGAACAGCAGCAGCAGCGCCGAGGCGCTGATGTGGTTGCCCGTGGTCAGGCTGGCGATGAAGTAGGCCAGCACCGAGGCCAGCACGATCACCAGACCGCCCATCGTCGGCGTGCCCCGCTTGGTGTGGTGCGTGGTGGGGCCGTCGTCGCGGATCAGCTGGCCGTAGCCGCGCTCGGCCAGCACCTTGATCGCGTAGCGGGTCCCCACGAGCGTGAACACCAGCGACAGGCCTCCGGACAGCAGGATGGCTCTCATCCGGCGTCCTCCTCTCCCCCGGGACGTGTCGCCGACCCAGCGTCGGCGAGCAGACGGTCCGCCACCTGCTCGAGCCGACCGGACCTGGACGCCTTCACGAGGACGACGTCGGGGCCCGCGACATTCTCGCTCAACCAGGACACCGCCTCGTCCACGCCGGGCACCAGACGGCTGCGTGTCGCGCCGTCGACGCCGGCGTCGCGGCCGGCAAGGGCCTCGTGCACGCCCCGCGCCCCCTCGCCCACCACGACGACCTCGTCGATGCCGAGGTCGGCGGCGAGCAGCCCCAGGGCGCGGTGCTCGTCGGACGCCGTCCCGCCCAGCTCGCGCATCTCGCCCAGGACGGCGACGGTGCGGCGCTCCCGGCCCATCCGGGCCAGGGTCTCCAGCGCCGACCGCATCGAGTCGGGGTTGGCGTTGTAGGCGTCGTTGACGACCACGAGCCCGTCGGCGCGCTCGTGGACCTCCATCCGCCACCGCGAGAGCCGCTCCAGGGAGCGCAGGCTGGCCGCGACCCGGTCCAGCGGCAGCCCCACCGCCCGGGCCACCCCGGTGACGGCCGCGGCGTTGAGGGCCTGGTGGGCACCCAGCAGGCGCAGGTCGACGTGCTCGGTGCGACCGAGCGCGGTCAGGTCGAAGGAGGGGCGGCCGAGGTCGTCGAGCACCACCCCCGAGAGGCGTACGTCGGCCCCGGCGGCCTCGCCGAACAGCACGACCGGGGCGTCGGTGCGACCCTCCATCGCGCTGACCCGGGCGTCGTCGGCGTTGAGGACCGCGACGCCGGTGCCGTCGTCGAGCGCCTCGACGATCTCGCCCTTGGCCTGCGCGATGGCCTCCTGGGAGCCGAACTCGCCGATGTGGGCGCGTCCGACGTTGAGCACCAGGGAGACGTCGGGCCGCGCGATCGCGCACAGCTCGGTGAGGTGGCCGATCCCCCGCGCACCCATCTCGAGCACGAGGTAGCGGGTCTCGGCGCCGGCGCGCAGCACGGTCAGGGGCAGCCCCAGCTCGTTGTTGAAGGACCCGGCCGTCGCCACGGTCGGCGCGTGGTCGGCCAGGACGTGGGCCAGCATGTCCTTGGCGCTGGTCTTGCCCTGGGAGCCCGTCAGCGCGATCACGGTCAGGGGCGCGGGTCGCCCGTCGGGTCCCTCGAGCCGGCGGCGCCGGTCCAGCACGACGCGCGCCAGCTCCTGCAGCGCGGCGCGCACGTCGTCGACCACCACGCCCGGCTGCCCCGTCGCCCGGCTGCCCAGGACGGCCGCCGCGCCCGAGGCGACCGCGGCGGCGGCGTGGTCGTGGCCGTCGGCCCGCTCCCCCACGAAGGCCACGAAGAGGCCCTCGGGCTCGGGCGACCGGGTGTCGAGGAAGGCGGGGCCGCGCACCACCGTGGCGTCCCCGGCGGCTCCGGCGTCGACGACACGGCCACCGACGGCGCGGGCGATCTCTCCCAGCGTGAGCGGGATCACGGGCGCTTCCTCTCCGAGGACCCCAGGGCGGCCCGGAGCTCCTCGCGGTCGTCGAAGGGGTGCACGGTGCCCGCGACCTCCTGGCCGGTCTCGTGGCCCTTGCCGGCCAGCACGACGGTGTCGCCGGGGCGGGCGAGCGCGACGGCACGGCGTACGGCCTCGCGGCGGTCACCGACCTCCAGCACCTCGGCGCGCTCGGCGTCGGGCACGGCATGGGCCCCGAGCAGGACCGCGGCCCGGATGGCGGCGGGGTCCTCGCTGCGGGGGTTGTCGTCGGTCACGACGAGCACGTCGGCCAGCCGCGCGCCGATCTCGCCCATCACCGGGCGCTTGCCGGTGTCGCGGTCGCCGCCGGCCCCCAGGACCAGCACCAGGCGACCGGCGGTGAGCGGTCGCAGGGCGGTCAGGGCGGCCTCGACCGCGTCGGGCTTGTGGGCGTAGTCGACGACGGCGAGGAAGTCCTGGCCCTCCTCGACCCGCTCGAGCCGACCCGGGACGCCCTCGCCGCGGGCGATCCCGTCGGCGACCGCGGCGGGGTCGAGGCCGCCCTCGCCGGCCAGCGCGATCGCGCACAGGGCGTTGTCGACGTTGTAGGCGCCCGGGAGCGGGACCGAGGCCGCGATCCGGTCGCCCTGCGGCGTGACCACGACGAAGGTGGAGCCGGTCGGGCCGGGGTCGACGTCGACCGCCCTCCAGTCGGCCTCGGCGCCGGACGGGGAGAACGTCACCATCGGCACGCCGGCGTCGCGGGCGACGTCCAGCAGCCGGCGACCCCAGGGGTCGTCGACGTTGGTCAGGCCGCGGCGGGTGCGCTCGGTGGTGAACAGCGAGGCCTTGGCGGCGAAGTAGTCCTCGACGTCGGCGTGGAAGTCCAGGTGGTCGCGCCCCAGGTTGAGGAAGGCGGCCGCGTCGTAGACCACGCCGTCCACGCGCCCCTTGACCAGGGCGTGGCTCGAGACCTCCATCGCGCACGCGCTGATCCCCTGCTCGACCATCACCGCGAAGAGCGCGTGCAGGTCGGGGGCCTCCGGCGTGGTGAGCGCGGTCTTGACCTCGACCCCGCCGATGCGGGTGCCGACGGTGCCGATCACGGCGGCGGGCACGCCGACGGTGGTCAGGGCCCCCTCGAGCAGCCGCGTGGTCGTGGTCTTGCCCTGGGTGCCGGTCACCGCGAGCAGCGTCAGCGCGCGGGCGGGCTCGGCGTGCAGGCGGGCGGCCAGGTGCCCCAGGACCGAGCGCGGGTCGTCGTGGACCAGCACCGGCACGTCGGCCAGGCGCGCGTCGGCGGCCACCAGCGCGGCCCCCTCGGGGTCGGTCAGGACGGCCACGGCGCCGGCGGCCACGGCGTCCGCGGCGTACGCCGCCCCGTGGACGCGGCTGCCGGGAAGCGCGGCGTAGACGTCACCCGCGCGCACCCGCTGGGAGCTCAGGGTGATGCCCGAGACCTCGACGGCGTCGGCACCGCGGGGCTCCAGGGTCGCGCCGGTCCACGCCACCACCTGGGCCAGGGGTGTCTGCGGCGGCGAGCTCGGCCTGAGCAGGTCGAGCGGGTCGGGCTGGTTCGAGTCGGACACCACGTGAGGTTACTGGTGGGGCAGGGTGGCGCCGCGACCCCACTGCGTCGGCAGGGCCGCCGGCGTGGTGCCGGTCGGGGGGACGGCGTACTTCTGGAGGACGTAGCTGAGGATCCGGCGGAAGACCGGGCCCGCGGTGCCGCCGCCGCTCGCGCCGGCGCCGGGCTGCTTGATCACGACGTAGACGGTGAAGCGGGGGTTGTCGGCCGGCGCGAAGCCGGCGAAGGAGACCGCGAGGCCGCCCTGGGCGTAGCACTTGCAGGCGCCACCGACCTCCTGGGCGGTGCCGGTCTTGCCGGCGACGCGGTAGCCCGCGATGCCGGCGCCGGGCGCGGTGCCGGCGCCCTCGGTGGTGACCATCTCCATCATCTGGGCGGTCTTGCTGGCGGCGTCGGCGCTGATCACCCGGCGCTGGGTCGTGGTGGCCGTGCCGACGGTGGAGCCGCCGGCCGTGGTCTGCCGCCCCTCGACCAGGCTGGGGCTGACGTAGGTGCCGCCGTTGGCCACGGCGTTGACGCCGGTGGCCATCTGGAGCGCGTTGACGCCCAGGCCCTGGCCGAAGGAGATCTGGGCCCGGGTCAGGGGGGTCCAGCTGGAGGGCCTGGGGAGCAGGCCGCGGTTCTCGCCCGGTACGCCGACGTCGGTCAGGCGTCCGAGGCCGAAGGCGTCGAGGTAGCTCCACAGCTGGGTGGGGGTGAACTGGGTCGCCGCCATCGTGGTGCCGATGTTGGAGGACTGGGCGATCACGCCGGCCATGGTCCAGTTCATCAGCGGGTGGTCGAACCAGTCGTGGATGACCCGGTCGGTGACCTGGAGCTGGTTGGGCACCCGGAACCGCGTCGCCGGGGTCACCTTGTGGGCGTCGACCAGGCTGGAGATGGTGAAGACCTTCTCGACCGAGCCGGGCTCGTAGAGGTCGGTCAGCCCGGTCGCGCCGAGCTGGGACACCGGGCTCTTGCCCGGCTGGTTGGCGTCGAAGGTCGGGTAGTCGGCGAAGGCCATCACCTCCCCCGTGCGGGTGTCCATCACCACGGCGGTGCCGGACTTGGCCTTGGCCGTCTGCACGGCCGTGCGCAGGGCGCGCTGGGCGTACCACTGCACGTCGCGGTCGATGGTGAGCCGCAGGTCCTTGCCGTTGACCGGCTTGACCTCGGAGTTGTCGCCCAGGGGGATCCGGTTGCCGCCGCCGACCTCGTAGGTCTCCTTGCCGTTCTTGCCGGCCAGGATCGAGTTGAAGCTCTGCTCGAAGCCGCCCCCGGGCTTGCCCGCGTCGTTGACGAAGCCGACCAGGTTGGCGGCCACGTCCTTGGAGGGGTAGTAGCGCAGCGGGTCGGACTCGGTGTCCACGCCGACGTAGCCCTTGGCGTGGAGCTGGTCGACCACGCTCTGGGCCAGGGTGGAGGGCACCCGGCGGGCCAGGTAGGCGAAGCGGGACTTCTTCTGGGAGAGCTTGGTCAGCAGGTCGAAGTAGTCCAGGTCGAGCTTGGCGGCCATCAGCTTGGCGATGGCCTCGGCGTCGGGTGCGGTGCGCGAGGGGTCGGCCACCAGCATCGAGCCGGCGACCGACTCGGCCAGGGGGACGCCGTTGCGGTCCAGGATCCGTCCGCGCTTGGCCGGCAGCTCCACGGTCACCAGGCCGGAGGCGTCGGCACGGCTGGCGTAGGCGCTCGAGTCGACTCCCTGCAGCTGGAACAGCCGGGCGCCGAAGAGGCTGAGCAGCATCGTGATCAGGATCAGGGCAACGCGCAGCCGCAGGTGGGCCGCGCCCCGAGCGCCCCGGACCCTCGCCCTGGGCCCGCCGGGTCCACCGTTCCTGCCGGCTCGGTCACGAGCGGGTCGTCCGGAGGTGCGCCCGGACCGGGGTCGCGGCGGTCGTGCAGAGGTCAACGAGGTGCTCCGGACGTCGCGGTGCTGGAGGAGGAGGCGGTGCTGCCACTCTTCCTACCTGCTGCGCCGGTCGAGGCGGTGGAGGCGCCGCGGGTGTCGGCACCCGACTTGGCGGCGCGGGCGGCCGGGGCGGCCTCGACGATGATCGTGCGGCGGGCGATGGCGGCCGGCACCTGGGCGGGCAGCGGGTTGATCCGGACCGCGTCGCCGCTCGTGGTGGGCGTCGGGGTGCCGAGGATCCGACCGTCGGAGAGGCGCACGAACGCCGGGGTGGCCGGCGCCACCATGTGCAGCTCCTGCTTGGCGGTCCGCGCCAGGGTCTGGGGGTCGCGCAGCTGGTCGAGCTCCATGCTCAGCGACTGCTCCTGGGCGGTGAGCGTCGAGACCTTCTGCTGCAGCGCCGTGGCCTTGAACGAGGCCTGCTGCATGTTCGTGTTGAACATCAGGAGACCGACGACGCCGGCCACCAGCATCCCCAGGACGAGCACGGCGAAGGGGGTGCGGGCCGCCTGGGTGCGGCCCAGGGCGCGCGGGGGGACCACGGTGAGGCGGGCACGCTCCACGGCGGCCTCGGCGAAGCGGGGGACGCGGGTGCGGGCGACCCTGGCGGCGACGGACTCGGTGCTCATGACGGTGCTCCCCTGGTGGCGGACCTGGTGGCGGGCGACGGGTCCGAGCGGCCCGTCGGGTTGCTGTTGACGCGCTCGACGGCCCGCAGGCGGACCGAGGCGGCGCGTGGGTTCTGGGCGATCTCCTCCGGCGTGGCCTTCTCGGCCCCGCGGGTGACCGGGCGCAGCGGCGGCTCGAAGCCGGCCGGCACGACCGGCAGGTCGTGCGGGACGCGCGAGGTGGTGCCCTGCGCGAAGGCCTGCTTGACCAGGCGGTCCTCGAGGGAGTGGTAGCTCTCCACGACGACCCGCCCGCCGAGCCCGATCGCCGCCACGGCGGCGGGGACGGCGCGCTCGAGGACGCGGAGCTCGTCGTTGACCTCGATGCGCAGCGCCTGGAAGGTGCGCTTGGCGGGGTGTCCACCCGTACGCCGGGCCGGGGCCGGGATGGTCGCGTAGAGCAGCTCCACCAGCCGGGCCGACCGGTCGAACGGCTCGGTCTCCCGGGCCTTGACGACGGCCCGGGCGATCTGGCGGGCGAACTTCTCCTCGCCGTAGACCCGCAGGACGCGGGTGAGGTCGCCGACCTCGTAGGTGTTGAGCACGTCCGCGGCGGTGGGTCCCTCGCCGTCGTCCATGCGCATGTCCAGCGGGGCGTCCTCGGCGTAGGCGAAGCCGCGCTCGCGCACGTCGAGCTGCATCGAGGAGACGCCGAGGTCGAACAGGACCGCGTCGAGGTGGTCCAGCTCGAGGTCGACCAGGACGTCGGGGATCTCGTCGTACACCGCGTGCACGAGGGTGACCCGGTCGCCGAACGGCCTGAGCCGCTCACCGGCGCGCTCCAGGGCGTGGGGGTCGCGGTCGACGCCGATCACGCGGGCCTCGGGGCAGCGCTCGAGCACGGCCTCGCTGTGACCACCCAGGCCGAGGGTGGCGTCGAGGAGGACCGAGCCGGGGCGGTCGAGCGCGGGCGCCAGCAACGCGACGACCCGGTCGAGGAGGACCGGGACGTGGAGGGGGCTCGGCACGGGTCGTTCAGCTCCCGAACCGGACCAGGACGGTGAGCACGGCGGCGACCGCCACCGAGCTGAGCGCCGAGAAGGCCATCACGGCCAGGGAGTCGCGGACCTCGTGGCGCACGCGCCGGCGGCTCCGGGCGCCCGAGTGGTCCCGGGGGTCCCGAGGGTGGAGGGCACGAGGTGCGGTGGTGGTGCTGGCCATCGGGTCCGACCCCCTTCCGAGCGTGTGACGTGAGGAGCGGTGGTCGCAGGGCCAGGTTCTCCGTCCGCCCGAACCGGGGAGTCCGTCTGACACCGGGGAAGGTGCGTCAGAAGGACCGGGAGGGGCGGACGCGAGCCTCGCCCTGCGATCACTGCTCTGGAGTTGTGTGGTGCTGGTGCTGCGTGCGGGGGGCTCCTAGAAGCCGGGGAAGACCTCGTCCTGGAGGTTGGCGAAGGCCTGCTCCTGGTCGGCGGTGTAGCGGGCCCACGAGGCGGGCTCCCAGACCTCGATCCGGTCGTAGACGCCGATGACGACGGCGTCGCGGTCGAGGCCGGCGTACTGCCTGAGCTCGGGGGTGACGGTCACGCGGCCCTGCTTGTCCGGGACCTGCTCGGTCGCCAGGGCGAAGAGCATCCGGCCGTAGGCGCGCAGCCGCGCGTCGGTCTGCGAGGCGTTGCGGAACTTCTCGGTGAAGACGGCGAAGTCGGCTTTCGTGCGGATGTCGAGGGCGCGCTCCTGACCACGGGTGATCACCAGGCCCTCCTGCATGTCGTCACGGAACTTCGCGGGGAGGAAGAGACGGCCCTTGTCGTCGAGCTTCGGGGTGTAGGTGCCGGAGAACATCCCGTGCTCCCCTCGCCCCACCCTGATCGACCACTCAGGAGCCGTCTTCCTCCACTGCGCACCACTTTACTCCACTCTCCACCACGGTCAACCACATTTGGACCACGTCGCTCCCCCGTTCACCCCGGATCGCGGCCCGCGCGCTCCCCTGGCCCGGGTCGCTGGACCAGCCCGGGTGTGGGGGTGTGCGCTTGACTGGGCCCCGGGACCAGGGCCGATCGGGCCGCGGTGCCCGGGTGGGGAGAAGTGGGGAACGTGGTGGAGCAGCAGCGAGGCACGGCCGGGCCGCGGCCCGACGACGTCCACGAGGTCCGCTCGGTCGTGGAGCGCCTGGAGGCCAACGTCGCGACCGTGATCGAGGGCAAGCCCGAGGTCGCCCGCGCCGCCGTCGTGACGCTGCTGGCCGCCGGGCACCTCCTGATCGAGGACGTGCCGGGCGTCGGCAAGACCACGCTGGCCAAGGCGCTGGCCCGCTCCGTGGACTGCACCGTGCGGCGGATCCAGTTCACCCCCGACCTGCTGCCGTCGGACGTCACCGGCGTCTCGGTCTTCAACCAGGACACCCGTCGCTTCGAGTTCCGACCGGGCGGGATCTTCGCCAACCTGGTGGTCGGCGACGAGATCAACCGGGCCAGCCCCAAGACCCAGTCGGCGATGCTGGAGTGCATGGAGGAGGGGCAGGTGACCGTCGACGGCACGACGTACGCCCTGGAGGCGCCGTTCATGGTGATCGCCACCCAGAACCCCCTGGAGATGGAGGGCACCTACGCCCTCCCCGAGGCCCAGCGCGACCGCTTCATGGCCCGGATCTCGATGGGCTACCCCGTGGAGTCCGCCGAGATCGCGATGCTCTCGGCCCGCGAGGGCGTCAGCCCGATCGAGGAGCTCGAGCCGGTCACCGACGCGGCCGAGGTGCGCAAGCTGATCGAGGTCACGGCCTCGGTGCACGTGTCCCGGCCGGTGCAGGAGTACGCCGTCGCGCTGGCCACCGCCACCCGGCGCTCGCGCGACCTGCGCCTGGGCGCCTCGCCGCGCGCCACCCTCCAGCTGGTGCGCGCCTCGCGCGCCCGGGCCGCCATCGACGGCCGTGCCTACGTCCTGCCCGACGACGTGCGCGAGCTCGCGCCCCTCGTGCTCGGCCACCGGCTGCTGGTGACCCTGGAGGCCACGATGGCCGGACGGACCGCCGACGACGTGGTGCAGCAGGTGCTCGAGCGCGTGCCGGTGCCCCCGCCGGCCCCCGCCGGTCGCTAGGGACGCCGGCCGTGCGACACCTGACCGTCCGTGGGCGCTGCTTCCTGGCCTGCGGCGTGACCGCCGTCATCGGCGGGATGGTGGTCGGTGAGCGCGACTTCGTCCGGCTCGGGCTGCTCGCGGTGCTGGTGCCGCTGCTCAGCCTGCTCGCGGTGCGGCGCGAGCGGCGCACCGTCCGGCGCCTGGAGGTCCACCTGCGGCTGCCGGCCTCGCACGTCGAGTCCGGCGGCACCGCCCGGGTCGAACTCGAGGTGGTCAACACCGGCGGTCGCGCCGCGGCCACCACCGTCGAGCTCGTCCTGCCGCCGGCCCTGGGGGGCCCCCGCCGCGCCCGGCTGCCCGCGCTGCTGCGCGAGGGCCGCGCCTCGCTGCACCTCGAGCTGCCCACCGGCCCTCGGGGCCACGCCGTGCTCGGACCCGTGCGGGTCCGCTCCACCGACCCCCTGGGCATGGCGGTGGCCCGCTCGACGCTGCCCGCGGCGGCCGACCTCCTGGTCACACCCCGGACCGAGGCGCTGGCCCCGGTCGGGCCGACCGGGCGACCCACCGGCGCCGGCGCGCGCACGGTGCGCGAGGTGCTGGGGGGCGGGACGCCGGACGTGTCCGTGCGGGAGTACGCCCTCGGCGACGACCTGCGCCGGATCCACTGGCCCACCAGCGCCCGGGTCGAGGAGCTGATGGTCCGGCGCGAGGAGCAGGAGTGGCGGCCGAGCTGCACCGTGCTCCTCGACGACCGGGTGGTCGGCTACCCGGGCTCGTCCTCCCCCTCCCCGGACTCGGCGTTCGAGCGGGCCGTCGTCGTGGCGGCCTCGGTGCTGGGCGCCCTGGCCGACCAGGACGTCGACGCCCGGCTGGTGACGGCGAGCGGCGCGACGGCGCGTCCGGGCGGGGCCGGGCGAGCCGGCCGCTCCGCGGGGGACTCCCCCGGCGCGCACCCGCTGGGGCACCGGGTCGAGGGCGGGTCGCACCCGGTGGCGCTGGCCCACCAGCTCGAGCGGCTCGCGCTGATCACGCCGAGCCGGGTGACCCAGCTGGCCGACGGCACGGTCCGCGAGCTGCTCGACCGCACCCACGGCGCCGGCTCCCGCGGGGCGGTGGTCGCGGTGCTCGGTCGGGTGGATGAGCCGGACCAGCGCCTCCTGGCCGGGGTCGCTGCCAGCGGTCGGTCGGCGTACGCCGTGGTGCTGGGGGTGGAGACCTGGTCCGCACCACCGGCTGCCTCGGGCTCCGAGGCGCCCACGGCGGCGGCCCTGCTCCGGGCCGGCTGGCGGGCCGGGACGCTGACGCGCGGCGGGTCGGTCGCCACGGTCTGGTCTCAGCTGGCCGGGGTCGGGGCGACCGGGTCGGGGGCGGGTCGGTGAGGCGGGCGCCCTGGCGGCCGGGGCCGCCCCTGCTCGCGCTGGTGACCTCGCTGGTCGTGCTGCTGTCGTGGTCCGGGATGGTCGAGCGGCCCGGGCTCCACCTGCTCGCCACGGCGGCGGTCGGGGTGTTCGTGGCGCTGGTCGGGAGCGGGCTGCGGGTGCTGGGCCTGCCGGCGTACGCCGTGGTGACGGCGCAGCTGGCCGGCGCCGTCCTGGGGCTGAACGCCGCGTTCGCCGGCGGTCGGTCGGTGCTCGGGGTGGTGCCGACGTGGGGGTCGCTGGAGCGCCTGGACCTGCTCGTGGTCGAGGGCGGACGGACGCTGGACTACTACGCCTCCCCGGTGGGGGCCGCGCCGGTCGCGACCGCGGCCCTGCTGACGGCCTGCGGCCTGGCGGTGGTGCTCGCCGTGGACCTGCTGGCCTGCGGCCTGCGACGCCCGGCCCTCGCAGCGCTGCCGCTGCTGGTCGCCCTCGCGGTCCCGATCTCGATCCTCGACTCCGGTTTGACGGTGCCCGTCTTCGTCGTCGCGGCCCTGCTGTTCGCCCGCCTGCTGGTCACCGCCGGCCCGGGGCAGGACGCCGCCGACGAGGGCCCGTCGGGCAGCCCCTCGAGCACCTGGTGGCAGGTGGGCGTCGGCGCCGTGGTGCTGGCCCTGCTCGCCGCTCCGCTGCTGCCCGTCGGCGAGCCCCTGCGGCGGGCCGGCTCCGGGACCAGCGCCGGCAGCGGCGGCGGCGAGCGACTCGAGGTGGTCAACCCGTTCGTGCGGCTGCGGCGCGACCTGCTCGAGCAGCGCGACGTCCCGCTGCTCTACGCCCGCACCGAGGCAAGGCGCACGTCGTACCTCACCACGACCGTGCTCGACCGCTTCACCAGCCAGGACTGGCACCCCTCGCCGCGCCTGCTCAGCCCGCAGAACGGCGCGGACGGCATCTTCCCCTCCCCGCCGGGCCTGGCCACGAGCCTCGGCGGCACCGAGTCGCAGTGGCAGCTCCAGCTCGCCCCGTCCTTCGCCACCCTGTGGCTGCCGCTGCCCTCGCCCGTGCGTCAGGTGGCGGTGCAGGGTGACTGGCGCTACGACTCCCGCACCCTCGACGTGGCCCACGTCGGCGGCGACGCCCCCCGCTCCCTGTCCTACTCCGTCACGGCCTTCGAGCCGGCGCTCACGCCCCAGCTCCTCACCCGCGCCCGCCCCGCCCCGGCGCGGCTGCGGCAGGAGATGACGGCGCTGCCGGACAACCTCCCCTCGGTGATCCGCCGTCAGGCCCGCGCTGTCACCCGTGGCGCCACCACTGACTACGCCAAGGCGGTGGCGCTGCAGGAGTGGTTCCGCTCCAAGGGCGGGTTCACCTACTCCCTGGACCAGCGCAGCGGGTCCGGGATGCAGCTGCTGGCCGACTTCGTCACCACCAGCCGGGTCGGCTACTGCGAGCAGTACGCCGCCGCCATGGCCGCCATGGGACGCACCCTCGGGATCCCGTCGCGCGTGGTCGTGGGGTTCCTCGACGGGAAGCGCCAGGCCGACGGCCGCGTCCTCTACACCACGGCTGACCGGCACGCCTGGCCCGAGATGTACTTCTCCGGCGCCGGGTGGGTCCGCTTCGAGCCCACGCCCGCCTCACGGACCGGGGCCACACCGGCGTACACCCGTCCGGAGGCGAGCGCCCCCACGACCGCCCCCACGCCGACGGCGGCTCCGACCCCGCGGGCCACGCGGCAACCCACCCCGACCCCGGTCGAGCAGCAGCGCAACGACCCGTCGTCGCAGACCTCCGGCTCGGGGCACCCGGTGCTGACCGTGCTGCTGGCCGGTGGGGGCGCGCTCCTGCTGGTCCTCGTCCTCGCGCTGCCCGGGTTGCTGCGTCGTCGGCAGCGACGCCTCAGGCTGGCCCCCCACGACGCCGGCCACCTCCCCGAGGGGGCGTGGTCGGAGCTGCGCGCCACCGCGCTCGACCTGGGCCTGGCCTGGCCCGAGGACCGCTCACCGCGCGAGCAGGCGCGGGCGCTCGGGCGCCAGGTCGACCCCGGCCCCGAGGACACTGCCGCCCTGGACCACCTGCTCGGGGAGGTCGAGCGCAGTCGCTACGCGCCGGGCGCGGGCCTACCGTCGCGCGGCCACGCGGGTCACGCCGTCGCGGTGCTCGACCGTGGTACGGGAGCCGGTCCGGAGGCACGGGCGCGCCGCGGCGGCGACGGTGCCGGGGCGACGAGGACCGTCGCTGCCGTGGAGCGGTGGTGCCGGTTGATGGCGCGCTCTGTCGACCGTCCCGAGGCCGGGCGACGCGGCCGGGTGCGGGTGTGGCGGGCGCGGCTGCTGCCGGCCTCCCTGCTCGACCGACGCGGCCCGGGGTAGCAGCGGTCGTCCGCCGGTCGGGTCACCCGCCGTTGGCCAGGTCGTCGTCGCAGATCGGCCCGGGAGACGTCGCCTCGGGCGTGCGCCACCGCATCGAGCAGGCGCTGCCTCGTCGGTGGGCGCCGCCTCGTCAGCAGGCGCCGCCTCGTCGGTGGGTCAGAAGCCCTGCTGGCGACGGCGCTCCCACCGCTGCTCCATGCGCTGCATGAAGGTGCCGGTGGGCTTGGGCGAGGAACGACGGGCGGCCGCCTTCGGGAGCTTGCGCGACGCGCGACGGGTCCGGCGCTCACCGCGGCCGCCCTGGATCACGTCGAACCGGTGCGGGTGGTCGTCGAAGTCGAAGAGCTGGTCCTCGCTGCGGGCGGGCTTGGCCGGCGGGGCATGACGCCCCCGCCAGGCGGCGAGCCCGATCGTGGCCGAGGCCAGCATGACCACGAACCCGACGATGCCGAGCCAGGTCTGCTGGCTCATGGCGCCGCCCATCAGCAGGGCGACCCCGAGGGCGAAGACGACGGCGGCACCGACGCTGCGCAGCTTGGCGGCCCGCGCCAGCGTGCTGCCCCGCAGCGTCGAGACGAACTTGGGGTCTTCCTGGGCAAGGGCCTGCTCCATCTGCTCGAGCAGTCGGAGCTCCTCTTCAGAGAGCGGCACGTCAACCTCCCAGCGACCTGGTGCTCTCTCGAGTCTAGGCAGGGTGTGGTCACGGCGGTAGACGGGTCCCCAAATTGTGGGCCGACAACTTCGGGTGGCGTCATGGCCGATCGCCCATCAGCAGCGTCGCACGGCGTACGGCGCCCCCACCGAAGCGCAACGCCGCGGCGTCACCGGCCCGGTCGACCTCCTCCCACCCCTGCTCGCGGGCCCCGAGGACGAGCTGGCGCTGCACCTGCTCGCGCGGGACGAGGCCCTCGACCCGCACCCCGACCAGACGGATCCGCGCCCGTTGCAGGCCGAGCGCCGCGAACAGCGCACTGGCCGTGGCGTGGACCTCGCTGGTGACGTCGGTGGCGTCGGACAGCGTGCGCGAGCGGGTCACGGTGGTGAAGTCGGCGAACCGCACCCGCAGGGTGACGGTGCGCCCCACGACGCCGGCGCGCCGCATCCGGCCGGTGACCTTGGCCGACAGTCGCAGCAGCTCCCGCAGCACCACCGCCCGGTCGTCGACGTCGCGCCCGAAGGTCTCGTCGGCCCCCATGCTCCGGTCGGGCTCGTGGTCGCCGCGGCGGGGCGTCAACGTGCGCCGGTCGGTGCCCCACGCGAGGTGGTGCACGTGGGTGCCGGCGGCCACGCCGATCCCGCGCTGCAGGGTGCTCACGGGGGTGTGGGCCACGTCGCCGACGGTCCTCAGGCCCAGCCGGTGCAGCTGCTCGCGGGTCTTCTCCCCCACGCCGTACAGCTCCCCCACGTCGAGGGGGTGCAGGAACCGCGTCACCTCGCGCGGTCGCACCACGACCACGCCGTCGGGCTTGGCCCGGCGGCTGGCCAGCTTGGCCACCGACAGCGAGCCCGCCACCCCGACCGAGCAGGTGATCCGCTGCTCGTCGGCGACCCGGGCCCGGATGTGCTCCGCGATCTGGCGCGGGCTCCCCCAGCGGCGGGTGGCGCCCGAGACGTCGAGGAAGGCCTCGTCGACCGAGAGCGTCTCCACCAGCGGGGTGACCTGGCGGAAGATCTCCATGACCGAGGAGGAGACGCTCTCGACCTCGGCGTAGTCGGGGGCCAGGACCACGGCCTCGGGGCACATCCGACGGGCGCGGGTCATCGGCAGCGCCGACCGGACGCCGTGGCGCCGGGCCGGGTAGTTGGCGGCCAGGACCACCCCGCGGTGCCCGCCTCCCACGATCACCGGGACGTCGGCCAGGTCCGGTCGGTCACGGGTCGCCACGGACGCGAAGAAGGCGTCCATGTCGACGTGCAGGAACGGGCAGTCGTGGGACAGGTCGAGCCTCACCGCGCACCACCGTGCCGGGGCGTGCCGGTCAGGACCCCGGCAGGCTGCGCGGGGAGCTCCGGGTCGGGTTCAGCGAGTGGCGACGACGTGCAGCTGGCTGGCCACGGTGAGGTACTCCGGGCGGGTGGAGGCAGCGCGCTCCAGCTCCAGCAGCGCCGCCGATGCCCCGGGCTCGAGGTCGAGCAGCGAGGACGGCACCAGGTCGGTGAACACGCGCACCCCGTGGATGCCCGCGACGGTGAAACCGGCCTGCTCGAGCAGGTCGGTGACCTCCTCGGCCGCGAAGCGTCGCTCGACGCCGCGCGAGCCCTCCCGGGCGACGTCGCCGACCAGGAGCGCCGAGGCCTGCGAGAAGTGTCCGGCCATGGCCCGCGCGAGCACGGCCGCGTGACGCTGACCGACCACGAGCGACAGGCTCCCGCCCGGACGCAGCACCGAGGCGATCGTGCGCAGCGCGGCCACGGGGTCGTCGACCAGGCCGAGCACCCCGTGGCAGAGCACCAGGTCGAGCCCCCCGTCCGGCGCCAGCTCGGCCAGGCCGGCCAGGTCGCCCTGGAGACCGGTGACCCGGTCGGCGACGTCCTGCTCGGCGGCCCGTCGGGCCAGCGCGGCCAGGGCGTCGGGGCTGGGGTCGACCACCGTGACGCGGTGGCCCCGCCCGGCGACCCGCACCGCGAACCCGCCGGTGCCGCCGCCGATGTCGAGGACGCGCTGCTCGCGCGGCTCCCCCGCGTCGCCAGCGCCGCCGTTCGCCGCTGCTGCGCCCGCCGAGCCCTCGAGGAGGGACTGGACGGCCTCCCAGACCACGGCGGTGCGGGCGCTGGTACGGCGTTCGTAGGGGCGTTCCACGAGGGCCACTCTAGGGGCCCGCCCGGGCCACGGCGCTCGGGCTCGGCGGCCGGTCGACTCATCCGGCGCTCCCGGGGCTGCGGTGCCACAGCTTGCGTGCCACCTCGCCGGTGACCGTGCCTGGCGACGGACCGGCCGGGGCCACGTCGGCGTACGGCGACACCCTGAACCCGCTGGTGTGCACCAGCACCCGGGTGGGACCCGTCCCACCGACCCCACCGGGTCCGCCGGACCCGTCGGCCGCCGCCGACGACCTCGTCGCGCCGTCGGGCTCGTGGCCCGGCCGCGTCATCCGCGCGTGCACGGCGTCCATGCCGGCGGTGGTCCACAGGTCGTGCAGGGCACCGAGGTCCCAGGCGCCGGTCGCTCGCACCGAGACCCCGCGGCGTCCGGTGCGGCGCAGCTCGCCGCGGACCACGAGCAGCCAGCTGCCGAACACGGTGGCGGCGTAGGGACCCTGGGCGTCCTCGAAGAAGGTGGCGTCGACGGGCCCGGTCCCGTCGTCCAGGGTCAGGAAGACCACCCGACGCCCCGAGCGGATCGGCGGGGTCTGGGTGGCCACCTTGACCCCGGCGACCAGGAGCTCCGAGTGGCTGCGGGCGGCAAGCAGGTCGACGGACCGGGTGGTGCCGAGACGGTCCAGGAACGCGGTGTGGAAGTCCACGACGTGGCGGCTGGCGTCGAGCCCGAGGATGTCGAGCTCGGCGCGCACCCGGTCGGAGTCCGTCATCTCCGGGAGGCCGCTGCCGTCCCGGGCGCCGGTGTCGGGCAGGTCGAGCGACAGCTGCACCGACGACGCCTGCGGTCGCCGCACGGTCGGGGTGGACGGGACCGGGAGGGCACCGGTGGGAGCGGTCGCGGACGGGAGGTCGGTGGTGCGTCGCGTCCCGGTGGTGCCGCGGCCCCGCGCACGCCTCCAGGTGGCTGTCCGGTCGGAGGACCGCTGCAGCCGGTCGAGGTCGCCGACCTCCAGGAGCAGGTCGCGACGGGTGACCCGGTGCCGGCGCCCGGCGCCCGCGGTGGCCCCGATGCCGTGCACGGAGTCCAGGGCCCCGGCCTGGACCAGGCGCTCGAGCACGGGCCGAGAGACCTGGGTGCGCTGCCAGAGGTCGGTCAGCGAGACGTACGGCGCCCCCTCCCGGGCCACCACGATCCGCTCGACCTCACCGTCGTCGATCCCCCGGACCTCCGACAGCGCGATCCGGATCCCCCACCCGTGACCGGACCAGGGGGGCTGGTCGCCTCGACCAGGGGCCGGAGCGCCGCCCGGCTCCTGGCTCGGGCGACCCATCGGGTCCGGCCACGGGTCGTCGGTCCTCTGGTCGTGGACCTGGCCGCGACCGGGGTGATCGCGCGGTTCCTCAGCCCTCGCGAGGGGCAGCGTCCGGTAGATGCCCCCGCGCGGTCGGATGCGGTCGGTGGTCGCCTGGATCCCCAGGCCCTCACCCGGCTGCGGGAGCGGGGTGGCGTCGGGCAGCTTCTCCACGGCGTACGCCGACCCGCTGGCGTTGACGTCGAGACCCAGGATCGCGATGCCGAGGTGACGGGCGTCGTCGAGGATCAACCGCTTGGGGTACATCCCGGGGTCGTGGGTCAGCAGCCCGGAGATGAAGTGCGCCGGGTAGTGGGCCTTGAGCCAGGCCGACTGGTAGGTCGGCAGCGCGAACGCGGCGGCGTGGGCCTTGCAGAAGCCGAACGACGCGAAGGCCGCGATCACGCTCCAGAGCTGCTCGACCACCGGGAGCGGGTAGCCGCGTCCGAGTGCGCGCGGGAAGAACCACGTCCGGGTGTCGGCCATCCCCTCGGCGTCGCCCAGGGCCCGGCGCCGCACGTCGCCCTCGGCGTAGGTCACCCCGGCGAACTCGGCGATCATCTCGATGACCTGCTCGTGGTAGACCACCACGCCACGGGTGCGCTCCAGGATCGGCCGGAGGTCCGCGTGCAGGTAGCGGGCCTCGCGCCACCCCTGCTTGACCTCCAGGTAGGGGGTGATCATGTCGCTCTTGACCGGCCCGGGCCGGAACAGCGAGATGTCGGCGATGATGTCCTCGAAGGTCTCGATGCCGGACTTGCCGACGAGCTCGCGCTGACCGGGTGACTCGATCTGGAAGACGCCCAGGGTCTTGGCCGCCGAGATCATGTCGAAGGTCCGGGAGTCGTCGAAGGGCACCTGCACCTCGTCGTCGAGGTCGACCTCGATCCCCTCCACCCGGCGGATCTCGGCCACCGCGTGCGCCATCGAGGACTGCATCCGGATGCCGAGGACGTCGAGCTTGAGCAGACCGAGGTCCTCGACGTCGTCCTTGTCGAACTGGCTCATCGGGTAGCCCAGGGCGCTCGGCTCGACGGGGGTCCGGTCGAGCAGCGAGCGGTCGGAGAGCAGCACCCCGCACGGGTGCATGGCGATGTGCCGCGGGAGCCCGTCCAGGCTCTCCACCAGCCGGAAGAACAGGTCGAAGCTGCCCCACTCCCCAGCGGCGGCCTCACGGGCGAGACCCGTGGCCCGCAGCTCGGGCAGGTCGCGCAGGGCGAGCCGGGCGTCGCGCGCCCGGACGTGCGGGAACGCCTTGGCGATGGCGTCGACCTCTCCCACCGGCATCCCCAGCGCCGCCCCGACGTCACGGATGGCGTGGCGCACCTTGTAGGTGTCCATCATCGACACCGTCGCGCACCGCACGCGGCCGTAGCGCGCGAAGATCGCGTCGTAGACCTCCAGCCGGCGGGCGGACTCCACGTCGATGTCGATGTCGGGCAGCGAGCGCCGCAGCGGGGACAGGAAGCGCTCCATCAGCAGCCCGTGGCGCAGCGGGTCGACGCCGGAGATGCCGAGCAGGTAGTTGACCAGGCTGCCGGCCCCCGACCCGCGCGCGGCGCTGCGGATGCCCATGTCGCGCACCATCGCGGTGACGTCGCCGACGGTGAGGAAGTAGGGGGCGTACCCCAAGATCGAGATCGTCTCCAGCTCGTCCAGGAGCCGCTTCCAGATCCGCTGGCGCGGGGCACCGCCGTAGCGGCGGCCCACCGCGGCCTCGCACCGGGCGCGCAGCGCGGCGTCGGCGGCGGTCTCGCCGCGGACGGTGATCGCGGGCCGGGCCGCACCGACGATCTCGAGCTCGGGGAGGTGGACCTCTCCCAGCCCGAGATCGGCACCGGGGTCCAGGACGCACCGGTCGGCCACCGCGCGGGTGGTCGCGAGCAGGTCGCGGGCACCCCGCTCGCCGAGGCCGGCCTGCCGTCCGACCTCCTCGGCCACGAGCCGCATCTGCTGGCCGGACTTCAAGAACCCCTCGGCGTTGCGCCGGTCGAGGTGGCGCAGGTCCATCGGCACCAGCCGCCGGGCGGCGTCCAGCACGTCGATCGTGGGGGCGTCGAGCCGGTCGGCGTAGCGCACCACGTTCGTCAGGACGACCGGGACGTGCGGGCCCCGGCCCGACCGACCCGCGGCCACCCCGACCATCCGGGCGGCGTGCGTCGCCGTGCCCGGCCCAGCACCGGGAAGCCGGTGGGAGACCACCTCGACGACGACCTGCTCGCGCCCCACCAGGTCGCACCAGCGCCGCAGCACCGTCGTCGCGAGGTCGTCGCGCCGCGCGGTGGCACAGCGACCGAGCTCGGAGGCCGGCCCGAGGAGGACGCGTACGTCGTGCCCCGCGACGTGCTCGGCCACCAGCGCGTCGTCGCAGACCGGCGTGCCCCGCGCGCCGGCCCGGTGGGTGGCCGAGACCAGCCGGCACAGTGCCGCCCACCCGTCGCGGCCGCTGGCCAGGAAGGTGACCCGGGGCAGCCGGGCGTCGCGGGAGGCCCCTCCCCGGACGGGCGTGCGCGACCCGGCGCCGGCCCTGGGCACGCGGCTGCCGACGACGCCGTGCTCCGACGGCACGGCCGGGTCGGGGGTCAGGGCCAGGTCGACCCCCAGGATCGGCCGGATGCCGGCTGCCCGGGCCGCCTTGACGAACCGCACCGCGCCGTAGGTGCCGTCACGATCGGTCAGGGCGAGCGCGTCCATCTCCTGCTCGGCGGCCCGCTCCACCAGGACGTGGGGGTGGGACGCACCGTGCTGCAACGAGAAGCCCGAGGCCACGTGCAGGTGCACGAACGGGTCCGGCACGTCGTCTCCTGGGATATCGTCGGGGCAGTCAGGGGTCGGGGGGGCGGGAGCGTCGGGCCGATCAGGCCACCCGGATGGGGAGGTGCTCGGTCAGCCCGAGCGAGGTCTCCACCAGGGCCAGGAAGTGGTCGGCGTCGCGGACGAGGTCGTCGGCCTCGCGCTCGGTCACGGCCCGTCGCGACCCGGCTTCGGCAGCCGCCCGCTTGGACGCGCCGGCGGCGAAGAAGGTCGCCCACTCGGACAGCTCGGGGGCCACCTCGCTCAGCAGGACCCAGGCGTTCTTCTGGCGCCCCCGCCGCGGCGCCGAGACCGGTCGTGCCCGGGCGGCGAGCAGCGCGGCGGTGGCCCGGAGGGCGGAGACGTGGGCGTGGGCGTAGCGCTCGGGGACGGTCGGTGCGGTGATCGCCTCGCGCAGCGACTCCGCGGCCCGCTCCAGGTAGGAGTGGGTGGCCGCCGGCAGGAACGACGGGGCGTGCATGCCGCGCCCGCCGGAGATCCTCGTGGTGGTCATGTCGACTCCCTCAGTCCATCGCCCGGGTGAGCTGCCAGCTGCCCTCGGCCCAGCTGAAGACCAGGTCGAAGACCCCGTAGCCGGGGTCGTGCCCGGGCGCGGACGCCGCCGCCACCCGGCCCCGGGCCGCCGCCACCCGCCACACCTCGCGCTCGCGGAGCAGGTCGGCGTCGGCGACCGAGCCCCCGGGACCGCCGGGGACGAGAGCACCACCGGGCACCGGGTCACCCGTGCGCCGTGCCCACCACGCGCCGGTCTCCACCCAGTGCGCGACCACGTCGCGCACCTGCCAGAGCCGGCCCCGCCACAGGAACTGCTCCGGGTCCTCGTCCGCACCCCGGCGCACCTCCACCGGATCGTCGTAGCGCCGCATCCTGCTCCTCCTCGTGATGTCTGCAGCCGTCTCGACCCGCTGTCAGCGCCCCGGTGGAGGATGGGGGTCGAGGTCATCCCCCACCGAGGCAGTCGTTCGAACACGTGTTCGAACAAGGACCAAGGTACACCGGCGGTCCGACAGGACGTCAAGACCGGATCGGCGCTACGTTCCGTGCATGTCGCCAACCGACGAGCACCCCTCCGTCACCCGCTTCCGCGCCGAGCTCGCCTCCCGCGGTGGCACCGGCCGGATCGTCGTCCTGCCCGACTCCGTCCACACCGCCGCGCTCGCCGCCGAGGCGCTGGGGTGCGAGGTCGGCGCGATCGCCAACAGCCTGCTGTTCCGGGTGCCCGCTCCGTCCGACGGACCGGACACGGCCGCCGGCGACGCGCCCCGCGACGCGGCAGCGGCCGGCGCTGCGGGCGAGCCGGTCCTGCTGCTCACCAGCGGGGAGCACCGGGTCGACACGGGGCGCGCCGCCGAGCGGATCGGCGTACCTGCCCTGACGCGGGCCGACCCCACCTTCGTGCGCCGCCACACCGGCCAGGTCATCGGCGGGGTCTCCCCCTTCGACCACCCGGCCCCGCTCCGCACGTTCCTGGACCCCTGGCTGGCCCGACACGAGGTCGTCTGGGCCGCCGCCGGCCACCCCGCGGCCGTCTTCAGCACCACCTACGAGGAGCTGCAGCAGATGACCGGCGCCACCGTCCTCGACGTCACCTGAGCCACCAGCGCACTGCCCAGGAGCTCCACCTCCTCGGGCGACCGATGACGTTCTGGGGTGATCGTTCGGCCGAAGAGGTGACCTTTCCCCGGTTGACCGGGGAAACGCACCGGACCTCCGCGGCCGATCAGACGGGTGGTCGGCCGAACGTTCACCCGACCACCCGACTGGTCCCCGGCCAGCCGGGGATCAGTCGGTCCCCCGGCACCGCCTAGGGTGAGGCGCATGGCGCGGGTGGCGGTCGTGGGGGGCGGGTACGCCGGGCTGGCGACCGCGGCGCGGCTGGCCAAGCTGGGCCACGAGGTGACCGTCCTGGAGGCCGGTGACCGGGTCGGCGGGGCCGTCGGCTTCGTCGAGAAGGACGGGTTCCGCTGGGACGCCGGGCCCTCCCACACCCTGCTGCCGGCGGTGCTGCGCGACCTGTTCCGCAAGTCGGGCCGCCCGCTGGAGCGCGAGCTCGACCTGGTGCCGGTGCAGCCGGGTCGCCGCCACGTGTTCGAGGACGAGACCGTGCTGGACCTGCCGGTGGGCAGCCGCGGGGACCAGATGGCCGCCTGGGACGAGCTCGGGCCGGGCCTGGGCGCCAGCTGGTCGGCGTACGTCGACACCTTCGCCGACGACTGGGAGGCGCTGCGCCGCGACTACTTCGAGCGGCCGTGGTCGCGCGAGCACGCCGGCAAGCAGGCCACGGCGCTGCTCGGCACCCGGATGACGCTGCACAAGCTCCTCCTGCGCTCGTTCAAGGACCCGCGTCAGCGCGAGGTCGCCGGCCTCGCCGCCACGATGGAGGGGCACGACCTGCGCAACGTGCCCGCGTGGGTGGGCCTGTGGACCTACGTCGAGCAGAACTTCGGGATCTGGACCTCCCCCAGCGGCATGGGCGCGCTGGCCGAGGCGCTCACGGGCCGGCTGCGCACCCGCGGCGTGACCGTCCTGACCGGCACCCCGGTGATCGACCTCGTCCTGCACCAGGGCCGGGCCTGCGGCGTGCGCACCCCGCAGGGCGTGGTCGACGCCGACGTCGTGGTGGTCGCGGTCGACCCCCGCCGGATGCCGGCCCTGGCCCCCCACGTGCAGCGCACCACCCCCGCCGTGCCGCCCGTGGTGTGCCACGTCGGCCTGGTCGGCGAGGTCCCGGACCTGCCCCACGAGACGGTGCTCCACGGCAACCCCCTGATGGTGGTCCGCACGGGCGGTCGGGCCCCGGAGGGCGCCCACGCCTGGACGGTCCTGGCCCGCGGCCAGATCGCCGAGGACGTCATGACCGCCGTGCAGCGCGCCGGCATCCGGGTGCGCGACCAGGTCGAGGTGCGGGTCGACCGCAGCCCGCTGGACCTGGTCCGGGCCTGGAACGGGTCGCCCTCGGGCGTGCTGTGGCAGGGCCGCGCCACCGTCACCCGCCGCCTGGGACCTCGTACGCCGATCCCCGGCGTGCTCGCCGCCGGCGCCCACGCCACGCCCGGAGCCGGGCTGCCCTCGGTCGGCCTCTCGGCCGCCCTGGTCGCCCAGGTCCTCGGCCCCGCCGACTGACCCGACCGACGAGCCCCCTCAGGCTGAGAGCGACAGCGCCGACCAGATCTCGCGCGTGGCCTTGGAGCGGTTCAGCGTGTAGAAGTGCAGCCCGGGCGACCCGGCGGCCAGGAGGTCGTCGCACAGCTCGGTCGCGATCGCCATCCCCTCGGCCCGCACCGCCGCGGCGTCGCCCTCGTGGGGCAGGATCCGCGCCAGCACCTCGGGGGGCATGTCGCGCCCGGAGAGCTCCACCATCTTGGTCATCGAGCCGATCCCCAGGATCGGCATGATCCCCGGGATGATCGGCATGTCGACCCCGGCCGCGGCGGCCCGCTCGACCAGCCCGACGTAGTCCGACGCGCGCAGCACCATCTCGGTGACCGCGAACTCCGCGCCCGCGTCCTGCTTGGCCCGCAGGACGGCGACGTCGTCGTCGAGGGAGGCCGCGTCGCGGTGGCCCTCGGGGAACGCCGCGACGCCGATGGAGAGGTCCTCGGTGCGCCGCACCAGCTCGACCAGGTCGGAGGCGTGGTCGACGCCGCCCTCGGTGGGGACCCAGTCGGTGCCCGGGCCGTCGGGCGGGTCGCCGCGCAGGGCCAGCACGTTGTGGACCCCGGAGCGGACCAGGTCGGCCAGGATCCGCTCGAGCTCGGCGGTGGTGTGGCCCACGCAGGTCAGGTGGGCCATCGGCAGCAGCGAGGTCTCCTGCGCGATCCGGGCCGTGATGGCCAGGGTCCGGTCACGGGTGGTGCCGCCGGCGCCGTAGGTCACCGAGACGAACGTCGGGTCCAGCGGCTCGAGCTCGCTGATCGAGCGCCACAGCACCTCCTCGCCGGCCTCGTCCTTGGGCGGGAAGAACTCGAAGGAGAACGACCGGCCGTCTCCTCGCAGGAGGTCGCCGATGCGCCTGGCATCGATGCGTGGGGCCCCGGACATGTGGTTGAGCCTACGGGGCTAGTCTCGCCGGGTGACCGCGCTGCACACGGGTTGGGACGCCGCACGGTTCCGCGCCGACGTCGAGGCCGCGCTCCAGGACTTCGTCACCGCGCGCATCCGCGGGCTCGGCGACCTCGGCCCGGATGCCGAGCGCCTGCTCGAGCACGCCCGCACGAGCGTCTCGGGCGGCAAGCGCCTGCGGGCCGCCTTCTGCTGGTGGGGTCACCAGGCCGTCGAGCCGGTCGCCGGCGGCCCCGGCGGCGGGGACGAGGCCGCCCTGCTGCGCGCGTGCGCCGCCCTGGAGCTGCTCCACGCCAGCGCCCTGGTCCACGACGACCTGATGGACGCCTCCGACGTGCGCCGTGGCCGGCCCTCGACCCACCGCGCGTTCGAGCAGCTGCACCGCGAGCAGGGCTGGACCGCCGGCTCCGAGCAGTACGGCGCCTCCGCCGCGATCCTGCTCGGCGACCTCCTGCTGAGCTGGTCCGACGAGATGCTGCGCACCTGCGGCCTGCCCGCCGAGCGGGTCCTGGCCGCCCTGGGCTACTTCGACCTGACCCGCACCGAGGTCGTGGCCGGTCAGTTCCTCGACGTCTCGGTGCAGGCCCGCGGCACCGCCGACGTCGAGACCGCGATGACCGTGCTGCGCTACAAGTCCGCGAAGTACTCCATCGAGCGGCCCCTGCACATCGGCGCCGCGCTCGGCGGCGCCACCCCCGAGGTCGTCGACCAGCTCACCCGCTTCGGCCTCCCGCTGGGCGAGGCCTTCCAGCTGCGCGACGACCTGCTGGGCGTCTTCGGCGACCCCGAGGTCACCGGCAAGCCCGCCGGCGACGACCTCGTCGAGGGCAAGCGCACCGTGCTGGTCGCCCTGGCCCTGGACGCCCTGCCGCCGGCGCAGGCCCGTCTGCTCGACTCCTCGCTCGGCCAGCCGCTGGACGCCGTCCGGGTCGCGCAGCTGCGCGACCTGATCGACTCCTCCGGGGCGCGCGAGCAGGTCGAGACCGTCATCGACCACCTCACCGGCACGGCGCTGACGGCCCTGGACCGCGCGTCGGTGCACGACGACGCCCGCGAGGCACTGGTCGCGCTGGCCGACCAGGCGACCCGCCGCACCGTCTGACCGGCCACGCCGGCCAGCTCCGGCCCGGTCCGGCGGCACCGCGGACCCCGGGTGGGGCAGCGCCTACAGCGCGATCGCCTGCGCCCGCCGCTTGACCTCGGAGCCGCGGTTCTCGCGCAGCGCGTCGATCGGGCGCCCCGGGAGGGTGTCGTCGGGGGTGAACATCCAG
Source organism: Nocardioides korecus (assembly GCF_054778395.1). Classification (NCBI taxonomy): domain Bacteria; kingdom Bacillati; phylum Actinomycetota; class Actinomycetes; order Propionibacteriales; family Nocardioidaceae; genus Nocardioides; species Nocardioides korecus. The sequence continues at coordinate 62,266 of NZ_BAAGZO010000003.1, read as the reverse complement.
GTCAGCATCTCGTGCTCGGTCCAGCCGCCGTCCGAGAGCATCGTCAGCAGGCCGGGGACGCCCTTGACGATCTCGCCGTCCATGATCAGCTCGGCCGGGACCTGCTGGCCCGCACCGGGCACGGGCACGGCCGCGGCGAGCTGGTGCTCGCGGATGAACTGGCGCACCTTGCTGACGGTCACCGACAGCGCGGTCGCGGCGTCCTTCCAGTCCAGCCATGCGGGGATCAGGACCCCGAGGTCGACCTGGCTGCTGTCCGGAGAAGGGTCGTTGCTCACGCAGGCCATGCTGCCACCACGCCGCCCCCGACGCCTCACCTCCCCGGTCACGGACCCCCGAGCGCCTAAACTCCAGCGAGTCGGGTCCCTTCCCCGTCCCGGCGCCTGGAGGAGACGTGAACCGCACCGCCGACGCGTTGGTCGGACAGGTCCTCGACGGCCGCTACCGCGTGGGTCCCCGGATCGCGCGCGGCGGGATGGCGACGGTCTACGAGGCCACCGACCTGCGGCTGGACCGCACGGTGGCGGTCAAGGTCATGCACGAGGGCCTGGCCGACGACGACGAGTTCGTCCGCCGCTTCCAGCGCGAGGCCCGCTCGGCGGCCCGCCTGTCGCACCACAACGTGGTCTCGGTGTTCGACACCGGCGACGACGACGGCACCCTGTTCCTGGTGATGGAGCACGTCCCGGGTCGCACCCTGCGCGACGTGGTGCGGGCCGAGGCGCCGGTGTCGCCCTCGCGCGCGCTGGCCCTGGTCGAGCCCGTGCTGGCCGCGCTCGGGGCGGCGCACGCGGCCGGCCTGGTGCACCGCGACGTCAAGCCCGAGAACGTCCTGCTCGCCGACGACGGTCGGGTCAAGGTCGCCGACTTCGGGCTCTCCCGCGCGGTCAACGCCGAGACCCAGCACACCGCGACGGGCGGGGTGCTGATCGGCACCGTCTCCTACCTCTCCCCCGAGCTGGTCGTCGCCGGGGCCGCCGACGCGCGCGCCGACGTCTACGCCGCCGGTGTCCTGGTCTACGAGCTGCTCACCGGCCACAAGCCGCACCAGGCCGACAGTCCCCTCCAGGTCGCCTGGAAGCACGTGCACGAGGACATCCCGGCCCCCTCGGCGCGGGTGCCCGGCATCCCGGCGTACGTCGACGCGCTGGTGGCCCGCGCCACCGCCCGCGACCCCGACCTGCGGCCGGCCGACGCGCGCGTCCTGCTCCAGCAGGTGCGCCGGGTGCGCACCGCCCTCGACCAGGGCGTCACCCGCGACGACGACCTGCTCGCCGACCTCACCTCCACCAGCCGGCTGCACGGACGGGAGGGGTACGCCGACACCGGTGACGAGCTCCCCGACCAGATCCTGGCCCCCGCCGACCTCGGCCGGGTGCTGGACCGCGAGCACGACGCCCGCGAGGACCCGCACGGCCACCTCCTCGAGCCGGCCGGGGCCCGCACGTCCACCACGCCTGGCGGCCCTGGCGGCCCGGCGCTGCTCGCGCCCCAGCAGCGGACCGGCGGCCCGGACGAGCCCACCACGTGGACCCGTCGCGGCGCCTACGACGGGGCCGGCGTCCCCGACCAGGGGACCGACCGGACCGACCAGACCGACGACTGGGCCGGCTGGACCGAGCCCACCGGCCGGACCGGCGGCCCCACCGACCCGACCGGCCCGGTCTCCCCGGCGGCGCCCCGTCGCCGCGGACGCGGCCCGCTCACCCTGGTCGCCGTCCTGCTCCTCGCGCTGCTGGTCGGTGTCGGCGGCTGGTGGTTCGGCGTCGCCCGCTACACCGCGACCCCCGGCGTGCTCGACCTGACCACCGCGGCCGCCAAGGCCCGCCTGGCCGACGACGGCCTGTCCCTGCGCCTGGCCGGGCAGGGCTGGTCCGAGACCGTCGCCAAGGGGCACGTCCTGCGCACCGACCCCGCCCCGGGCGACCGCGTGCTCAAGGACGGCACCGTGGGCGTGGTCCTGTCCCGCGGCCCGGAGCGCCACGACGTACCCGTCCTGCGGGGCTCCACCCTCGACGACGCCCAGCAGGCCGTCCTGGACGCGCACCTCGACTTCGGTCGGGCCGTGCAGCGCTACGACGACTCCGTCCCGCGCGGTGAGGTCATCTCCAGCGACCCCAAGGCCGGCACCCCCCGGCCCCGCGGCAGCGCCGTCGACGTCGTCGTCAGCCGCGGACCCCGCCCGATCCCCGTCCCGGACTGGACGGGCAAGGACGCCGACAAGGCGACCACCGCGCTGCGCAAGCTCGGCTTCGAGGTGACCACCACCCGTCAGCACAGCGACACCGTCGACCAGGGCGAGGTCGTCACCCAGACCCCCGACAGCGGCACCGGCGCCAAGGGCGACACCGTCACGCTGGTGGTCTCCCAGGGCCCCGTCCTGGTCACGGTCCCGCGCATCACCGGCATGGGGCTGGCCGACGCCCGCGCCGCCCTGGAGGCGGCCGGGTTCAGCGTCCGGGTGACCCACGCGTCGATCTACCTGGGCCTTCAGTACGTCGCGTCCTCCTCGCCCGGGTCCGGCGACCGCGCCCCGAAGGGCAGCACGATCGTCGTCCGGGTCGTCTGACCCCGTACCGTCCGGAACCGGGCCCGACCCCAGCTCCAGCACCGGTCCGGACCCGTCCCGGACTCGTCCCGGAGCCGTCCTGCGGCCCCGGACGCCCTCGTCCCACGTGTCACTTCTGCCCCTTCAGTCACACGGGTCACGCTGGTAACGTCGCGAACCGTGCCCGGCGCGCCCACGTGCCGGACGACGAGAAGCCGCCGTCGGACCGCTGCGTCCGGCGACTACGGAGGCCACCGTGACCCGCACCCGACACCCCCAGCCGCCCGAGTCGACCCGGACCCCGCCGCGCCGGGTCGCCCGGGCAGGAGCCGCCGGCGTCGCCACGCTCGTCGCCGCCGTCGGGCTCGGCGGCACGCTCGCGCCGACCCCGGCCGTCGCCGCCCCCGGCGCCCACCCGACCGTCGCCCACCCCGCCCTCGCGGCGGCGGCCTCGACGGGTCGTCGCTGGCCCGGGCACCCCGATCGCTACCTCCTCGCCCACCGCGTCCGCCCTGGCGAGACCGCGACCTCGCTGGCCGTGCGCTACCACGCCTGGACCCGGGAGCTGGTGCGGCTGAACCACCTCGGTCACGGCCGCGCCCTCTACGTCGGTCGGGTCGTCACGATCCCCGTCGTGGTCTCGGCCTACCGCCGGGCCTACGGGCACGGTCCCGCCTCCGGCGGACCATCCGGGGGCTCGAGCTCGGGCTCGGGCTCCCACGCGACCTCCGGCGGGGGCTGGCGGCACGCGGACCTGAGTCGTCGGCAGGTGGCCGGCGTGGTCCGGCGCACCGCGCGGCGGCACGCGGTCCCCTCCTCCCTCGCCCTGGCGATCGCCTGGCAGGAGTCGGGCTGGCAGCAGCGCCGGATCTCCAGCACCGGCGCGATCGGGGTGATGCAGGTGATGCCCGACACCGGCCGCTGGATGAGGGCGTACGCCGGTCGCCCGCTGCACCTGCGCGACACCCACGACAACGTCCTGGCCGGGGTGCTCACCCTGCGGGTCCTGCGCGCCTCGACCAAGCACGACCGCGCCGCCATCGGCGCCTACTACCAGGGCCTCGGCGCGGTGCGGGAGCACGGCCTCTACCGGGACACGAAGGCCTACGTGCGCTCCGTGCGGGCCATCCAGTCGCGGCTCGTGCGCACCGGGTCGCCGTACTGAGCCACCGGGCCGCGCACCTCCGGGTCCCGGGTCGCCGCACCTCGGCCGGTGCCGCCTAGGCTGCGCGCGTGCAGCAGAGGGACGAGCGTCGGGTCGCCCTCGCCGCGACCCTGGCCCTGCTCGGCATCACGGCCGCCTGGGGATCGACGTTCTTCCTGATCCACGACCTGCTGAGTCGCGTGCCGGTCCCGGACTTCCTGGCCGTGCGGTTCGCGATCGCCTCGGTCGCGATGCTCGCGGTCGCCCCGCGCGCCGTCACCCGGCTCCCCGCCGCGGCCCGGCGGCACGCGGTGGTCCTCGGGGTGCTGTACGCCGGCGCCCAGCTCCTCCAGACCGCCGGGCTCGCGCGCACGCCAGCCAGCGTCTCGGGCTTCATCACCGGGCTGTACGTCGTGGCCACCCCCCTGCTGGCCGCGCTCGTGCTGCGCACCCGGATCGGCCGGGCGACCTGGCTCGCGGTCCTCGTCGCCGTCGCCGGGCTCGCGGTGCTGACCCTGGGCGACCTCGGGACGGCCGCCGGGGCGTCGTACGGCGAGGCGCTGACCCTGGTCTCCGCGGTCGTCTACGCGCTCCACATCGTGGGCCTCGGCGCCTGGTCGACGCCCGCGGACGCCCTGGGCCTCTCGATCGTGCAGTGCCTGGTGATCGCGGTGGTGTGCGGCGTCGCGGCCGCTCCCGGCGGGATCACGCTGCCCAGCGGGCCCCGCGCCGGCGCCGACTGGGTCTCGATCGTCTACATGGCCCTGGTCGCCGGCGCCCTGGCGCTGTTCGGGCAGACCTGGGCCCAGGCCCACCTGCCGCCGACGCGCAGCGCGATCGTGATGAGCATGGAACCGGTCTTCGCGGCCGTCTTCGCCGTCGTGCTGGGCGGTGAGCAGGCGACGCTGCGGATGCTGCTGGGCGGCGGGCTGGTGCTGGTCGCCATGCTCGTGGTGGAGCTGGCGCCGCGCCGGCCGGTCGAGGGCGAGGTCCAGCACCTCGTGGTGTGAGGCCTTCCACATCGTGGGACCCCCGTCTCGCGGCTCGGACAGCCCCGTTGCGCGGTCCTAGGCTCGGCCCATGGTCGTCGTCATGTTGCCCGGAGCCACCGAGGAGCAGATCGCCCACGTCACCGAGCGGGTCGAGGCCACCGGCGGTCAGGCGTTCGTGAGCCGGGGCGTCGTACGCACGATCATCGGGCTGGTGGGCGACATCGAGTCCTTCCACGGGCTCAACCTGCGCACCATGGCCGGCGTCCAGGACGTCTACCGGATCTCCGACCCCTACAAGCTGGTCAGCCGCCAGCACCACCCCGAGCGCTCGACCGTGCACGTCGGGCCGGCGGGCCGGCAGGTGCCGATCGGTCCGGAGACCTTCACCTTCATCGCCGGCCCGTGCGCCGTCGAGACCGCCCAGCAGACCCTCGAGGCGGCCGAGATGGCCAAGGCGGCCGGCGCCACGCTGCTCCGGGGCGGTGCCTACAAGCCCCGCACGTCGCCGTACGCCTTCCAGGGGCTGGGGGTCAAGGGCCTGGAGATCCTCGCCGACGTCCGCGAGATCACCGGCCTGCCCGTGGTCACCGAGATCGTCGACGCGCGCGACGTCGCGGTCGTGGCCGAGCACGCCGACATGCTCCAGATCGGCACCCGCAACATGGCCAACTTCGGGCTGCTCCAGGCGGTCGGCGAGTGCGGCAAGCCGGTGCTGCTCAAGCGCGGGATGACCTCGACGATCGAGGAGTGGCTGATGGCTGCGGAGTACGTCGCCCAGCGCGGCAACCTCGACGTCGTCCTGTGCGAGCGCGGCATCCGCACCTTCGAGCCGGCCACCCGCAACACCCTCGACGTCTCGGCCGTGCCGGTCGTGCAGGCGACCAGCCACCTGCCGATCATCGTCGACCCCTCGCACGCGGGCGGCCGGCGCGACCTCGTCGTCCCCCTCTCGCGCGCCGGGATCGCCGTCGGCGCCGACGGCGTCATCGTCGACGTCCACCCCGACCCGGAGAACGCCCTCTGCGACGGCCCCCAGGCCCTCCTCGGCGCCGACCTCCGGGCGCTGGCCCAGGCCGTCCGCCAGCTCCCCCCGATGGTCGGCCGCCGCGTCCTGACCCCCTGAGCAGGGGGGGGCGAGGCGGCCGCGGAGCCCGCTTGCAAATCGGGGTTGGAGACGCTCCACGAGACCCAGTCCGGCGCGGGGGCGTCCTCACCCACGAAACTGCCTCGCTGCACACGACGCATCGTGTGCAAGGAGGCAGTTTCGGTTCATCACCTGGGAAACCGGTCGGCCCGGCCCCCAGGGACCTGCCGACGCTACCCGGCCAGGATCCGGCTGAGCACCAGGGCGGCGTCCTCGACGTCGAGGCGGTCGACGTCGAGGTGGGTGAGCATCCGCAGCTTGGTCGGGCCGACGGCGCCGACCAGGACGCCCTGGGCACGGGCCGCCTCGACGACCGCGGGGGCGTCGGGCACGTCGACGACCACGATGTTGGTCTCGGTCAGGGCCGGGTCCATCCCGCAGGCCTCGGCCAGCAGCTGGGCGTGCCCGTGGTCCTCGACGAGCCGCTCGACGTGCTGGTCCAGGGCCCACAGCGCGCCGGCGGCGAGGATGCCGACCTGGCGCATGCCGCCGCCCATCCGCTTGCGCAGGACGCGCAGCCGCTCGACCTGCTCGGTCGACCCCATCACCACCGAGCCCACCGGCGCCCCCAGGCCCTTGGAGAAGCAGACCGCCATCGTGTCGGCGACCGCGCCGTACGCCGACAGCGGCGTGCCCGTCGCGACGTGGGCGTTCCAGATCCGGGCGCCGTCGACGTGCACAGCGCAGCCGAGGTCGTCGGCCAGCGCGCGCAGCGCCCGCAGGTCCTCCAGGGGCAGCACCGTGCCGCCGGCGAAGTTGTGGGTGTTCTCCACCGAGATCGCCGCCGTGCGCACGAAGAACGGGCCCATGTCGGGGGCGTGCATCTCGCGGATCGCCTCGAGGTCGACCTGGCCGCGGTCCTCGCGCCAGGTGCGGCTCGTGATCCCGGTGAAGGCGCCGTGCGCGCCGAGCTCGGCGCGCAGGATGTGCGCCCGCGCCTCGCAGAGCACCTCCTCGCCCGGGCCGACCAGCGCCGCGACGGCCAGGACGTTGGCCATCGAGCCGGTCGGGGTGAACAGCGCCGCCTCGAAGCCGAACCGCCCGGCGACCTCCTCCTGGAGCTCGTGGACCGTCGGGTCCTCGTCGTAGACGTCGTCGCCCACCTCCGCGCGCGCCATCGCGCGACGCATGTCCTCGGTGGGGCGGGTGACGGTGTCCGAGCGCAGGTCGATCATGCTCCCGAGACTAGGCAGCGCCGGTCCTCCTCACTCCAGCAGGTCCGGGGTCACCCACTCCCGGCCGAGCACGTGCTGGTCCAGGAAGGCCAGCACGGTCTGGTTCCACACCTTGCTGTGGCCGGGCTGGAGCACCCAGTGGTTCTCGTCGGGGAAGTAGAGGAACCGGTGCGGCATCGACCCGTCCGCGGCCTCGGCGCGGGAGGCCAGGTCGGTGAACAGCCGCAGCCCCTCCCCGATCGGGACGCGGTAGTCGCGGTCGCCGTGGATGACCAGCATCGGGCTGACGATGGCGTCGGCGTGCAGGTGCGGGGAGTTCTCGCGGGCCATCTCCGGGGTCATCTCGCGCGCCCAGTACCAGGGGGCGTCCGTGGTCGGGCCGAACTGGTCGAGCGCCCACAGGCTGGCGTGCGTCACGATCGCCCGGAAGCGGTCGGTGTGGCCCGCGACCCAGTTGGCCATGTAGCCGCCGAAGGAGCCGCCCATCGCGGCGGTGCGGGTCTCGTCGACGTCCGGCCGGGCCTCGGCGGCGTCGGTGGCGGCCATCAGGTCGGTGTACGGCGCGCCGCCCCAGGCGCCCCAGCCCCGGGCGATGAAGTCCAGGCCGTAGCCGGTCGAGAGCGCGGGGTCGGGGAGCAGCACGGCGTACCCCCGGGCCACGGCGATCCAGGGGTTCCAGCGCCACGACCAGGCGTTCCACGACCCCAGCGGCCCGCCGTGGATCCACAGCAGCAGGGGCGCGGGGTGCTCGGGCGAGGCGTCGTCGGGCAGGCACAGCCAGGACCGGACCCGGGTGCCGTCCTCGGCGGTGGTCTCGACCTCCTCGAGGCGGCCCGGGAGCGCCGGCGGCTCGAGCGGGCCGCGCAGCGGGACCGAGTCCTGGTCGGGGGTGGTGGCGTCGAGGCGGACCGGGCGCGCGGGCTCGGCGTACGACGACCGCATCGCGAACACGGTGCCGCCGTCGGGCGAGACCTGCACGTCGGAGTAGGCGAACGCGTCGCCGGTCAGGCGGGTCACCTCGCCGCTGGCGACGTCGATCCGGAACACGGGCGCCCGGCCGTCCTCGTCGGCGGTGGTGATCACGGCCGACCCGTCGGGGGTCCAGTGCGCACCGTGGGGCCAGCGGTCCCAGCCCTGGCCGAGGACCTGGAGCGACCCGTCCGCCAGGTCGAGGACGGCGAGGTCCAGGTCGGTCGGGGCGTACGGCGTGGAGCGGATCTCGCGCACCAGGGCCACCCGGGTGCCGTCGGGACTGAACCGGGGCGATCCGAACTCCGCCTCCGGGTCGTCGAGCAGCGTGCGTCGCTCGCCGGTCGCGACGTCGACCAGCGCCAGCGTCTCGCGCACCCCGCCGCGCTCGGGCTCGAGCCACACCGTGACCACGCGGGAGCCGTCCGGGCTCACGTCGAAGCCCCCGCCCGACACGCCCTCCAGGGAGCGCCCCGGGCGCGGGGTCAGGTCGCGCAGCTCCAGGGTGGGATCGGCCTCCCCGGCAGCAGCCGGGTCTGCCAGCGGCCCGCCCACGAAGATCCGGGCCCGGTCGGGGCCGAGGTCCTGGTCCCAGAACCGCACCGGGGCGCCCTCGTGCAGGATCGCGGCGACCTTGGCCTTCGTGCGCGCCTCGCGCACGTCCCGGTCGGCCCCCTCGTCGGTCGCCGAGGGGAACGTCGCGGCCACGACCGCGACGTGCCCGGTGCCTCGCGCGACCCGGACGGCGTCGACGCCACCCGCCCGGGTGGCCACCACCCGCGCCTCGCCGCCCCCGGCGGGCAGCAGCCACAGCCGCGCGGTCTTCTCGTCCCCGCCCGGGTCGCTCTTCGCGGCCCCCGGGTCGGGCCGGGTGGAGGTGAACAGCAGCGAGCCGTCGGGCAGGTACGCCGCCCCCGACTCCCCCGCCGCGCTGCGGGTCAACCGGCGCGCCGGCCGCTCCCCGGCGGGGTCGACCTCCCACAGCGCCGTGACGAACCCGTTGCGGTCGGGGTTCAGCGACTGGACGGACGTGACCAGCCGGTCACCCGCGGGCGAGAGCACCAGCCCCGACCCCCGTCCGAGGGCCAGGTAGTCGTCGAGGTCGTGGAACGGGGTCGTGGGCCGTGCGGCTGCCGAGTCAGTCATCCCGTCTTGCTATCACGGGTCCCTGACAGGACCCCGTCGGACCGGTCCGCGGTGGTCGTCGTACGCCCTGGTCGGCCGCGGGCGCCGTGCCGGGCCGCCACCTCATCGGCCAGAAGGTGACCTTGTCGGGTGAACGTTGGGCCGACAAGCCGACTGATCCCCGGCTAGCCGGGGATCAGTCGGTCCACTACGCAGCCGCACCCGCCGCCACCCGGGCCGGCTCCAGCGCCAGCGCGAGGATCTCGGCGACGTCGGCGACGGGCCGGACGTCGAGGGCCTCGAGGACCTCGGCGGGCACGTCGTCGAGGTCGGGCTCGTTGCGCGCGGGGATGAACACGGTGGTCATCCCGGCCCGCTGGGCCGCGAGCAGCTTCTGCTTGACCCCGCCGATCGGCAGCACCCGGCCGTTGAGGGTCACCTCGCCGGTCATGGCGACGTCGCCGCGCACCGGGCGGCCGGTGGCCAGGGAGGCCAGGGCGGTCACCATGGTGACGCCGGCCGAGGGACCGTCCTTGGGCACGGCGCCCGCCGGCACGTGAAGGTGCAGCGACCGGTCCAGGGCCGTCGCGTCGACGTCGTGCTCGGCGCCGTGGGAGCGCAGGTAGGACAGCGCGATCTGCGCCGACTCCTTCATCACCTCGCCGAGCTGGCCGGTGAGGTGCAGTCCGCGCTCCCCCTCCATCGCGGTGGCCTCGATGAAGAGCACGTCGCCGCCCAGGCCGGTGACGGCCAGGCCGGTCGCGACGCCGGGCACCGCGGTGCGCTCGGGGGCCTCGGGGGTGAACCGCGCCCGCCCGAGGAAGTCGCGCAGGTTCTCGGCCGTCACGTCCACGCGGGTCTCGGACCCCGACGCGAGCCGGGTCGTCACCTTCCGCAGGACCTTGGCCAGCGCCCGCTCGAGCTGGCGCACGCCGGCCTCGCGGGTGTGCTGGCCCGCGACCAGGCGCAGCGCCTCGTCGGAGATGCTCACCTCGTCCTCGGTCAGCGCCGCCCGGGCGAGCTGTCGCGGCAGCAGGTGCGTGCTCGCGATGGCGACCTTGTCCTCCTCGGTGTAGCCGTCGAGGGTGACGACCTCCATCCGGTCCAGCAGCGCGTCGGGGATCGACTCCAGCACGTTGGCGGTGGCCAGGAAGACCACGTCGGACAGGTCGAGGTCGAGCTCGAGGTAGTGGTCGCGGAAGGTGTGGTTCTGCGCCGGGTCGAGCACCTCGAGCAGCGCCGCGGCCGGGTCGCCGCGGTAGTCCGAGCCCACCTTGTCGATCTCGTCGAGCAGCACGACCGGGTTCATCGAGCCGGCCTCGGAGATCGCCCGGACCAGGCGGCCCGGCAGCGCGCCGACGTAGGTGCGCCGGTGGCCGCGGATCTCGGCCTCGTCGCGCACGCCGCCCAGGGCGACGCGCACGAACTCCCGGCCCAGGGCGCGGGCCACGGACTCCCCCAGCGAGGTCTTGCCGACGCCGGGAGGACCGACCAGGGCCAGCACGGCGCCCGAGCCGCGACCCCCGACGACCTCGAGGCCCCGCTCGGCGCGACGGGCGCGCACGGCGAGGTGCTCGACGATCCGGTCCTTGACGTCGTCGAGGCCGTGGTGGTCGGCGTCGAGCACGGCCCGGGCGGCGACCACGTCGGTCGAGTCCGTCGTACGCCGCTCCCAGGGCAGCTCGAGCACGGTGTCCAGCCAGGTGCGCAGCATCCCGGCCTCGGGACCCTGCTCACCGGCCCGCTCCAGCTTGCCGACCTCGCGCAGCGCGGCCTCGCGCACGGCCTCGGGCAGGCCGGCCGCCTCCACCCGGGTGCGGTAGTCCGCGGAGCCGGCGGCCTCGTCCTCGCCGAGCTCCTTGCGGATCGCGGCCAGCTGCTCGCGCAGGAGGAACTCGCGCTGCCGCTTGTCCATCCCCTCGCGCACGTCGTCGCTGATCTTCTCGGTGACCTCGAGCTCGGCGAAGTGGTCCCGGGCCCAGCCCAGCACCCGCTCCAGCCGGGCGGCCACCGCCGGGGTCTCCAGCAGCTCGCGCTTCTGCTCATCGGTCAGGTACGGAGCCCACCCGGCCAGGTCCGCCAGCTCGGAGGGGTCGGTGATCCGCTGCACGTTGTCGATGACCTGCCAGGCGTTGCGGCGCTGGAGGATCGCGATCACGACCTTGCGGTAGTCCTCCGCGACCCGGCGCACCTCGTCGGTCACCTCACCCGACTCGGCGCCCACCGGGTGCGCCTCGACCCACAGGGCCGCCCCGGTGCCGGGCACGCCGGAGCCGATCCGGGCGCGCTCGCCGGCCCGGAGGACCACGGCGGGGGCGCCGCCGGGCAGCTGGCCGACCTGCTCGACGACCGCCACGACGCCGTACGTCGGGTAGCGGTCGGCCAGGCGTGGCGCGAGCAGCAGGGTCGCGGGCTCCTCGGCGGTGGCCGCGGCGCGGGCGGCGTCGACGACCGGACGGGTGTCGGCGTCGAGCTCGACCGGCACGACCATGCCGGGCAGGACGACCAGGTCGGGCAGGGACAGCAGCGGGAGGGTGAGCACGTCAGCCACGGGATTCCTCTTTCCTTGAGTCTGACTGCCTCAACTTCGGGGATCGAAGCGGTGTTCCCGAGCCGCTGTCCGCCCAGGGCGAACAGCGCGACCCCGTGCTCGGTCGGCCCGCTGCGGCCCCCTGGCTAGGGTCGCCCCACCAGGACCCCGGCCCGTCCGGCGCGGGGGCCCGACGAGCGGAGGACCGACGTGGCAGGTGGAGCGGGACGGACCCACGACGTGGTCGTCGTCGGGGCGGGGCTGGCGGGCCTGGCCTGCGCACGCACCCTGGGGCGGCTGCGGCCCGACCTCGACGTGGTGCTGCTCGAGGCCGGCGACGCCGTCGGCGGCCGGGTCCGCACCGACCACGTGGACGGCTTCACCCTCGACCGCGGCTTCCAGGTCCTCAACACCGGCTACCCCGAGCTGGGTCTCGCCGAGGACCCCGTCGACCTCGACGCGCTGGACCTGCGCCGCTTCGACCCGGCCGTGGGGCTGCGGGTCGGGGGCAGGCGCTACACCCTCGGCAACCCGCTCCAGCGGCCCTCGACGGTCCTCGGCGCCCTGCGGCTGCCGCTCGGCGGGGTCCGGGGCAAGGCCGCGCTGGCGGCGTACGCCGTGTCGTGCCTGGGGCTGCCCGCGAGCCGTCTGCGACGCCGCGACGACGTCTCCTCGGCCCGGGCGTGGGAGCGGGCCCACGTGCCAGACGACGTCGCGCGACGGGTGCTGCGCACGTTCTTCGCCGGGGTGCTCCTCGAGGACGAGATGAGCACCAGCCGGCGGTTCACCGACCTGATGGTCAAGATGTTCGTGGTGGGCGACTCGACCGTGCCCGCCCGCGGGATGCAGGCGCTGCCCGAGCAGCTCGCCGCCCGCCTCGCCCCCGGGGTCCTGTCCCTGGGCACGCCCGTGCACGGGCTCACCGCCTCGTCGGTCACCACCGACGACGGCGCGACCACGGCCCGGGCGGTCGTCGTGGCCACCGACGCCTGGGACGGCGCCGGGCTGCTCCCGGGCCTGCGGACCCCGCCCGCCCGGGGCGTGACGACCGTCTACCACGCGGCGCCGGAGTGGGACGGCGCGTCCTCGATGCTGCTGATGGACGCCGACGACTCCCCCGTGGCCAACTCGATCGCCATCAGCCGAGCGGCCCCGGAGTACGCCCCGCCCGGGACCGTCCTGGTCTCGACCTCGCTCGTGCACCCCGTGGGGGTCGACCCCGACGGCACGCAGGTGCGCAGCGTGCTGTCGCGGCTGCACGGCACCGACGCGCGGGCCTGGGAGCACGTCGCGACCTACGACCTGCCGCACGCCCTGCCGGGAATGCCGGCCCCGCACCCGTTCCGGCGTCCCGCGCGCGTGGACACGGGGAGCGGCGAGGTCTGGGTCGCCGGCGACCACCGCGACACCAGCTCGATCCAGGGCGCTCTGGTCTCCGGGCGCCGCGTCGCCGAGGACGTCGCCGCCACCCTGGCCTGACCCCCGGACGCACGACAGCGCTCCGGACCTCCCCCAACCGGGTCCGGGGCGCTGCTGCGGGACTGGTGCGCGCCGGCTCAGCCCAGGTGCAGGGTGCGCATGACCTGCCGCGCCATCTGCTGCTCGCCCAGCGCGTTGGGGTGCACGATCACCGGGTTGGTGGTGCCCACGACGGGCTCGATCCACCGCACGCCCAGCGGCTTGCAGGCGTCGTGTCCGTTGGAGACCTCGGCGAAGGTGACGTAGCGGGTGCCGGTCCTCGCGGCGGCCCGCTTGACGGCGTCGTTCAGCGTGCGCTGGAGGCTGCGCAGGTAGGGCACGTCGCCGTCGGCGATCGGCAGCTGCGGGTAGCAGCGGCCCGAGGTCGGGACGATCCAGGGGTAGTCGGCGATGGAGACCCGCGCGTGCGGGGCCCGGCGGTGCACGTCGCGCAGCGCCTTGACGATGGCCGGGTAGGTCTTCGTGCGGATGGTGTCCTCGAAGGAGGAGCCGTAGGTGTCCTTGCAGGGGCTGCCCTGCCCCGCAGAGGCGGTGCCGAGGGCGCCGCAGCGGACCACGGAGTTGATGAAGACGCCGCTGTCGTTGCCGCCGATGGTCATCGTGACCAGGCGGGTACGGCGGCCCAGCGCGTCGAGCTGGGGCGCCACACCGGGGAACTGCGACTCGCGGTAGTCCTTGGTCTCCGCGCCGCCGCAGGTCACGTCGGTGAGCTTCGCGCCGATGCGCTGCGCGATGAGGTGGGGGTAGTTCAGGGACGACTGCGTGCACAGCGGGTTGGACCCCACGGCCAGGGGCTCGACGCCCGACGCGGCGCTGTAGGAGTCCCCCATGGCGACGTAGTTCAGCCCGCCGCTGGCCGAGGAGGCGGGCGCCGAGGCGACACCGGCGACCCCCAGGCTCAGGGCCGAGGCCAGGGAGAGGGACAGGGCGGTCAGGCGGCGGCGCATGGGGCTCCTCGGGATCGCGGGCGTCGTGCGTTCGTGGAGGTCCAACGCACGACCCCCCGTTCGCGTTACGGACGTCACACGCAGCGCGCGAGGGCCGGCCCTACACAAATGTGTGGCCACTGCACCTGTGAGACCGCAAGCCGACGCATCCGCTACACAAATGTGTGGGAACCGCGCCCGCCACGTCCCCACCGCGCCGCATCCGCTACACAAATGTGTGGGAACCGCGCCCTTCACGGACCCACCGCGACGCATCCGCTACACAAAAGTGTGGCAACCGCGCCCGCCACGTCCCCCCTACCCGGGACCGCCCGAGCGGCTAGACGTTGCCGATGACCGAGGTGACCCGGATCCGCAGGGCGACCCGGTCGGGGTTCTCGCGGGGCTGGCGGTAGCGGCCGGCGTAGCGGCGCACGGCCTCGGCGACGGAGTCCTCGTCGTCGAGGACCTCCGCGGTGCCCTCCAGGGTCGACCAGCGTCCGCCGTCGACCTGGCAGACCGCCACCCGGGGGTCGGCGCCGCTGCGCAGGTTGGCGACCTTCTGCGACGTCCGCGAGGTGATCCCCCACGCGACACCGGTGCGGCCGTCGTCGTCGGGGACCACGACGATCCCCATCGGCACGACGTGCGGAGACCCGTCACGGCGCAACGTGGTCACCGTGCACAGGTGCCGCTCGGTCCAGAAGTCGAGGTGCCCGTCGGTCAGCGCGTAGGTGCGGGGCACGGCTCAGGCCTTGCGGAGCATCTCGGCGACCAGGTAGGCCAACTCGAGGGACTGCACGCGGTTCAGGCGCGGGTCGCACACCGACTCGTAGCGGTTGGCCAGGTCGGACTCCAGCAGCTCCTCGCCGCCGCCCACGCACTCGGTGACGTCGTCGCCGGTGAGCTCCACGTGGACGCCGCCGGGCCAGGTGCCCACCGAGCGGTGCACGTCGAAGAAGCCCTGGACCTCCTCGATGACGTCGTCGAAGCGCCGGGTCTTGTAGCCCGAGGAGGCCTCGAAGGTGTTGCCGTGCATCGGGTCGCAGACCCAGGCGACCTGGACGCCCGAGGCGGCGACCTTCTCCAGCAGCGGCGGCAGGTGGTCGCGGATCTTGCCCGCGCCCATCCGGGTGATGAAGGTGAGCCGGCCGGCATCGTTGGTCGGGTTGAGCTTGGCGGCCAGGGCGATCGCGTCGTCGGCCGAGGTGGTCGGGCCGAGCTTGACCCCGATCGGGTTCTGGATGTGGCTGAGCAGCTCGACGTGGGCGCCGTCGAGCTGACGGGTGCGCTCGCCGATCCACACGAAGTGGCTGGAGACGTCGTACGGCAGCTGGGTGCGGCTGTCGGTGCGGGTCAGGGCGTGCTCGTACTCCAGCACCAGCGCCTCGTGGCTGGAGTGGAAGTCGACCCGGTGGAACTCGTCGGGGTCGGCGCCGATGGCGGACATGAAGTTCAGCGCCCGGTCGATCTCGGCGGCCATCTGCTCGTAGCGGCGGCCCACCTCCGAGCCCTTGACGAAGTCGGTGTTCCAGGTGTGCACCTGGCGCAGGTCGGCGTAGCCGCCGGTGGTGAAGGCGCGCACGAGGTTCAGGGTCGCGGCGGAGGCGTGGTAGACGTCCACCAGGCGCTGGGGGTCCGGGACCCGCGACTCGGGGGTGAAGTCGAAGCCGTTCACCGCGTCGCCGCGGTACGCCGGCAGGGTGACGCCGTTGCGCGTCTCCAGGTCGGAGGAGCGCGGCTTGGCGTACTGCCCGGCCAGGCGGCCGAGCTTCACGACCGGCACCGAGGCGGCGTACGTCAGCACGACGGCCATCTGGAGCAGCACGCGCAGCTTGTTGCGGACGTTGTCGGCCGTGACGCCGTCGAAGGTCTCGGCGCAGTCGCCACCCTGGAGCAGGAAGGACTCGCCGCGGGCGACCGCGCCCAGCTTGGCCTTCAGGTCGTCGCACTCACCGGCGAAGACCAGCGGCGGCATCCGGCGCAGGCGCGCCACGGCGGAGTCGACGGCCGCGCGGTCGGGGTACGACGGCTGCTGGGCCGGGCCCAGGGCGTGCAGGGCGGCGAGGTCGGGAACGGGAGCAGACACCCGTCCAGGGTACGGCGCGGCTGCGCGCAGGAAGAATCCGCCGGCGCTGGTGGACCCCGGCGCCCCGCGCCCGGTCAGCCGCCCAGGTGGTCGACGTCCTCGAAGCGGCTGTCGGCCGCGCCGGTCACCCGGTTGAGGACGAAGGTGACCGCCCAGAGCACGACCCCGAGCAGGAGCAGGCCGCCGGCGATCTTGTACTGCACCAGGTCGGCCTCCAGCCGGGCCCACGGGCCGAGCAGGTAGAGGCAGGCGACGGCCCCGACGACCGGGATCACGGTGGGGGCCGTGAACCCGCCGGGGTGGCCCGGGTCGCGCCGCAGCACCAGCACCGCCACGTTGACCACGGCGAAGACCGCGAGCAGCAGCAGGGCGGTGGTGCCGGCCAGCGCCGCGACCACCGAGTTCTCGGCCTGGAGCCGCACGACGACGATCAGGCCCAGCGCCAGCAGCGTGGTGAACAGGATCGCGGCCCACGGCGAGCGCCGCCCGGGCAGCACCTTGCCCAGCCCGCGGCAGGACGCCCTGGTTGGCCATGCCGTAGATCAGCCGGCTGGCCATCAGCATGTTGATCAGCGCGGTGTTGGCCACCGCGAAGACGGTCATGAACGGGAACACCTTGTCGATCGGCAGGCCCGGCGCACCGATCCGCACGACGTCGAGCAGGATGCCCGCCTCGGGGTTCTTCGGCTCCGCGATCTGACCCGCGGGGATCACCGCGACGACCGAGACCGCCACGAGCATATAGATCAGCACCGCGATCCCCAGCCCGGTGAGCATCATCCTGGGGAAGATCCGCTGGGGGTCCTTGGTCTCCTCGACCATGTTGACCGAGTCCTCGAAGCCGACCATCGAGAAGAACGCGATCGCCGTGGCGATCGTGACCGCGGCGAAGAGACCCTTCTGGTCGGGGTTCTCGAACACCGTGATCCGCGCCAGGTCGGCCTTGCCGCCGCCGATCGCCGCGAAGCCGATCACGATGACGATGGCCAGCGCGGCCATCTCGACGATGGTCAGCACCACGTTGAACTTCACGCTCTCGCCCACGCCGCGCAGGTTGATCGCCGCGAGCAGCAGCATGAACAGCAGCGCCACGACCAGCGTCGCGCCGTCCCCGGTCGGGACCGCGTCGATGCCCTCGTGCAGCCCGATCAGCAGGTTGCTGGCCAGCAGCCCCGAGGACGTCGAGGCGCTCGTGATGCCCGAGCAGACCACCGCGAAGGCCACCAGGAACGTCACGAAGTGGATCCCGAACGCCTTGTGGGCGTAGAGCGCGGCGCCGGCGGCCTGGGGGTACTTGCAGACCAGCTCCAGGTAGGAGAACGCGGTCAGGGTGGCCACGGCGAAGGCGACCAGGAACGGCAGCCACGCCACGCCCCCGACCTGGCCGGCGAGCTTGCCGGTGACGGCGTACACGCCTGCTCCGAGGATGTCGCCGACGATGAACAGGAGCAGCAGCCCCGGGCCCATCACCCGCTTCAGGTCGCCCTGCTCGGGTCCGGAGCCCCCAGAGCCCTCGGTCTCGCGGTCGCTGGTGGTCGCTGACATGACGCCTCCCCCTGGACGGTCCGGCCCTGGCCGGACCGGGTGGTGCACCCGCAGGTGAGCCGTGCGCGCGGGTCGTGAGCACCCCACTGTGCTGGGTGCCGCACCGCGCCCGCAACCCGCGCGGGTCACCCGTAACCCAGCCGTGACGGCCCGCGGCCCCCTCGGTCGGGCCCCGCCGGGAGGGGCGGTCAGCCGAAGAAGACCTCGGCCTCGGCGTACTCCTCGGGCTTGACCAGCTTGAGCTCGCCGGTGCCCTCGATCAGGGGGACCCGCTCGATGTTGGTGCCGCGCAGGGCCATCATCGTGCCGAAGTCGCCCTCGTGGACGGCGTCGACGGCGTGCAGGCCGAAGCGCGTGGCCAGCCAGCGGTCGAAGGCCGTGGGGGTGCCGCCACGCTGCACGTGGCCGAGCACGACCGCGCGGGCCTCCTTGCCGGTGCGGTGCTCGATCTCGCTGGCGAGACGGTCGCCGATGCCGCCGAGGCGGACGTGCCCGAAGGCGTCCTTCTCCCCGGAGACCAGGCTCATCTCGCCACCCTCGACCGGGACGGCGCCCTCGGAGACCACGAGGATGGGGGCGAAGTGGTCCTCGAAGCGGCGCTCGACCAGCGCGCAGACCTTCTCGATGTCGAACGGCTTCTCCGGGATCAGCACGACGTTGGCGCCGCCGGCGAGGCCGGCGTGCAGCGCGATCCAGCCCGCGTGCCGGCCCATGACCTCCACGACCAGCACGCGGTGGTGGGACTCCGCGGTGGTGTGCAGGCGGTCGATGGCCTCCATCGCGATGTTGACCGCGGTGTCGAAGCCGAAGGTGAAGTCGGTGGCGTTGAGGTCGTTGTCGATCGTCTTGGGGACGCCCACCACGTTGACGCCGAGGTCGTGCAGCCTGGTCGCGACGCCGAGTGTGTCCTCGCCGCCGATGGCGACCAGCGCGTCGACCCCGAGCTCGGCGAGGTTGGACTGGATCCGCTCCACGCCGCCCTCGACGGAGAACGGGTTGGTCCGCGAGGAGCCCAGGATCGTGCCGCCGCGCGGCAGGATCCCGCGCACCTGGGCGATCCCCAGCTCGCTGGTGACCCCCTCCAGAGGACCCTTCCAGCCGTCCCGGAAGCCGACGAAGTCCATGCCGTACTCCGTGACGCCCTTGCGCACGACGGCTCGGATCACGGCGTTGAGGCCCGGGCAGTCACCTCCACCGGTCAGGACTCCGACGCGCATGCTTCTCCTCGGGTGAGTGTCGATTTGAACGTTCACATCGTGTCGGGCCGCCGGACGGATGTCCACCACGCCCGGGCGGGCCCGTCACCCGAAGGCGTCCGCCGCCGCCTGGACCCGCGCCACGTGGGCCGCCCACCAGTCCGCGCCGCCCATCTCGTCGTGGTCGGGTCCGGCCGCGCCGTCGATCAGCTCGCGCAGCACGTCGGCGTGGCCGGCGTGCTGGGCGGTCTCGTGCAGCACGTGCACGAGCAGGTACCCCACGGTGGTGTGCCGCCGGTCCTCGGGCCACCACGAGACCGTCGCCGGGGCGTCCGGACCCACCGCCCGGACGGTGGAGTCGGTGTGGGCCGCCGCCCGCCGGTAGAGGTCGAGGACCCAGTCGCGCGACTCGTCGGGGGTGGCGTACATGTCCAGGGCCTGGTCGTAGGACTCGTCGTCGTCGAAGGGCAGCTCGATGCCCGAGGGTCGGCCCACGCACTGGTCGAAGTAGCTCACCTCGCAGCCGGCCAGGTGCTTGACCAGCCCGAGCAGGTTGGTGCCGCTCGGGGTCATCGGCCGACGCACCGCGTGCTCGTCGAGACCCTCGAGGCGGTCCAGGACCCGCTCGCGCGAGCGACGCAGGTAGCGCAGCTGCAGCTCGACGTGCGCGGGGAGGTCGGGTCCGGCGGAGGTCTCCATCCGGCGACCCTAGGACGTCCGGGGGAGGTTCACGACCCCTCGAGGCGGGCCAGCTCCTGCTCGGCCTGCTCCTGGGCGCGCCGGGCCTGCGCGACGGCCTCCTCGGCGTCCTCCCGGGCGGCCTCGGCCTCCTCGACCTCGTCGTCGACCTCGTCGGCCCGCTCCTCCAGCTCGGCCAGGCGGCGGCGCAGCTCGTCGGCCTCGGCCTGCAGCTGGAGGCGCCGCGCCTGCAGGGTCTCCAGGGACGCCTCGACCTCCTCCAGCCCGGCCGTGGCGGCGGCCAGCTCCTCGACGGCCGCCTCGAGCGCCTCCCGGGCGGCCTCGAGCCGCAGCCGGTCGTCGCGCACGACGTGCAGCGACGGGACCTCCGGTGGGGCCGGCGCGTCCGCGGGCGTCGCGGCCACGTCGAGCGCCTCGGGCACCGCGACGACCCCGGCGACGTCGACCTCGGAGACGCCGGTCGAGGTGAAGGTGGTCACCAGCCGGCCCGTGCGCACGACCTGCGCGGCCACGGGGTCCAGCATGGCGGCGGTCAGCACGCCCTCGACCTGGTCCAGGACCGGGCCGCTCAGGCGCACCCCCTCCTCGCGGGCCAGGGTGCGGGCGGTCGTGGTCAGGGCCGCGGTCAGCTGGCGTCGCTGGCGGGTCAGGGCGCGCAGCTCCTCGCCGTCGAGGGCGGCCGCCGCGGCCCGGAGCGAGTCGGCGAGGTCGAGCACGCCGGCGATCTGGCCGGCCTCCCGGCGTACGAGACGGTTCAGGGCCCAGGCCGCCACCGAGGGCCGCTTGAGCCTCTTGACCCGCGCTGCGAGGGCCTTGTCGCCGGCCCGTGCGCACTCCTTGGCCGCGGCGTCGCGGGTCCCGGTGAACGCCTCCGGCGTCCCGGCGTACAACCGCTCCGCGACGGCGAGGAGCTCCTCGGACCCGGCGTCCGTGGCTCCCGGGGATCCGGTCGCGTCCGCGGGTGGGGTCATGTCCACCACGCTAACGCCGTCCGCTCCGGGCCCCGCGCCGCTAGCGTGCCGGGCATGGCCCCTTCCACGCCCCGGCTACCGATCGAGGCGTACGCCGCCATCGGGGACGGTCACACCGCAGCCCTGATCGGGATCGACGGGTCGCTGGACTGGCTCTGCCTGCCCCAGTTCGACTCCCCCGCCTGCTTCGCCTCGCTGGTCGGGGAGCCGCAGAACGGCCACTGGGCGCTGACCCCCGTGGGCGAGCACACCGCGGAGCGCCGCTACGTCGGAGACACCGCGGTCCTCGAGACGACGTACACCACCGCCGACGGGGTGCTGCGCGTCACCGACCTGATGCCGACCGGTGACCGCCGCGCCGACGTCGTACGCCGGGTCGAGGGCGTCAGCGGGACGGTCCTGGTCCGGCACAGCTGGGTGGTCCGCTTCGACTACGGCCGGGTCCGACCCTGGGTGCACCGCCAGGAGGTCGCGGGCCAGACCGCGCTGGTCGCCGTCGCCGGCCCCGACATGCTGGTGCTCTCGGGCCCCCGGATCCCGCCGCCGGTCGACGGGCACCACGAGGAGGAGATCGCGGTGCGCGAGGGCGACCGGCTCGACTTCGTGCTGACCTGGGTGCCGTCGTACCGGCCCGTGCCCGAACCGCCCGACGTGGACGCCTTCCTCCAGCACACCCTGACCGAGCAGCAGGCGTGGGCCGACGACTGCGACTACGACGGGCCGTGGCGGCAGGAGGTCGTGCGCAGCCTGGTCACCCTGCGCGGCATGACCCACGTCGACACCGGCGGCATCGTCGCGGCGATCACCACCTCGCTGCCCGAGGACTTCGGCGGCGAGCGCAACTGGGACTACCGGTTCTGCTGGCTGCGCGACGCCGCGCTCACCCTGGAGGCGCTGATCGCGGCGGGCCGCAGCTCGATCGCCCACCACTGGCGCGGGTGGCTGCTGCGGGCCGTGGCCGGCGACCCCGCCGACATGCAGATCATGTACACCGTCGACGGCGGTCGGCACCTCGACGAGGTCGAGCTCGACCACCTCTCCGGGTACGCCGGCTCGCGCCCGGTGCGCATCGGCAACGGGGCGGTGCGGCAGCGCCAGACCGACGTGCTGGGCGAGGTGATGTGCGCCCTGGCCCTGGCCCGCGAGCACGGCCTGGAGGAGACCGCCGACTCGTGGTCGCTCCAGCGCACCCTGGTCGAACAGCTCGCCACGACCTGGGAGGAGCCCGACAACGGCCTGTGGGAGATCCGCGGCCCGCTGCGCCGGTTCACCCACAGCCGGGTGATGGTCTGGGCCGCCTTCGACCGCGCCGTCCAGGCCGTCGAGGAGCACGGGCTCGAGGGGCCGGTGGAGAGGTGGCGCGAGCTGCGCGACCGGGTCCGCGCCGAGGTCCTCGAGCACGGCTACGACCACGACCGCGGCACCTTCACCCAGCACTACGACACCGACGAGGTCGACGCCTCCCTGCTGGTGCTGCCCCAGGTGGGCTTCCTGCCCGGCGACGACCCCCGGATGCTGGGCACGATCCGGGCCGTCGAGGAGGACCTGATGCACGACGGGCTGCTCCTGCGCTACCGCACCCAGTCCGGTGTCGACGGGCTCCAGGGCGACGAGCACCCGTTCCTGGCCTGCTCGTTCTGGCTGGTCTCGGCGTACGCCGGAGCGGGGCGGGTCGAGGACGCCGAGGCGCTGATGGCCCGCCTCCTGGACCTCGCCAACGACGTCGGCCTGCTCAGCGAGGAGTACGACCCCGAGCACCGGCGGATGGTCGGCAACTTCCCGCAGGCCTTCTCCCACCTCGCCCTGGTCGGGGCCGCCGTGCGACTGGCCCGAGCGCGTTCCGGAACCGGCTCGGGCCACGTCGCCCCCTAATCCGGTCTAGTCCGTTTCAGGCGGTTCCTCCCGCGCCCTCCCGCTCACCACCTGGGAGTCAGCACACTGGGCTCACCACCGGGCGACGCGGACACCGCGTCCCCCGGGGAGCCGGGTCCCAGCCCGGCGCGAGCACCAGGAGGACCCGTGACCCTGCACCACGACGAGATGTTCGCCGACGAGACCGTCGCCGCGAGCACGCCGCGAGGCGTCACCCGCCTCGTCCCGGCGCAGTCACCTGGGGAGCACGACGCCCTGCCGGACGGCCCCCGCGCCCTCCCCCAGGTCGACCCCGAGGCCCCGGCCCCCGAGACGACGGCCGACGTCCTGCCCCTGGTCGCGCCCACCGACTCCCCCACCCCGTGGGGCGCGCAGTCGGCGAAGGCGGAGTGGACCGCCCCGCAGCCCGGCCGGCTCGTCTGCGCGGGCCTGCTGCTGGTCGCGCTGGCCGGCACCGGGGTGCTCGGGTGGCGCTACTACGACAGCGGCTCGTCCGCGGACCTGACCGCGCTGGTGGTGGGCCTCGCCGTCGTGGTCGTGCTCTGGGGCCTGACGGTGATCGCCACCCCCCAGGTGGTGACCGTGCGCGGCGCGGTCCTGACGGTGTTCTCCGGCCGTGACGAGGAGCGCTACGACCTCAGCGACCTCCACCAGCGCGTCGACGTGACCGGCGAGCCCGGCTCAGCGTGCTGGGCGCTGGTCCTGCACCGCCGCGACGGGTCGGCCCGCGTGCTGCGCGACGCCGACGTCGACGCCGTCGCCCTCGACGCCCTCGTCCGGGACCACCGGGACCGGGCCGCCCAGCGGGCCGCCGACCGCGAGCGCCGCTTCACCCTCTGAGGCCCCGCGGCCGCCGGCCTCGGCGCGCACCACGACCACGCCGGCGAGGATGAACAGGCCGCCGACCAGCTGCACCGCGCGGGGCAGCTCGCCCAGCAGGAGCCAGGCGAACAGCACCGCGAACATGACCTCCGAGAGGCCCACGAACGAGGCAAGCTTGGGGCCCAGGATGCGGGCCGCCACGATCCCGGTGGTGTACGGCGTGACCGCCGCGACGAGCGCGAGCTCGAGCACCGCCAGCCACCACGGCATCGAGACCCCGCCGAGCGCGACCGTCGTGGGCGGGAACTCCATCGGCAGCAGGCCGAGCACGCCGAACACCGCGAAGCCGACCGAGGCGAACACCAGCCCGCCCCCGGCCAGGGCCAGCGGCGGCAGGGCCGTCTCGTGGGTGCTGCCCGAGAGCAGGTAGTAGGACGCCAGGCCGACGGCGGCCAGCAGCCCCCACGCCACCCCGACCAGGTCCACGGCCACGCTGCTGCCCCCGAAGGAGCCCAGCGGCACCACGTCGAGCACCAGCGCCAGACCGGCCAGGGCCAGCACCACGCCGACCACCGTCGGGCGCCCGGGCCAGCTCCGGGCCGCGACCGCCTGCCACACCACGACCAGCACGAGCCCGAGGTACTCCAGCAGCAGCGCCACCCCGACCGAGAGGTGACCCACGGCGTAGGAGAAGGCCAGCTGCGGCGTCGCCACGGCCCCGATGCCGTAGCCCACGACCAGCCACCACTCGCTGCGCAGCAGGTGCCAGCGTCCCCGCATGACCCGCGCGGTCGGCACCAGCAGCACCAGCGCCGCCCCGGCCACCCGCAGGAAGGTCACCGACCCGGGGGTCCAGCCGGTCTCGAGCATCGCCTTGGCGACCGGCCCCGACGTGGCGAAGCTCGACGCGGAGACCAGGGCGATCGCGATGCCGACCCCGGTGCCGGTCGGGGGCGTGCGCACGGGACCGGCGGCGGGGCGGGCCGTGGCCCGGCGGGCACGGGGCGAGGTCGTCACGCGAGCACCTTCTGTCAGGAGTGAAAGGACGGGACGGTCCTGACGCTAGGCTGTCCGCAGGACAGGAGTCAAGATGACCTTCACCCATGACACCCAGATCGCCCTGAACGCCGCCGCGGCCCTGGTCAACACCGACCCCGGGGGCGGGTCCGACGAGGACCCGCTGGGGACCCTCGCCGGACTCCAGACGTTCCTCGACGAGGTCGGCTGGCGCTCCGGGCGCTCGGGCGACGAGGCCGAGCTGCACGCCGTGCGCGCGCTCCGGCCACAGCTGCGCGAGCTGTGGTCGCTCGGGGAGCTGGCCCTGGTCGAGCGGGTCAACGAGATCCTGCTGCGGTTCCGGGCCCTCCCCCAGGTCGTGGAGCACGACGACCTGGGCTGGCACATCCACGCGGTCCCCCGCGACGCGCCGCTGGCGACCCAGATGGTGGTCGAGGCCGCGATGGCGATGACCGACGTGCTCCGCGCGGGCGAGCTGGACCGCCTCAAGACCTGCGCCGCCGCGGACTGCGACGCCGTCGTCGTCGACCTGTCGCGCAACCGCTCCAAGCGGTTCTGCGAGGGCGGGTGCGGCAACCGGGAGAACGTCCGCGCCTACCGCGACCGGCTGCGCGGCGAGGAGGTCTGAGGACTCCCCGACCCGGGGTCAGCCCCGGGGCTCGGACGCGGCGGCGCGCTCGGAGCGGTCGCGCAGCACGTCGCGGGTGAACTCCACCCCCGAGGTCACGGTCAGGACCACGGCGACCAGCAGCAGCAGCGCCGAGATCCACCAGACCACGTCGCCGAAGACGGCCCAGGAGCCGGTGAGCAGGCCGAACGGGGCGATGAACCCGCCCAGCGCCACGGCCTGCACGGTGGTCTTGACCTTGCCGCTCTGCTTGGCCGGCATCACCACGTGCTTGGCCACCGAGAGGCGCGCCGCGGTCACGCCCCACTCGCGCACCAGGACCAGGACCGCGGCGGTCCACCAGATCCAGGCCGGCATGAAGTCGTGGATCACGGCCAGCCCGATCAGGGCCATGCCGGTCATCGCCTTGTCGGCGATCGGGTCGGCGATCTTGCCGAAGTCGGTGACCAGGTCGTGCTTGCGGGCCAGGTCCCCGTCGATCTTGTCGGTGGCCATGGCGAGCACGAACACGGCGTACGCCGCCCAGCGCCAGCCGAGGTGGTGACCCCCGTCGTGCAGCAGCACCCACCCGAGCACCGGGACCATCGCGATCCGCAGCGTGGTCAGGGCGTTGGGGACGTTCCAGTTGCTCACCGTGCGCGTCGCGACCGGCTCCTGGCTGCCGGCGAGATCCTCGGTGCCGCTCACGAGCGGTCCCCGGAGCCGACCGGGCGGGCGACCAGGTCGACGCCCTCGGTGCCGACCACCTCGGCCCGCACGAGGTCGCCCACGCGGAGGCCGGCCACGTCGCCCTCGAGGAACGTCGACCCGTCGACCTCGGGGCCCTGGTGGGCCGCGCGACCCTCGACCTCGTCGTCCTCGAGCGACTCGACCAGCACCTCGACCAGCTCGCCGATGCGCTCCTCGGCGCGCTGCGCCGTGAGCTCCTCGGCCAGGGCGGTGACGTGCTCGACGCGCTCGCGGATCTCGTCCTCGTCGAGCTTGTCGGCGAAGCCCTCGGCCTCGGTGCCGTCCTCGTCGGAGTAGCCGAAGATCCCGATGGCGTCCAGGCGGGCCCGGGACAGGAAGTCGCAGAGGATCTCGAAGTCGGCCTCGGTCTCGCCGGGGAAGCCCACGATGAAGTTCGAGCGGGCGCCGGCCAGCGGGGCCTGGGCCCGCGCCTGCTCCAGCAGGCCGAGGAACGACTCGGAGTCACCGAACCGGCGCATCCGGCGCAGCACGGGGTTGGAGGCGTGCTGGAAGGACAGGTCGTAGTACGCCGCCACCCCGGGGGTGCGGGCGATCGCGGTGACCAGGCCCGGACGGGTCTCGGCCGGCTGCAGGTAGGAGACCCGCACGCGCTCGACGCCCTCGACCGCGGCCAGCTCGGGCAGCAGCGTCTCGAGCAGGCGGAGGTCGCCGAGGTCCTTGCCGTAGGACGTGGAGTTCTCGCTGACCAGGAACAGCTCGCGCGCTCCCTGCTCGGCCAGCCAGCGGGCCTCGGCCAGCACGTCGGAGGGGCGGCGCGACACGAACGAGCCGCGGAAGGCCGGGATCGCGCAGAAGGTGCAGCGGCGGTCGCAGCCCGAGGCCAGCTTGAGCGGGGCCATCGGGCCGGAGTCGAGTCGGCGCCGCTCGCCGTGGCCGGGCTGGTACGCCGGGGCGTCGACCCGCTCGGCCGGCGAGATCGGCAGCAGCAGCCGGCGGTCCTGCGGGGTGTGCGGGTGCTGGGTCTCCCCGGCCAGGATCGAGCGCAGCCGACCGGCGATGTCGGGGTAGGAGTCGAAGCCCAGGACGGCGTCGGCCTCGGGGAGCGAGTCGGCCAGCTCCGAGCCGTAGCGCTCGGCCAGGCAGCCCACGGCCACGACGGCCTGGGCGGACCCGCTCTCCTTGAGGTCGGAGGCGGCCAGCAGGGTGTCGACCGAGTCCTTCTTGGCGGCCTCGACGAAGCCGCAGGTGTTGACCACGACGGTGTCGGCCTCGGCCGGGTCCTCGACCAGGCGGAACCCACCGGCCTCGAGGCGACCGGCGAGCTCCTCGGAGTCCACCTCGTTGCGGGCGCACCCCAGGGTCACCATGGCCACCGTGGAGGTGGGGGCGGACGGGGAGCTCGGGGAGGACCCGGAGGTCTGCTGGATAGTCATAGGCCGAGCCAAGTATGCCGGACTCGCGCCCCTGACCCCACCACGGTGGTCTAGCGGGACCCGACGCTCTTGCTCGCCGCCGCGGCGCCCTGGCCCACGACGCCCTGGTCACGACCCAGGTAGGAGACGTGCACGGCCCCGCCGTTGCTCGAGGTCACCTCGAAGGGAGCCAGGCCGATCACCTGCTGGCGCTGCCCGTCGGCGAGCCGGCCGGCCCACAGGATCCGGCCGCCGCGGTCGCGCACGACGACCTCGGGGGTGGCGCCCGTGGCGCGCACCTCGACCGGGGCCAGGCTGCTGGCCGGCTGCTGCTTCTCCGAGGACGCCAGGCCCGCGGAGTCCACGACCTGAGGCGCCGGGCTGACCAGCTCCTGCGGGGTGTCGTCGGCGAGGCGGGACACGCCCCAGACGCCGGCCAGGACCAGGACGGAGGCGGCCATGAGGCTCCAGCGCGGGCCGCTGTGGGCCGCACGGACGCCGCCGCCGATGCCGCTGGCGAGCTCGGCCTCGAAGACCTGGCGCGCCTCGATCTCGGGCGAGGCGTAGTGCTCGTCGTACAGCGCCACCAGCTCCTCGGCGTCCAGGCCGAAGATCCGCGCCAGGGTCCGCAGGTGACCGCGGGCGTAGAAGTCGCCGCCGCAGGCCTCGAAGTCGTCGACCTCGATGCGCTCCAGGACGTGGGGCCGGATCCGGGTCCGCTCCCCCAGCGTGTCGATGCTGAGGCGGGCACGGTGGCGGGCGGCGTTGATGCGGGGGCCGATCACGGGGTGCTCGGGGCCGCGGGGCTCCTGACCCCCGAGGTCGTCCAGCCGGGCGACGAGCACGGGCACGGGCCGCTGCGCCGCGGCCAGCGTCGACCCGGTGGTCGCGGACGCACCGGCCGGCTCGAGGTCCTCGGCGTCCTCGTCGCGGCGCGCGCGCTGCTCGGGGATCGGCGGCGGCGTGGGCAGCACCCGCACCGACTCCCGGACGACCTCGGCGCGCGAGGCGGGGCGGGTGGCCCGACCCGGCTCGACCGGCTCGACCTCGTCCTCGGTCTCCTCGACGGCGTCGACGGGGTGGTCGGCAGCGTGCTCGACGGTGTGGTCGACGGTGTGGTCGAGCGAGTGCTCGGCAGCGTGCTCGACGGGGTGCTCAGCGGGGACGTCGGCGTCGGTCTCGACCTCGGACCGGTCCTGGTCCTGGTCCTGGTCCTCGACGTCCGCCTCGGTCGACGGGCGACGCTGGCCGGCGCGGGCGACCCCCAGCGCGACCAGGCGACGCAGCTCGCCGAGCCGGTCGCGGGTCGACGTGCGGGGGCCGGTCTCGTGCCCAGCCTCGTCGGCGGTCTCCTCGGCGGCCTCGCGGGCGGTGTCATGGGCGGGAGCGTCGTCGACGTCGACGGACGCCGGGACGACCGCGATCTCGTCGGTCTCCTCGAAGCGGGTGGAGAAGGTCGACGTGGCGACCTCCTCACGGGCGTCGGCCTCGTCGGGCTCGTCGAGCCCGTCGGCGTCGTGGACGTCCTGCTCGGGAGCCGACTGCCAGGGACGACGACGGTCGCGCCAGCGCACCGGGGCGCCGAAGTCCTCCAGCTCACGGGCCGCCGGCTGCTCCGCGAACTCGTGGTCACCGGAGTGCTCGGGGTGCTCGGGGTGCTCGGGGTGCTCGGAGACCTGGGCCGGATCGGTCTGGGTCTCGGAGTGGGGGACGCCGGTGAGCACCAGGACGGGCACCTCGCCGCTGGCGAGGGAGTCCAGGTCGGTGACCAGGTCGCCGGTCAGGCCGTCGTGGTCGACGCGGGTGGTCATGCCCAGGGGCACCGAGAAGCGCTCGTGGGCGTCCTCGGTGACGGGGTGCACGACGACCTCGCCGTCACGCAGCCACGAGCCGGGTGAGCGGACCTCGACGTGGGCGACGTCCTGCCAGCGCAGCCCGCTCCAGGTCCGGCCGCGCCGCACGCGCACGCCGTGCTCGTCGGCCACCAGCAGCGGTGCCCGGCTGTCGCGGACCACGAGCAGCTGGAGCACGCCGATCGCGGCCAGGACCAGCGTCAGCGCCCAGTCCACGGGCGACCCCGTCTGGAGCGCCCTCGCGAACCACGCGACGGTCATCACCGACGCCAGGAGCGCCACCACCGCGGCCACCGCGGCGTTGTGCCGCACAGTCACACCCATCACTGCTCTCCCTGCAGGGTCGCGATCACGTCGTCGAGGTCGTCGGGCTTGATCATCACGTCGCGGGCCTTGGAGCCCTCGCTGGGCCCGACCACCCCGCGGCTCTCCAAGATGTCCATCAGGCGGCCCGCCTTGGCGAACCCGACGCGCAGCTTGCGCTGGAGCATCGAGGTCGAGCCGAACTGCGTGGACACCACCAGCTCGATGGCCTGGACCACGAGGTCCATGTCGTCACCGATGTCGTCGTCGAGCTCGCGCTTGGAGGTCGCGGCGACCGTGACGTCCTCGCGGTAGCTGGGCTCGAGCTGCTGCTTGCACTGCTCGACCACCTGGGCGATCTCGGCCTCGGTGACCCAGGAGCCCTGGACGCGCACCGACTTCGAGGCGCCCATCGGCAGGAACAGCCCGTCGCCCTGGCCGACCAGCTTCTCCGCACCCGGCTGGTCGAGGATGACCCGGCTGTCGGCCAGCGAGCTGGTCGCGAACGCCAGCCGCGAGGGCACGTTGGCCTTGATCAGACCGGTCACCACGTCCACCGAGGGGCGCTGCGTGGCCAGCACCAGGTGGATGCCGGCCGCGCGGGCCAGCTGGGTGATCCGGACGATCGCGTCCTCGACGTCGCGCGGCGCGACCATCATCAGGTCGGCGAGCTCGTCGACGATCACGCACAGGTAGGGGTACGGCGCCAGCACGCGCTCGCTGCCCGGGGGCACCTGCACCTTGCCGGCCCGCACCGCCTTGTTGAAGTCGTCGACGTGGCGGAAGCCGAAGTTGGCCAGGTCGTCGTAGCGCAGGTCCATCTCGCGCACGACCCACTGGAGCGCCTCGGCGGCCTTCTTGGGGTTGGTGATGATCGGGGTGATCAGGTGCGGGATGCCCTCGTAGGCGTTCAGCTCGACCCGCTTGGGGTCGACCATGATCATCCGGACCTCGTCGGGGGTGCTGCGCATCAGCAGCGAGGTGATCATCGAGTTGATGAAGGACGACTTGCCCGAGCCGGTGGCGCCCGCGACCAGCAGGTGCGGCATCTTGGCCAGGTTGGCGACCACGAAGCCGCCCTCGACGTCCTTGCCCAGGCCGACCACCATCGGGTGGTGGTCGTTGCGGGCGTTGTTCGACCGCAGGACGTCGCCGAGGGAGACGACCTCCTTGTCGAGGTTGGGGATCTCGATGCCGACCGCGGACTTGCCCGGGATCGGAGAGAGGATCCGCACGTCGGCCGAGGCCACCGCGTA
Source organism: Nocardioides korecus (assembly GCF_054778395.1). Classification (NCBI taxonomy): domain Bacteria; kingdom Bacillati; phylum Actinomycetota; class Actinomycetes; order Propionibacteriales; family Nocardioidaceae; genus Nocardioides; species Nocardioides korecus. The sequence goes on along the minus strand of NZ_BAAGZO010000003.1, from coordinate 31,881 downwards.
GGAGATGTTCTTGGCGATGCCGGTGATCTTCTCGACCTTGACCGCCGGGCCGAGCTCCACGACGTACCGGGTCACCGTCGGGCCCCGGGTGTAGCCGGTGACCTGGGCGTCGATGTCGAACTCCTCGAGCACCTGGGTCAGCTTGGCCACGACGTCGTCGGAGGCCTTCGACCGCGCCTTGTGCACCGAGCCGGGCTTGAGCACCTCGCTGTCGGGCAGGGAGTAGGTCACGTCGCCGGAGAGCGCGAGCTGCTCGACGCGCGCCGGCAGCGGGGTGTGCGGCGGCGGCTCGAGGCCGCCACCCGTCTCGTGGGCGGACTCGTCGTCGGGCTCGGCCGGCGTCGCGTCGTCGTATGCGGCGATGTCGAAGGGGGCGGCGCCGTCGGCGGAGGGGTCCGCCACCACCGGGTCGCGACGGCGGCGCGAGCGCTTGGCGACCTCGCGCGCGGCCATCGGGTCCTCGTCCAGCAGCGGGGTGTCGTACGCCGGGTCGCCCATGTCGGGGTCGATCTCGTCGGTCCCGGCCGTGCGCCGCGAGCGGCGCGGGGCCTCGAGCGCGGCGGGCTCCTCGTCCCAGTCCTCCACGTGGCGACCCATGATCCGGTCGCCGAGCTCCCGCAGCCGCGCGGGCACCTGGTAGACGGGGGTGGCGGTGACGACGAGGACGCCGAAGACGACCAGCAGGACCAGCAGCGGGACCACGACGTACGCGGTCTGGAGCAGGTCGACGAGCAGCTTGGCGACCACGAAACCGACGGCTCCGCCGGCCTGCTGCAGCGGCCGGGTGTCGCCGAGGCGCGGCGTGGGCGAGCCGTTGGCGATGTGCACGATGCCCAGGACGCCGACGAGCAGGGCGCCCCAGCCGATCACCTGGCGACCGGCCGGGCCGTTGCGCTCGGGGTCGCGCAGGTTGCGCCAGGCCACGAAGACCAGGAGCACCGGGACCAGCCAGGCGACCAGGCCGACCGAGCCGGCCACGACGGCGCGGACCGCGTCGCCCAGGCTGCCGGGCAGCTGCCACCAGACCGCTCCGGCGACCACGACGGCCAGGCCGAGCAGGAACAGGCCCGCGCCGTCTCGGCGGTGCTCGGGCTCGAGCTCGGCGGCTCCGCGGCCCATGCCACGCACGGCGCCGCCGACGAGGTGGGCCAGGCCCAGCCACGCGGCGACCACGACGCGGGCGAGCGCGATGAAGACGGTGGCGACCGGGCCGGTGCCGGTGCGCACGGCACGGGGTGCGGGGCGGCCTCCGCGTGCGGCGGGCTTGCGCGCAGGTGTGCGGGAGCCGCCCTTGGCGGGACTCTTGCCGGAGCTGCGCGAGGAGCCCTTCGCGGGGCTCTTGGCCGTGCTGCGGGCAGGGCTCTTGCTCGGCGTGCCCTTGCTGCGCGACGCCGGCGGGGAAGACGTACGGGTCGCCATGCTCGGAATCTACCCCGACAGCACCGTGCGCCCCGTGCGTCACACGCCGCACCACGGGCACCAGACCGCGTCAGTCGCGTGACGAGCTAGTCCCTGACGAGGTGCTGGGCCGATGTCCGAGATGTCCAGCCGGATCGTCAGGGACCACCCAGTCCCCGGCGCCTACCCCTCGAGGACGATGGCGGCCTTGCCGGTGCCGGCCAGGGGCACCCGCAGGCGGAAGGTGCTGCCGACGCCGAGCTGGGAGGAGACCAGGATCTCGCCGCCGTGCATGTGCGCGATGCGGCGCGAGATGGCCAGGCCCAGGCCGGTGCCGGGGATCGACAGCGCCTCGGGGTTGCTGGAGCGGTGGAAGGCCGAGAACAGGTGCACCTGGTCGGCGACGGAGATGCCCAGGCCGGTGTCGGCGCAGGAGACGAAGCCGTGGGTGTCCTCCACGCCGACGCGCAGGTCGACCGAGCCCCCGGGCAGGGTGTACTTCACGGCGTTGCTGGCCAGGTTGTCCACGACCTTGCCGAGCTCGTCGGGGTCGGCGGTGATCATCACCGGCTCGGTCGGCATGGTCAGGGTCATCGTGACCCCGCCCTGGGCCGCGGCGAGCGTCATCAGCTCCATGGACCCCTCGACCAGCTTGCGCAGGTCGACCTCGCGGCGCACCGACTCCCGCTTGTCCTGGACCTGGGAGTAGTTCAGGAGGTTCTGCACCAGGCGGTTGAGCCGGTCGGCGTTGCGGGAGATCGCCTCCACCGAGCCGATCCCGGTGTCGAGGTCCTCGAGCAGCTCGACGTGGCCGATGATCGAGGTCAGCGGGGTCTTGAGCTCGTGGGAGATGGTCGCGATCAGCTCGCCCTTGTAGCGGTCCAGCTCCTGGAGCTCGCCGACCAGGTGCCGCTCGCGCTCGTAGAGCCGGGCGTTCAGGACGACCCGACCCAGGGTGCGGCCGACCTCCATCACCGCCTGCTGCTCCTCGTGGGTCCAGGGGCTGGACTCGGCGTCGCGGCCGAGCAGGACGTAGCCCAGCAGCTCGCGACCCACCGCCACGGGGGCGAACATCAGGCTGGCGCCGTCGCTGGGACCGAGCAGCTCCCGGACCAGGTCGACCTGCTCGGGGCTCAGGCCGCCGTCGACCTCGGCCAGGTTGGCCCGGCTGACCAGCACCGGGCGCCCCAGCTCGGAGGCCCGCATGGCCAGGATGCTCTTGACCGCGATCACCGCGGGCCGGGTCTCCCGGTCCTCGGGCGGGTACGACGCCGACTGCTCGACCTGGTCGAGGTCGCCGGAGGGGAAGCAGCGGATCCACAGGTGCTCGGTGGCCAGGCCCTTGGCGATGGCCTGCGCCGCCTCGCGCAGCGACAGGTCGAGCTCGGCGAGCTGGCCGGCCGAGGACACCGCGCGGAGCATGTCGCCCATCCGCACCTGGTCGCCGAGCCGCTCGCGCTGCTGGGCGTTGTACATCGCCAGGCCCGCCTGGACCACGAACATCTCGAGCAGCTCGCGCTCCTCGCGGTTCGGGATCCGGTTGCCCGGGGGCAGGTCGACCGACATGTTGCCGAGCAGCTGGCCGGTGGCGGAGTAGAGCGGGGCGTAGAGCGCGTCGAGCGGGTGCCACGCGTCGGGCCCGGCGGTGGGCTCGAAGTCCGGCACCCACGCCGACTGCTCGAGGGCGTTGGGCAGGCGGTCGTGCGGGACGAAGCGCAGCACGCCCCACTCGTCGGCCTGCGCGAACTCGTTGAAGATCGAGGCCACCGGCGTACGCCGACCCATCACCTGCTCGCGCACCTCCGGCGGGCCGGCCACCGTGGTCATCACGAAGGTCTCGCCCTCGAGCCGGGCGATCGCCGCCACGCCGTACCCGAGCACCTCGACGACCCCGTTGGCGATCTCGTCGAGGACCTCGGCGAGGTCGTTCGACGAGTTGACGCGCAGCATCAGCTCGTAGAGTCGGCGGATCCCCTCGGCTCGAGGGACCTCGGTCAGGTGCATGCGGCTCGGGCTCCCGGAGACCTCAGGTGGACGGACAGGGCCACACGCGTGGACCTGTGCCACGAGTCTAGGGTGACTTGTCCGATTTCTTGGGTGGTTTGGCCCAGTACCGAGGCTACGCCCGTGAAGACCGGCTCGGATGGTCCCCAGGAACCAGTTGCACTAGACCTCCAGCACCACCGGGACGATCATCGGTCGGCGGCGCAGACGCCCTCCGGCCCAGCGTCCCACGACCCGTCGGATGGTCTGCTGGAGCTGGTAGGTGTCGTCGACGCCCTCGGCGCGGGCCTTGTCCAGGGCGGCCACGATCGGGCCGGTGATCTCGTCGAAGGCACTGTCCTGCTCGGCGAATCCGCGGGCGTGGATCTCGGGCCCGCTGACGACCTTGCCGCTCTGGGAGTCCACCACGACGATGACCGAGATGAACCCCTCCTCGCTGAGGATGCGGCGGTCCTTGAGGGAGTCCTCGTTGACGTGCCCGATCGAGCTGCCGTCGACGAAGACGTAGCCGCAGTCGACCTTGCCGACCACGCGGGCGCGACCCTTGACCAGGTCGACGACCACGCCGTCCTCGGCGATGACGACGTTCTCGTCCGGGACGCCGGTCGCCCGGGCCAGGGCGGCATTGGCCAGCAGGTGCCGGATCTCGCCGTGGACGGGCATCACGTTGCGCGGCTTGACGATGTTGTAGCAGTAGAGGAGCTCACCGGCGCTGGCGTGGCCGCTGACGTGGACCAGGGCGTTGCCCTTGTGGACCACGTGGGCGCCCCAGCGGGCGAGCCCGTTGATCACGCGGTAGACGGCGTTCTCGTTGCCGGGGATCAGCGAGGAGGCCAGGACGACCGTGTCGCCCTCCTCGAGGTGCACGAAGTGGTGGCTGCGCTGGGCGATCCGGCTCAGCGCCGAGAGCGGCTCGCCCTGGGAGCCGGTGGAGATCAGCACGACCTTGTCCGGCGGCATGTCGGCGGTGGCCTTGGGGTCGACCAGCAGGCCGTCGGGGACGGTGAGGTAGCCCAGGTCGCGGGCGATCCCCATGTTGCGCACCATCGATCGACCGACGTAGGCGATCTTGCGGCCGTTGGCGGCGGCGGCGTCCACGATCTGCTGGACGCGGTGCACGTGGGAGGCGAAGCAGGCCACGATGATGCGCTTCTCGCTGGTCGCGAAGACCCGGGCGAGGACCGGGGAGATGTCCTTCTCCGAGGTGGTGAAGCCGGGGACCTCTGCGTTGGTGGAGTCGGTGAGGAACAGGTCGACGCCCTCCTCCCCCAGCCGGGCGAAGGCCCGCAGGTCGGTGATGCGGCCGTCCAGCGGCAGCTGGTCCATCTTGAAGTCGCCGGTGTGGAGCACCGTGCCGGCCGGCGTGCGGATGGCCACGGCGAGCGCGTCGGGGATCGAGTGGTTGACCGCGACGAACTCGAGGTCGTAGGGGCCGAAGGAGATCCGGTCGCCCGCGGCCACGATCGACTGCACGGGGTTCTTGATCCGGTGCTCGCGCAGCTTCCCGCCCAGCAGGGCCAGCGTGAGCTGGGACCCCACCAGCGGGATGTCGTTGCGCTCGCGCAGCAGGTAGGGCACGGCGCCGATGTGGTCCTCGTGGCCGTGGGTCAGCACCAGCGCCTCGACGGCGTCGAGCCGGTCCCGGATGGCGCTGAAGTCGGGGAGGATCAGGTCGACCCCGGGGTGGTTCTCCTCGGGGAAGAGCACGCCGCAGTCGACCAGGAGCAGCCGTCCGGCGTGCTCGAAGACGGTCATGTTGCGTCCGACCTCGCCGAGTCCCCCGAGGGGGATCACCCGCAGGCCGCCCTCGGGCAGCGCGGGTGGGGCGGAGAGCTCGGGATGGGGGTGGCTCACAGCAGTCCTGCCTTCTGGATCGCGGCCCTCAGGTCCGCGACCTCGTCGTCGTCGAGTGGTACCAGGGGTCCACGCACCTGGCGGTTGTCCAGCACACCGAGCAGCTCCATGGCGGCCTTGGCGGTGGTGGCGCCGTAGTTCGGCACCCCCATCACCGCCCCGACCACGGGCAGCAGCTCGGTGAAGGTCTCCAGCGCCGCGGCCGGGTCGCCCGCGTCGAAGCTCTCGACCACGCGCCGCAGCTCGCGACCCACGACGTGGGCGGCGACCGAGACGATGCCGCACGCCCCGTGGGCGAGGTAGCCCAGGAGCAGGCCGTCGTCCCCGGCGTACACGTCGTAGCCGAGCTGGCGCAGCGCGATGGTGTCCACCGGGTTGCCGGTGGCGTGCTTGACGCTGGTCACGTTGTCGAGCCGTCGGGCGGCCTCGTAGGTCTCCAGGCCGATGGCCTGGGCGGTGCGGCCGGGGACGTCGTACAGCATCACCGGGAGGCTGGTGGCCCGGGCGACCTCGGTGAAGTGGTGCAGGATCCCGGCCTGGCCGGGCTTGTTGTAGTACGGCACCACCAGCAGCACCGCGTCGACGCCGACCTGCTCGGCCGCGATCGCCAGCTCCACGGAGTGGGCCGTGGAGTTGGTGCCGACACCGGCCACGACCGTGCCGCGGTCGCCGACGGCGTCCTTGACCGCCCGCAGGATCTCGGTGTCCTCGGCGACCGTGGTGGTCGGCGACTCCCCGGTGGTGCCGCTGACCACCACACCGTCGTTGCCGTGGTCCAGCAGGTGCTGGGCCACCCGGCCGGTGCCGTCGGGGTCGACCGCTCCGTCGGGGGTGAACGGCGTGACCATCGCGGTCAGGACGCGGCCGTAGGGGGCGACAGGCAGGCTCATGGGGCCTAGGTTATCCGCCGCGGACCCGGCCGCCCCGCCGCGTGGCCGTGGGGAGGACCAGGACGACGGGGCCCGAGATGGCCTATCTTCTTCGACCATGAGCGAGAGCCAGCAGCCTCCCGACCAGTACGGCCAGTCCTGGGGCCAGCAGCCCGGCCAGCCGCAGGGTGGGGCGATGGCCCCGCACGAGGGTCAGTTCATGCTCGGCCACCTCGGCCAGGAGTACGGCCCCTACGGCTACGTCCAGCTCCAGCAGATGGCGGTCGCCGGCCAGATGAAGGGCGACGCCCAGCTGCGCGACGTCCGCGGCGGCGGCTGGTTCCAGGCCAAGCAGGTGCCGGGGCTGTTCTCGCACCGCGAGTGGCTCACCACCGTCCTGCTCTCGTGGTTCCTCGGCTCCTTCGGCGTGGACCGCTTCTACCTCGGCTACACCGGCCTGGGCGTGGCCAAGCTGCTCACCCTGGGCGGGTGCGGGATCTGGCACCTGATCGACCTGGTCCTGGTGCTGATGCGCAAGGTCCCCGACGCCGACGGCCGCCCGCTCCCCTAGCTCACACCGCCGTGGCCCGCTCCAGCCACACCCGGTGGAAGAGCTCGGCCTCCTCGCGCCGGACCTCGCGCCACTCCCCCTCGTCGTACGCCGGGTAGCGGACGTCGCCGCCGGGCGTGAGGTGCACGTGGGTCAGCACCTGCTCGCCCGCGTGCGGCATCAGGGCGGCGTACACCTGCGCGCCGCCGGCGACCATCACCTCGCCGGGCAGCGAGCGGGCGATCTCCAGCCCCGTGGCCACGTCGTGGGCCACCTCGACGCCGGGGTGGTGCCAGTCGGGGTCCCGGGTGAGCACCACCGTCGTGCGACCCGGGAGCGGGCGACCGATGGACTCGAAGGTGGTGCGCCCCATCAGCAGGGTGTGCCCCAGGGTCAGCTGCTTGAAGAAGGCCTGCTCGCCGGGCACGTGCCAGGGGATGTCGGGCCCGTCGCCGATGGTGCCGTCGGTCGCGACGGCGGCGACGAGGACGACCCGGGCGGCAGCCTCAGACGGCAATGGGGGCCTTGATGCCGGGGTGGGGGTCGTAGCCCTCCACCGCGAGGTGCTCGAGGTCGAAGCCGTCGATGCTGGTCACCGAGGGGTCCAGGCGCAGCGTGGGCAGCGGCCGCGGCTCGCGGGTCAGCTGGAGCCGGGCCTGCTCGAGGTGGTTGGAGTAGAGGTGGGCGTCGCCCAGGGTGTGCACGAAGTCGCCGACCTCGAGCCCCGTCACCTGCGCCACCATGTGGGTCAGCAGCGCGTAGGACGCGATGTTGAACGGCACGCCGAGGAAGACGTCGGCGGAGCGCTGGTAGAGCTGGCACGACAGCCGCCCGGGCGCCCCGTCCACCCCCGGCGCGACGTAGAACTGGAACATCGTGTGGCACGGCGCCAGCGCCATGTCGGGGAGGTCGGCGACGTTCCACGCCGAGACCACGTGGCGGCGCGAGGACGGGTCGCGGCGCAGCTGCTCGACCACCTCGGCGAGCTGGTCGACGTGGCGGCCGTCGGGCGTGGGCCACGAGCGCCACTGGTGCCCGTAGACGGGGCCCAGGTCGCCGTCGGCGTCGGCCCACTCGTCCCAGATCGAGATGCCGCGCTCCTGGAGCCAGCGCACGTTGGTGTCGCCGCGCACGAACCACAGCAGCTCGCCGAACACCGACCGGGTGTGCACCTTCTTGGTCGTCACCAGGGGGAAGCCCGCGCGCAGGTCGAAGCGCATCTGGTGGCCGAAGACGCTGCGCGTGCCGGTGCCCGTGCGGTCGGGCTTGTCCACGCCCTCGTCGAGGACCCGGCGGAGGAGGTCGAGGTAGGCCTGCATGGGCGACAACCTACCCGCGTGGCAGGCTGGAGCGGTGAGCACCGGACCACGCTGGAACGACACCGCGGCAGCAGGCCGTCGGTGCTGATCGGCCTGCTCGCGGCCCTGGCCGCCGCCGTGCTGTTCGGGGCCACCGCGGTGCTCCAGGCGGTCGTCGTGCGCCGGTCGGGGCTGGTGTCGTGGCCGATGGTGGGCGTCACCGGTGGCTACGTGCTCGGGTGGGGGTTCCACCTGGTCGCGATCTCGCTGCTGCCGCTCTACCTGGCGCAGATGGCCATCGGCGGCTCGTTGGCCGTGACCGCGCTGGCCGCCTCGCGGGTCGTCCGCGAGCCCCTGGCCCGCCGGCACTGGTGGGCCATCGGCGCGATGGTCCTCGGGTTCGCGGCCCTGGTCGCCTCCGCGGCCGCCCCGGGCCGCTCCCACCAGGTCGGTCACCTCACCCCCGCGCTGTACGTCGTCCTGGCCGTGCTCGCCGTCGGCGGGCTGCTCGCGTGGCGCCTGCCCGCCCCCCGCGGGGGCGTCGCGCTGGGCCTCCTCGCCGGGCTGGCGTACGCCGGAGCGCCGATCGCCACCCGCGACCTCGAGCACGTCACCCTCGACCTGCACGTCCTGCTGCCCGCGCTGACCGTGCCCCTGTTCGGCACCCTGGGGTTCGTGCTCCAGTCGGTGGCCCTCGAACGCGTCTCGGTCACCGCCGCCACGGCCCCGATGGTGCTCCTGGAGACCTTCGTGCCCGCCGCCCTGGGCGTGCTGCTCTTCGCCGACCGGGTCCGGCCGCACCTCGGGGTCGTGGCCGTGCTGGCCTTCCTGGTGGCCACCGCCGGGGCGCTGGTGCTCAGCGGTGCCGAGGGCCGGCTCGAGGACCTGGAGGGGTCCGGTCCACCACCGGGCACGCCCGGGCCGCACGGGGAGCGCGCCGGTGACCTGCACCGGTGAGCCGTGCGGGCGGCCGCACGTGCTGAGATGGTCCGCGTGAGCCAGGACCTGCCCGACCCGACCGTCCGCGACGCGACGCGTCCCGACCACGGGCACCCCTCCGCCCCCGACGGCCCCTCCGCCGGGGGCAGCACCTCGGGCCCGACGGCCGACGTCTCGGTGCGGGTCGCCTGGGCCGACGACGCCGAGGCGGTGGCCGCGGTGCAGGTGCGCGCCTGGCGCGAGACCTACGCCGACCTGCTGCCGGCCGAGGTGCTGGCCTCCCTGGACCACGCGAGCATGGCCGAGGGCTGGCGCCGGGCCCTGGCCGCCCCGGGCGACGCCCGCCACCGCGTGCTGGTCGCCCTGGAGCGCCACCTGGTGACGGGCTTCGTCGTCACCGGCCCCACCACCGACCCCGACCACGACCCGGTCGCCACGGGCGAGCTCAGCGACCTCACGGTGGACCCCCACCAGCGCGGGTCCGGTCACGGCTCGCGGCTGCTGACCGCGGCCGCCGAGACCCTGGAGGCCGACCGCTTCACGGTCGCGGTCTCCTGGCTGCCGGTCGGTGACGACGCCCGACGCGCCTTCCTCACCGGGGCCGGGTGGGCCCCCGACGGGGCACACCGCTCGCTCGACCTGCTCGGCGACGGCACCACCGTGGTCAAGCAGGTGCGGCTGCACACCCGCCTCGTCGACTAGGGGCCGGGGTGGGGGGTGCGCGGTCCCGGCAGGAGCAGGGCGAGTCCGTCCGCTCGGTGGTCCGGGACGGGATCGCCGTGGGCGTGGCGACCGGTGCCTACGGCATCTCCTTCGGCGCGGTCTCGGTCGCGGCCGGGTTCTCGGTCGCCCAGACCTGCGCCTCCTCCCTGCTGATCTTCACCGGCGCCAGCCAGTTCGCCCTGGTCGGCGTGGTGGCCGCCGGCGGGAGCCCGCTGGTGGGCGCCCTGTCCGGGCTGCTGCTCGGCACCCGCAACACGCTCTACGGCCTGCAGGTGGCCCCCCGGCTGGGCCTGCGCGGTTGGCGTCGGGCGGCCGCCGCGCACCTGGTCATCGACGAGTCCACGGCCATGACCGTCACCCGGTCCGACCCCGTGCTCGCCCGGACCGGCTTCCACGCGACCGGGCTCGCGGTCCTCGTCCTGTGGAACCTCGCCACCCTGGCCGGTGCGCTGCTGGGCGACGCCGTCGGCGACCCGCGCGACTACGGCCTCGACGCCGCCGTCGGCGCTGCGTTCCTCGGTCTGCTCTGGCCTCGCCTGGACGCGGCCCGGCACCGGGTGGCGGCCGTGCTGGGCGCCGCGGTGGCCCTCGCGCTGGTGCCGCTGGTCCCGGCCGGCGTGCCCGTGCTCGCGGCCGCCGTCGTCGCACTGGGCCTGGGCCTGCTCCGCCCGACCGGCCCGGAGGAGGCGTCGTGACCCCGGTGGGCGCGTGGGCGGCCGTGCTGGGCTGCGCGGCCGGCTGCTACCTGCTCAAGCTGGCCGGCGTCTCGGTGCCGCAGCGCGTCCTGGACTCCCCCGGCGTACGCCGTGTGGCCGGGCTGCTGCCGGTCGTCCTGCTCGCGGCGCTGGTCGCGGTGCAGGTGCTCGCCGTGCGCACCGCGCACGGCGGCGCGCTCGCCGTCGACGCGCGCCTCGCGGGGCTGGGCGTCGCCGTGGCGGCGCTGCTGCTGCGCCTGCCGTTCCTGGTGGTGGTCCTGGCCGCCGCCGTGACCGCCGCGGGGATCCGGCTGCTCGTCTGAGCGCCGCGGGTCGGGCGGTCGACCCGGGACACGACCGCGGCCCGTCCGGTGCCGCCCGAGACGGGGCACCGGCCGGGCCGACGGGTGATGGGTGGGGAGCTCGTATGCCCAGTACGAGCTCCCCACCCGGGGATGCCTGGCCGACGTGGGGGTGACGTCGACTCAGGCCACGGACACCGCGCTCCAGGCGCTGGCGACCGTGTTGTACTGCGTGCTGCCCGCGCCGTAGAGGTCCTTGGCGGCGTTCAGCGTGGCGGTGCGAGCACCGCTGTAGTTGGTGTTGCTGGTCATGTAGACGGTCAGCGCGCGGTACCAGATCCGCTGCGCGGCGTCGCGGCCGATGCCGGTCACGGTCGAGCCGTTGCAGGTCGGGCTGTTGTGCGCCACGCCGTTGATCGTCTTGGCCCCGGAGCCCTCGGCGAGCAGGTAGTAGAAGTGGTTGCCGATGCCCGAGGAGTAGTGCACGTCGGCGGTGCCGGCGGTGGGCGACCAGCAGTTCAGCGACTGGCCGTCGGAGGCCGGGTTGTCCATCCGGCGGAATCCCTGGTGCTTGGCGAGGTCGAACTGCTCGCCGATCAGGTAGTCGCCCGGGTCCTTGGGGTTGTTGGCGTAGAACTCGACCATCGTGCCGAAGATGTCGCTGGTGGCCTCGTTGAGGCCGCCGGACTCCCCGGAGTAGGTCAGGCCGGCGGTGTTCTCGGTGACGCCGTGGCTCATCTCGTGGCCGGCGACGTCGAGCGACACCAGCGGGCCGTAGGAGACGCCGTCGCCGTCGCCGTAGGTCATCTTGGTGCCGTCCCAGAAGGCGTTGACGTAGTTCTTGCCGTAGTGGACCCGGTTGTAGGAGCCCTTGCCGGTGCCGAAGATGCCGTCGCGGTTGAAGGTCGACTTGTAGTAGTCCCAGGTCTCGTTCGAGCCGTACTGCGCGTCGGCCCCGGCCGTGGCGCGGTTGCTGTTGAGCCCGTTGCCGAAGGTGGTGGTCGGGCTGGTGATCAGCGTGCCGGCCTTGCAGCCCATGCCGAGGGCCTGGCAGAGCTGGCTGTCCTGGGCGTTCTTCATGTCGGTCGTGTAGGTCCCACCGCGCACGCCGTCGTTCTTGAGCTGGTAGGTGCTGCCCGACTTGGTCACGCTCAGGGGCACCGTGCCGCTGTAGAGCGTGTTGCCGGTGCCGTCGACGTTGACGATCTCCTGCTCGGTGCGCAGGACGCGACCGGTGCCCGCGTCGACGTACGTCGCGAGGCGGCTGGGGGTGCCGTTGTCCTGGGTGCCGCCGGAGACGACCTTCCAGGCCAGCCGGGGCGTGGCACCGAGGGCGTCGACGACCAGCGTCGAGCCGGAGACCTTCGTGCCGGCGACCGCACGGGTGACGCGGCTGGGGGCCAGCGCGGCGGCACCGGCGGCAGCCTTGCTGACCGCCGGGGTGGTCGAGAGCGAGGGCGCCGTGCCCAGGGTCAGGCTGCTGCCCTTCCAGGCACCGTCGCGGGCCTGGTGGACCACCAGGTCGCCGCCGACGACCGGCAGCCCGCGGTAGGTGCGGTGCAGGCGGGTGTGCGTCGTGCCGTCGGCGTCCACGAGGGTGCCGGCGGCGGAGAAGTCCTGGCCGGCGCCGAACCGGCTGGCCGCCCCGTGCGACTCGGCCGCGGCGATCGCGCGGTCGGCGCGGGACCCCGACGGGGCCGCCGTGGCGGTGGGGGTGACGGCGGCGGCGGTCGCCGCGGCCACCGCTGCTGCACTGAGGAGCGTCACGCTCGTGCGCATGTGGATCCTTCACTCTGGGCGGGAGCGGGGACGACCATGCGCCCCCCGGGTCCCCTCCAGCGTGCCCGTCGCAGGCTCCGATGGCACCAGCTCGGCGCCTTCACGGACCTGCGTTGCACGAACGTGCAACGGTGCACGATCGAGCGGGGCGAGCAGCCTCGGCCCTAGAGGTCGAGCAGCTCCTCCAGGCCGACCGTCAGCCCCGGGCGGTCGGAGATCGCGCGCACGGCGCGGAGGACCCCGGGGGCGAAGGACGCGCGGTCCATCGAGTCGTGCCGGATCGTGAGGGTCTCCCCCACGCCGCCGAGCAGCACCTCCTGGTGGGCGACCAGGCCGCGCACGCGCAGGGCGTGGACGGGGACGCCGTCGACGCTGGCGCCACGGGCCCCCTCGAGCGAGGTGGAGGTCGCGTCGGGGGCGGGGTCGAGGCCGGCGTCGCGCCGGGCGGCCGCGACCAGGGACGCCGTGCGCCGTGCGGTGCCCGACGGCGCGTCGGCCTTGTCGGGGTGGTGCAGCTCGACGATCTCGACCGACTCGTAGAAGCGGGCGGCCTCGGCCGCGAACCGCATCATCAGCACGGCCCCGATCGAGAAGTTCGGCGCGACCAGCACCCCGGTCGACGGCGCGTCGGCGAGCCAGCCGCGGAGCGTGTCCAGCCGCTCGTCGTCGAAGCCGGTGGTGCCCACGACCGCGTGGATGCCGTGCTCCACGCAGAACTCCAGGTTGCCCATCACGACGTCGGGGTGGGTGAAGTCCACGACCACCTCGGCGCCGGCCTCGACCAGGGTCTGCAGGTCGTCGCCCGCGTCGACCCGGGCGACGAGCTCGAGGTCGTCCTCGTCCTCCACCGCGGCGCACACGGCGCTCCCGACCTTGCCCAGCGCGCCGAGCACGCCCACCTTGAGAGTCACGGGGCCAGGCTAGTCACCCGCCGGGCCCGCGGCGGCCACCACCTGCGGGCGACGGGTCCTTGCCGTGGTCGTGCGTGTGCCCCTAGCGTCGCCGGATGAAGTCGCGCACGGGTGGCATGTGGTGGGGCACGGCGGTCGAGGTGGCGGACCCGGCGCGGCTGGCCCGGTTCTACTCCGAGCTCCTGGACTGGCCGCTGGTCCACGAGGAGCCCGGCACGGCCGTGCTGGCCTCCGCGCCGCCGGACGCACCCGGGGGTGCGGTCTTCCACGTGTTCATGGCCGTCGAGGACTACGTCCCCCCGACCTGGCCCGGGGTCGAGGGCGCCCAGCGGGCGATGATGCACCTCGACCTCCAGGTCGGCGACCTGGAGGAGGCGACGGCCGAGGCGGTCGCGCTGGGCGCGACGCCGGCCCGGCACCAGCCGCACCCCGACCACCTGCGTGTGCTGCTGGACCCGGCGGGCCGGCCGTTCTGCCTGTGCCTGGAGACCGAGGGCTGAGGGCTGGCGCGCCTCAGGCGGGGCCGACGGTGGCCAGGGTCTGCGGCTGGGTGTAGAGCTCGCGGGCCAGGGCGTGCACGTCCTCGACGGTCACGGCCTCGATCAGGCCCAGGACCTCGTCGACCGAGCGCATCCGCTGCTGGAACAGCGCGGCCTCGCCCAACCGGGTCATCCGCGAGCCGCTGTCCTCCAGGCTCAGCACCAGACCGCCGCGCATCTGGCCCTGGCCGCGGCGGACCTCGTCGGCGTCGAGCCCGTGCTCGGCGACCGCGGCCAGCTCCGAGCGCACGACGGTGAGCAGCTCGTCGGCCTTGCCGGGCAGCGAGCCGGCGGCGACGCCGGTCATGCCGGCGTCGGAGTAGCCCAGGCCGAAGGAGTAGACGGAGTACGCCAGGCCGCGACGCTCGCGCACCTCCTGGAACAGCCGGGAGGACGATCCGCCGCCGAGACCGGCGTTGAGCACGCCGAGGGCGTAGCGGCGGGGGTCCGAGCGGGTCAGGCCCTGGACGCCCAGCACGATGTTGACCTGCTCGAAGGGCCGTGAGGTGCGGGCCTCCCCGGTCAGGAACGTGCGGGGGGCCGCCGCGACGCGGGGCGCGACGGGCTCCTCGTCGTGGTCGAGGAAGCCCCGGCGCCCGAAGGCGCGGGTGGCCCGTCGCACGACGTCGTCGTGGTCCACGTTGCCGGCCACCGCGAGCACCGTGGTGCCCGCGCGGTAGCGGCTGCGGTAGTAGTCGTCGACCTGGTCGCGGGTCAGTGCCCGGATCGAGTCGGCGGTGCCGGCGATCGGGCGGGCCAGCGGGGTGCCGGCCCAGGCCGTCTCGGCGAACAGGTTGTGCACGACGTCGTCGGGGTCGTCGTCGTGCATGGCGATCTCGTCGAGGATCACCTCGCGCTCGGCCTCGACGTCCTCGGGGGTGATCGAGGAGGAGGTGAGCATGTCGCCGAGCACGTCGAGGGCCACGGGGAGGTCCTCGTCGAGCACCCGGGCGTGGTAGCAGGTGTACTCGCGCGCGGTGTAGGCGTTGAACTCCCCGCCGATCTCGTCGAGAGCGGCGGAGATGTCCATCGCCGAGCGGGTCGGGGTGCCCTTGAACAGGAGGTGCTCCAGGAAGTGCGACGCGCCGTTCAGCTCGTCGCTCTCGTCCCGGGACCCCACCTGCACGAACACCCCGACCGCTGCGGAGCGGACCCCGGGCATGTGCTCGGTGACGACGCGCAGACCGCCCGGGAGGACGGTCCGGCGCACGCCGTCGGGAAGCGTGCTCACGCCCGGGGTCGGATCACTCGGAGTCGGACTCGTCGGCCGAGGAGGCCTCGCCGGCCGCCTCGTCGACGACCGGGATCAGCGACAGCTTGCCGCGGTCGTCGATCTCGCCGATCTCGACCTGGAGCTTCTGGCCGACCGAGACGATGTCCTCGACGTTGTCGACCCGCTTGCCACCGGCGAGGGCGCGCAGCTTGCTGATGTGCAGCAGGCCGTCCTTGCCGGGCAGCAGCGAGATGAACGCGCCGAAGTTGGTCGTCTTGACCACGGTGCCGAGGTAGCGCTCGCCGACCTCGGGCATCGTCGGGTTGGCGATGGCGTTGACCGCGGACCGGGCGGCCTCGGCGGCCTCCCCGTTGGTGGCGCCGATGTAGACGGTGCCGTCGTCCTCGATCGACAGGGTCGCGCCCGTGTCGTCCTGGATCTGGTTGATGACCTTGCCCTTGGGCCCGATGACCTCGCCGATCTTGTCCACGGGGACCTTCACGGTGATGATGCGCGGGGCGTGGACCGACATCTCCTCGGGGCCGTCGATGGCCTCGGCCATGACCTCGAGGATGGCCAGGCGCGCGTCGCGGGCCTGGGTCAGCGCACCGGCGAGCACCTCGGCCGGGAGGCCGTCGAGCTTGGTGTCGAGCTGGAGCGCGGTCACGAACTCCTTGGTGCCGGCGACCTTGAAGTCCATGTCGCCGAACGCGTCCTCGGCGCCGAGGATGTCGGTCAGGGCGACGAACTCGTCCTTGCCGTCGACCTGGCCCGAGATCAGGCCCATCGCGATGCCGGCGACGGCCGCACGCAGCGGGACACCGGCCTGGAGCAGCGACAGGGTCGAGGCGCAGACCGAGCCCATCGAGGTGGAGCCGTTGGAGCCCATGGCCTCGGAGAGCTGGCGGATCGCGTAGGGGAACTCCTCGCGGGTGGGCAGCACGGGCAGCAGCGCGCGACGGGCGAGCGCACCGTGGCCGACCTCGCGACGCTTGGGCGAGCCCACGCGGCCGGTCTCACCGGTGGAGAAGGGCGGGAAGACGTACTTGTGCATGTAGCGGCGGTGCTTCTCCGGGGACAGCGTGTCGAGCTGCTGCTCCATCTTGAGCATGTTCAGCGTGGTGACGCCCAGGATCTGGGTCTCGCCGCGCTCGAACAGCGCCGAGCCGTGCACCCGCGGGATGACCTCGACCTCGGCCGAGAGGGTGCGGATGTCGGTCAGGCCGCGACCGTCCATGCGGACCTTGTCGCGCAGGACGCGCTCGCGGACCAGCGACTTGTTCAGCGAGCGGAACGCCGCGCCGATCTCCTTCTCGCGGCCCTCGAACTGGGCCCCGATCTTCTCCAGCAGGTCGGCCTTGACGGCGTCGAGGCGCTCCTCGCGCTCCTGCTTGCCGGCGATGGTCAGCGCGGCGGCGGTGTCGTCCTTCGCGGCCGACTCGACGGCGGCGTACACGTCGTCCTCGTAGTCGAGGAAGATCGGGAAGTCCTGGACCGGCTTGGCGGCCTGCTTGGCCAGCTCGGCCTGGGCCTCGCACAGCTGCTTGATGAAGGGCTTGGCGGCGTCGAGCCCGGTGGCCACGACCTCCTCGGTGGGCGCCTGGGCGCCCCCGCGGACGAGGTCCCAGGTCTGCTCGGTGGCCTCGGCCTCGACCATCATGATGGCGACGTCACCGGTGTCGGTGACGCGACCGGCGACGACCATGTCGAAGGTCGCCTGCTCGAGCTGCTCGTGGGTCGGGAACGCCACCCACTGGTCACCGATGAGGGCGACGCGGGTGCCGCCGACAGGGCCGGAGAACGGCAGGCCGGAGAGCTGGGTGGAGGCGGACGCGGCGTTGATGGCCAGCACGTCGTAGGGCTGGTTGGGGTCCAGCGCCAGGACGGTGATGACGACCTGGACCTCGTTGCGCAGACCCTTCTTGAAGGTCGGGCGCAGCGGGCGGTCGATCAGGCGGCAGGTGAGGATCGCGTCCTCGCCGGGACGACCCTCGGACCGGAAGAACGAGCCGGGGATCTGGCCCACGGCGTACATCCGCTCCTCGACGTCGATCGTCAGGGGGAAGAAGTCGAAGTGGTCCTTGGGGTGCTTCCCGGCCGTGGTGGCCGAGAGCAACATGGTGTCCTCGTCGAGGTACGCCGTGACGGCGCCGGCGGCCTGCCGCGCGAGCAGCCCGGTCTCGAACTTGACGGTGCGCTGGCCGAACGTCCCGTTGTCCAGCACCGTCTCGACGGCAATGACCTCAGGGGTGGCGATGTTGTCAGACAAGAGTGGTTGTCCCTCTCGTTGCGGAGACGATCCGCGACCCGCATCTTCCAGCCGATCTTCGATCGAGGCGCTTCGAGTCCCTCGTGGGGCTCGAACCGCCACTACCGAGGACCGGGGCGTGGCTCGCGGACCGTTCCTGGTGTGGGTGGTGAATGGAGTTGTGTCTAGCAGAACGGCCCACCCCGGAGGGTGAGCCGTTCGGGTGTCAGCGGCGCAGGCCGAGGCGCGAGACGATCGAGCGGTAGCGCTCGATGTCGGTGCTGCTCAGGTAGTTCAGCAGCCGGCGGCGCTGGCCCACGAGCAGCAGCAGACCACGACGGCTGTGGTGGTCGTGCTTGTGCTGCTTGAGGTGGTCGGTGAGGTGGGAGATCCGGTGGCTGAGGAGCGCGATCTGCACCTCGGGGGAACCGGTGTCGCCCTCGCCGACGGCGTACTCGGCGATGATCTTCTTCTTGGTCTCTGCGTCGGTACCGATGGACACGGTCAGCTGCCTTCTCTCTCGTGGTCGTTGCGCGGCGCGCCGGGGCCTGTTCACCCGGGCACTCTGGTTCCGCGGCCGTCATGACGGCGTCGTCGCCCGTGACGGGCAACCCCCCGAGGCTACCAGCGCGCCGCCCGCACACCGAATCGCCGGGACGCGGACCCTCTCTGTCGGGGTCAGGCTCCCAGCAGGCGCTCCAGCAGCAGGGGTACGGCGTCCACCCCGGTCACCTCGCCGATCCGGGCACCGCTGGTGCGGGCCAGGTGGTGGGCCTCGTCGCAGTCCTCGGCCGGCGCCAGGATCACCAGCTCGTCCAGGCTCGCCGCCGTGGCGGTCGGGTCGACCTCGTCGGTGGAGCGGCAGTCCGAGAGCAGCACGGTCACGCGGCGCGCGGCCCGCGAGCGGGCCAGCTGGGCGTGGGCCTCCTCCAGGGCGGCCGTCACCGAGGTCATGCCGTGCCCGCGCAGGGCCAGGACGTCGGTGACCACCTCGACCGGGTCGCGCGAGCCGCCCAGCGGGCTGACCACCTCGGCGTGGCGGGCGAAGGCGACCAGCGCGTGCTCGCCGGGCGAGCGCAGCAGGCAGGCGGCCGCGGTCACCGCCGCGGTAGCCAGCCGGGTCCCCGACATCGAGCCCGACCGGTCCACGACCAGGCACAGCGCCAGCTCGGGGCGGCCCCAGTCGCGGGCGGTGAGCTCGTCGAGGGCGGGGTGGCGGCCCTCGCCGCGGGAGGCCGCGACCGCCTCCATCGAGGCGTCGAGGTCCAGCTCGCCGCCGAGGTGGGCCGGCACCGCCCGCGGACGCCCGATCCCGCGCCGCCGGGCGGTACCGGCGCGCACCCGGTCCAGGACCAGCTGAGGGACCAGGCGCCGCACCTGCCGCCGGAGCTCCTCGTCGGTGGCCGAGGACATCGACACCAGCAGCGGCAGCACGTCGTCCGGGTCGTCCTCGAGCGCCTGCTGGACCGCGGCCAGGTCGAGCTCGCCGACCTCGGGCGAGAGCTCGGCGAAGCGGGGGTGCTTGTCCAGCTGGGCCCGCCCGGTGGTCGGCGCGTTGGTCGACCGCGGACGCGAGCGCTGGTCCTTCGGGGGCGCTGTCGTGTCTCGGCCGCCCGCCCCGGGGGGCGGCCTCAGCGTTCCCCCGGCGACCCCACCTCGCCGTCGCGGTCGCGGCCCGGGTCGTCGGGGTCGTCGGTGGGCTCGGGGCCGAAGACGTCCTCGTAGAGGCCGGTGACGACCTCCTCGGGGGTGCGCCGGCACGACTCGTGCAGCTTGATCCGACCGGTCAGGGCGGCGTGGGCGGCGACCAGACCGGTGCGCCAGTGGTCGATCGGCACCCCGCGCATCGCGCTGAGCTGGCTGCCCAGGGCGACCAGGTCGAGCGCGCCCCGCACCGAGGACCCGACCCGGACGTCGGGGTGGTCACGGGTGGAGCGCACGAGCTCCACGACCTGCGCCCGCCAGGCGGGGTCGACCTCGACAGCGCGGCCCGCGACGATCGCCTGCTCGGCGTCGAGGGACTGGTAGCCCATCGCGATCCGGCAGGTGCGGTCGTAGAGCGCCGAGGAGATCCGGGCCGTGCCGACGGCGTCGTAGGGGTTCATCGCCGCGACCAGGGCGAACCCCTGGTCCGCGACCACCCGGCCGAGCCGGGGCACGGTGATCTCGCCCTCGGACATCACGGTGAGCAGGACGTTGAGGGTCTCCTCGGGGATCCGGTTGAGCTCCTCGACGTAGAGCAGCCCGCCGGCCCGCATGGCCTCCAGCAGCGGCCCGTCGACGAAGATGTCGGGCCGGTAGCCCTTGGCCAGGACCAGCGCCGGGTCGAAGTGCCCGACCAGGCGGGCCGGGGTCAGCTCGGCGTTGCCCTCGACCAGCACGAAGTCGACGTGGCGACCCGAGGCGACCTGGCGCAGCAGCGTGGACTTGCCGGTGCCGGGCGGCCCCTCGAGGACCACGTGGGCCCCGCTGCGCAGGGCGGCCTCGAGCAGCTCGGCCTCCAGCTCGCGGTCGACGACGGGGGGCACGCTCGACCGGGTCGAACCGGTCGGCGCACCCCCCTGACGGGTGTCGGTCACGCGTGCTCGTGGACGACCACGCCGCGCACGTTCTTGCCGGCCAGCAGGTCGTCGTACCCCTCCTGCACCTCGTCGAGGGTGTAGGTGCGGGTGATGATCTCGTCGAGCTTGAGGTCGCCGGACTGGTAGAGCCCGAGGATCTTGGGGATGTCGGTGGTGGGGTTGCAGTCACCGAACAGGCTGCCCTTGAGGGACTTGCGGTAGAGGGTCATCACGGTGCCGGGGAGCTGGATGTTGGGCTCCATCACCTTGTTCAGGCCGGTCAGCACGACCACGCCGCCCTTGCCGACGGCGTTGAAGCCGCCCGCGACGATCTCCGAGGTCATCAGGCCCGGGGTGAGGATCGCGGAGTCCGCCATCTGGCCGCGGGTCAGGTCGGTGATCGCCTCCTGGGCCTCCTCGACGGTGGCGAAGGCGTGGGTGGCGCCCAGCTCCATCGCCTTCTCGCGCTTGTTCTCCAGCGGGTCGACGGCCACGACGTACTTCGCCCCGGCGTAGCGCGCGCCCTGCACCGCGTTGATGCCGATGCCGCCGACGCCGGAGACCATGACGGTCTGGCCGGGACGCACGTTGGCGGTGTTGACCGCCGAGCCCCAGCCGGTCGGGACGCCGCAGCCCACGAGGACCGCCTTCTCCAGCGGCAGGTCGTCGTCGACCGGGACGCAGGAGTTCTGGTGGATGACGCCGTACTGGCTGAAGGTGCCGAGCATGCACATGGCGCCGTAGTCGCCGCGCTTGCCCTTGTAGGGGAAGTGCTCGCCGGGCAGGTAGCCCTCGAGGATCGTGGCGCCCATGTCGCAGATCGACTGCTGGCCCGAGGCGCAGTAGCGGCAGGTGCCGCAGTTGGGGATGAAGGAGCAGACCACGTGGTCACCGACCTTGACGCGGGTGACGCCGGGGCCGACCTCCTCGATGATGCCCGCGCCCTCGTGGCCCAGGACCATCGGCAACCGGGCCTCGAGGTCGCCGTGGGCGACGTGGACGTCGGAGTGGCACAGACCGGCGTGGGTGTAGCGGATCAGCACCTCCCCAGCCTGGGGCTTGTCGAGCTCGAGCTCCTCGATCTCGATGGGTTTGCCGGCCTCGACGACGACGGCGGCGCGAGTCTTCATGGGTCCTCCTGGGAGTGGGCGGGACTGCCACCGGCGTGGTTCCGGGATGTGACGCGGACCACACCGACGTGTGACACCACAATGACGACACGGACGAGTCTTGTCGAGAGCCAGGCCCACCGGAGCGTGGCAGGATCTCGCCATGGCCGACACCGAGACCCGACTGACGGCGTGCAACCTGTGCGAGGCGATGTGCGGCCTGGTCCTCACCCTGGAGCGGGGCCCCGAGGGCACCCGGGTCACCGACGTGCGCGGCAACCCCGACGACCCGCTGTCGCGCGGGCACGTCTGCCCCAAGGGCGTGGCCATCGCCGACGTGTGGGCCGACCCCGACCGCCTGACCAGGCCCGTGCGCCGGGTCGGCAGCGGGCCGGACGCGACCTGGGAGGAGATCTCCTGGGACGAGGCGCTCGACCTCGCCGCCGACGGGCTGGCCCGGGTCGCGGCCGAGCACGGTCGCGACGCGGTCGCGGTCTACCTGGGCAACCCCAACGTCCACTCGCTGGGCTCGATGACCCACGGCACCCGGCTGGTCAAGACCCTGCGCACGCGCAACACCTACAGCGCCACCTCGGTCGACCAGCTCCCCGCGCAGCTGATGGCCTGGCAGCTCTACGGCCACCAGCTGCTGATCCCGGTCCCCGACCTGGACCGCACCGACTTCTTCCTGGTCGTCGGGGCCAACCCGATGGCCTCCAACGGCTCGCTGATGACCGTGCCCGACTTCCCCGCCCGCCGCCGCGAGCTGCGGGCCCGGGGCGGTCGGATGGTCGTGCTCGACCCGCGCCGCACCGAGACCGCCCGGATCGCCGACGAGCACCACTTCGTGCGTCCCGGGTCCGACGCGGCCGTGCTGCTCGCGATGGTGCACGTGATCCTCGCCGAGGACCTCGCCACTCCCCCGGCGTACGTCCGCGACCTCGAGGCGGTCCGCGCGGCGGTGGCCGACCTGACCCCCGAGCGGGCGGCCGAGGCCTCCGGCATCGACGCGGAGGAGATCCGCCGGCTGGCCCGCGAGCTCGCGGCCGCCGACCGCGCCGCGGTCTACGGCCGGATGGGCCTGTCCACGCAGGGCTTCGGGACGCTGGGCCAGTGGGCGGTGCACCTGCTCAACGCGCTCACCGGCAACCTCGACCGCGAGGGCGGCGTGATGTTCACCGAGCCCGCCATCGACCTGATCGGGCGCGGCCTCGTCGGCCGCGGCCACTTCGGACGCTGGCACAGCCGCGTGCGCGGCCTGCCGGAGTTCGGCGGCGAGCTCCCGGTCAGCGCGCTGCGCGAGGAGATCACCACCCCGGGCGAGGGCCAGGTGCGCGCGATGGTGACCATCGCGGGCAACCCCGTGCTCTCCACGCCCGACGGCGCCGGGCTGAGCGCGGCGATGGCCGACCTGGAGCACGTCGTGGCGATCGACCTCTACCTCAACGAGACCACCCGGCACGCCACCGTCGTGCTGCCGCCGGCCTCGGCGCTGGAGCGCGACCACTACGACCTGGTCTTCCACGCCCTGGCGGTGCGCAACACCGCCCGCTTCTCCCCCGCCGTGGTGCCCAAGCCCGAGGGCTCCCGCCACGACTGGGAGATCTTCCGCGACCTGGCGCT
This sequence comes from Nocardioides korecus, assembly GCF_054778395.1. Taxonomy (NCBI): domain Bacteria; kingdom Bacillati; phylum Actinomycetota; class Actinomycetes; order Propionibacteriales; family Nocardioidaceae; genus Nocardioides; species Nocardioides korecus. The sequence continues at coordinate 9,266 of NZ_BAAGZO010000003.1, read as the reverse complement.
GCGGCTCGCGGCCCGGCGCCCTGCTCCCGTCTCCGGCGGCGGTGCCGTGGCCGGCGCACGCCGACGGGCGCGGCGCGCCGTGGCCGATCTCACCGACCGGGCAGCGCTCTCCGCCAGCCCGACGGTGCTGGTCGGCGCGCTGCTGCTGGCCGGCCGCAAGACCACGCTGGGGGCCCTGCGTCGGCACCCCGAGGGCGTCGACCTCGGCCCGCTGCGGCCGGTGCTGCCCGGTCGGCTGCGCACCCGCAACGGCCTGGTCCACCTGGCGCCCGAGCTGGTGGTCGCCGACCTGGCCCGGCTGCACGCCTGGCTCGACGAGCCGGCCCCGAGCGGTGACGAGCTGCTGCTGATCGGCCGCCGGCACCAGCGCACCAACAACTCCTGGATGCACAACACCCCGCGCCTGACCCGCGGCAAGGCTCGGCACCAGCTGCTGATGCACCCCGACGACGCCGCCTCGCGCGGCGTCGAGGACGGCGCCCGCGTGCGGGTCGCCTCCCGGGTGGGCGAGGTCGTCACCGAGGTGGTCACCACCGCCGACGTGATGCCGGGGGTGGTCTCGCTGCCCCACGGCTACGGCCACCAGGTCGACGGGGAGCGGGTCGACGGGACCCGCACGCAGGCGGCGAGCCGGGTCCCAGGCGTCTCGATCAACGACCTCACCGACCCCGAGCGCCTCGACATGTCGGGCAACGCGGCCTTCAGCGGGGTCCCGGTGACGGTGCTGCCCGCGTGAGTCCGCGCGACCCCGGACTCACCGTCCTCGCCGACCTCCCCGAGCACCGTCGTCACCTGCTCGAGCGCCGGCTGGAGCGCTGGCTGCCCGACCTCGACGAGGCCCTGGCGCTGCTCTACCCCGACACCGGCCCGGTGCGCGAGCGGCTCGTCGACCTGGCCTGCCGGGCCTTCGCGGACCGGTCCGAGGAGCTGCACGACCTCGACCTGCGCCGCTCGCTGGCCCCGGACTGGTTCCAGCGCCCCGAGACGATCGGCTACGCGGCCTACGCCGAGCGTTTCGCCGGCGACCTGCGCGCGGTGGCCGACCGGTCGGCGTACCTCCAGGAGCTGGGGGTGCGCTACCTGCACCTGATGCCGCTGCTGACCCCGCGCGAGGGCCCCGACGACGGCGGGTACGCCGTGGCCGACCACCGCACCGTGCGCGCGGACCTGGGGACGACCGAGGACCTCCGAGCGCTGACCGCCACGCTGAGGTCGTGCGGGATCAGCCTGTGCCTGGACCTCGTCCTGAACCACGTCGCCCGCGAGCACGAGTGGGCCCGGCGGGCGCGCGCCGGCGAGGCGGCGTACCGCGACTACTTCCTGGTCTTCGGTGACCGCGAGCTGCCCGACGCCTACGAGGCCACGATGCCCGAGGTGTTCCCCGACCTCGCGCCCGGCAGCTTCACCCACGACGAGGAGCTGGACGGCTGGGTCTGGACGACGTTCAACCACTTCCAGTGGGACGTGAACTTCGCCAACCCCGCGGTCCTGGTGGAGTACGCCGACCTGGTGCTGACCCTGGCCAACCACGGCGTCGAGGTCCTGCGTCTGGACGCGATCGCGTTCACCTGGAAGCGGCTGGGGACCACGAGCCAGAACCAGCCCGAGGTGCACGCCCTGACCCAGGCGCTGCGCACCGTGGCCCGGATCGCGGCCCCGGCGCTGCTGCTCAAGGCCGAGGCCATCGTCGGGCCCCAGGACCTGCTCGCCTACCTGGGGCAGGGCCGGCACCACGGCAAGGTCAGCGACCTGGCCTACCACAACTCGCTGATGGTGCAGACGTGGTCGATGCTGGCCAGCCGCGACGTGCGCCTGGCGACGCGGGCGCTCCAGCAGCTCGGGACCCCACCGAGCACGACGGCGTGGATCACCTACGTGCGCTGCCACGACGACATCGGCTGGGCGATCGACGACGCCGACGCCGCCGCGGTGGGCCTCGACGGGCCCGCCCACCGCGCCTTCCTCTCCGACTTCTACTCCGGCGCCTTCCCGGGCTCCTGGGCCCGCGGGCTGGTGTTCGGGGAGAACCCCCGCACCGGGGACCGGCGGATCTCCGGCACCACCGCGGCCCTGGCCGGGCTCGAGGCCGGCGACCCGCACGGCGCCGCGCGGGTGCGGCTCGCCCACGCGGTCGCGCTCGGGTTCGGCGGGCTGCCCGTGCTGTGGTCCGGCGACGAGCTGGGGATGGGCAACGACCCCGACTGGGCCGCCGAGCCGGGCCACGCCGAGGACAACCGGTGGGCGCACCGGCCGCGGCTGCCGCGACCGCTGCCGCCGGACACCCACGGGGTGGGCGCCGACCTGCGGCACCTGCTCGGCGTACGTCGCACGCTGCCGCACCTGCACGCGAGCGTGCCGGCCGAGGTGCTCGACCCCCGCGACGACGGGGTGCTGCTGGTGGCACGACGGCACCCGCTGGGCGCCTTCCTGATGGCCTGCAACGTGACCGACCGCGAGGCCCACGTGCCGGGCGAGGTGCTGCGCTCGCTCGGACTGGACCTCGCGGACGTGGTCGACCACCTCACCGGCGAGTCCCCGGCGTACGGCCAGACCTGGCAGTACGCCGTGTCCCTGGCGCCGTACCAGACCGCGTGGCTGACCGCGCGCGGGTAGTCCCTGACGATCTGGCTGGACGAAGCGGACACGAGACCCCCACTTCGTCAGGGACCACCCCGCCGACCTCGGACCTCAGAGGACCCCGGCGCCCTGGAGCACCAGCAGGATCCCGAAGATCGCGAACAACGTGGCGGCGCCGTACTTGATCGCCTTCTCGGGCAGCTTCGTGGCCATCGCGGCGCCGACGACGATCGCGAGGGCGTCGGCCAGCACCATCCCCACGGTGCTGCCGATCCAGGTGCCGAGCCAGCCCTCCTGGGTGGCCAGGGTGATGGTGGCGAGCATGGTCTTGTCGCCGAGCTCGGCGAGGAAGAACGCGACGCCGACCGCGACCAGGGCGGTGCGGGTGGCCGACCGGGCCTTGTCGGCCTCGGCCTCGGTGAGCTCGTCGCCGCGCAGGGTCCACAGCGCGAAGCCGAGGAACGCGACGCCGGCGACGACGGAGATCACGCCCTGGTACTCCGCGAACGAGGTGCCGATCAGCGCCCCGATCCCGACCGAGAACAGGTGGACCACGGCGGTCGCCACGGTGATGCCGATCAGGACGTCACGGGCGCGGTAGCGGGCGGCGAACGTCATCGCCATGAGCTGGGACTTGTCGCCGAGCTCGGCGACGAAGATGACGGCGGTGCTGAGCAGGAACGCGGACACGATGGGTCCTCCTTCGTCGGACGCCTCACGACGAAGAAGGACGACGTCCCCTCGACCGCGGGACGCCATGGGGATGGGTCACTGGGTCGAGAGTCTCGTCCGCCGACCGGAGCCGGCCCGCTGCACCGGAGGCCCCGGGGGTCTTCGGACCCGGGGACTCAGCATGTCGACGCAGCGATCGGGGACTACTCCCTCTCGTGCTCCCACCCTAGCGGACGGGGAGGCGTGCCTCCCTGGAGCGGCAGGGCAGAATGGTGGCATGCTCGACGATGCCGAGATCGCGGCGCTGACCCCTCAGGAGCGGCGCGACCTGATCGTGCGGCTGTCCCGCCCCGCCGACGAGATCGTGCACCCCCGCGCCCAGCGCGCCCGCGAGCTGTGGGTCGGGGCGCTCGCGCTGGGTGCCGGCGCCCTGGCGCTGTGGATCGTCTTCCTGGTCCTGACGCTGCCGCGGGAGTACAAGGCCCGCAACTGGGACCTGACCTGGACCGGCTTCGACCTGCTGCTCCTCACCATGGTCGTCTCGACGGCCGTGCTGGCCTACCGCCGTCGCCAGGTGGTGGCGCTGAGCGGGTTCGCGACGGCGATGCTGCTGGTCTGCGACGCCTGGTTCGACGTGGTCACCGCCCACGGCCACGACCGGTTGTACTCCGTGCTCAGCGCGGTGGTCGTGGAGATCCCGACGGCCGCGGCGCTGGTCTTCGTGTCGTTCCGGGTCCTGCGGCTCGCGGCGATCCGCAACTGGGCGATCCCGACGTCGGGTCGCGTGTGGGACATCAAGATCCCGCTGCCGAGCGGCGAGGACCCGGCCGTGCGACGCACGCGCCGCCAGCGCGAGGACACCTCGATCGGCACGGCCCCCTAGGACAGGAGCCGGCGGGTGCGCTCCACGTCGTCGGCCATCTGCACCAGCAGCGGCTCGACGCCCTCGTAGGCCACCATCCCCCGGATGCGCGCCTCGAAGGTCACCTCGACCTCGCAGCCGTAGAGCTCGAGGTCGGTGCGGTCCAGCACGTAGGCCTCGACCCGGCGCTCGCGCTCCCCGGCGAAGGTCGGGTTGGTGCCGACGCTGATCGCGGCGGGCCAGGCCTCCCCACCCGCACCGGCGCCCTGGCGCACGCGGACCCGTCCGGCGTAGACGCCGTCGGCCGGGGCGGCCAGGCCCGTGACGGGCACGTTGGCCGTCGGGTAGCCCAGCTCGCGGCCGCGCTGGTCCCCCTGCACGACCACCCCGACGACGGAGAACGGACGCCCCAGCGCCTCGGCGGCACCCTCGACGTCGCCGGCGGCCAGGCAGGTGCGGACGTACGTCGAGGACCACACCTGCGGCCCGCCGTCGAGGTCGATCCCCTCGGCGAGGAAGTCCGCCTCCCGGCCGGCTGCGGTCAGGAAGGCGACGTCGCCGGCGGCTCGGGCTCCGAAGCGGAAGTTGGCGCCGACGACGACCCCGCGGGCGTGGAGACCCTCCACCAGGACCCGGTCGACGAACTCCTGGGGCGTCCAGGCGGCGACCTCGCGGGAGAAGGGCACGACCAGCACGTCGTCGACACCGGCGGCCGCGAGCAGCTCGCACCGGCGCTCGGGGGTGGTCAGCATCGTGGGGGCGTGCTCGGGACGCAGCACCGCCATCGGGTGCGGGTCGAAGGTCACGGCCACGACGGGCAGGCGCTCCCCGGGGGTCTCGGCCGCGAGGTGGTCGGCGAGCTCACGCGCCCGGCGCACGACGTGCTGGTGACCCAGGTGGACGCCGTCGAAGTTGCCCACGACGGTGACGGTGCGTCCGAGGTCGTCGGGCACCTCGTCGAGGGATCGCCAGGTTCGCACGGTCGAAGACTCCCACACGGTCGGTCACGCACCGGCGCGGGTCACCCCCCGGAGCGTCCCTCGAGGGCCTCGGGCGGGCCCCGGGCGGACCTCGGGCGGACCCCGAACCGGCCGCGGGGTCAGACGAAGACGGCGACGGCCTTGGCCAGCGGTCCGGACTGCTCGTAGAGCGCGAGGAACTCCCCGTCGGGGGCGAACACCGCCACCGGGGGTCCCCCCGCGGCGACCCCGGCCTCCGCGGCCAGGTCGCGCTCGAGCCGGCGCCCGAACCGGACGTCGGTCGCCGCCGCCTCGTCGAGGTCGACGCAGGCGAAGGTCTCGCGGGCCGCCACGGCGATCGGGACCAGGGCGACGTCGTCGGCCAGCTGCTCCAGGGTGCGGGCGCGGTCGAGGCCGAAGGCGCCGACGGCCGTGCGGCGCAGGGCCGTCAGGTGACCCCCCACCCCCAGGGCGGAGCCCAGGTCGCGGGCGATCGCCCGGATGTAGGTGCCGCTCGAGCAGTGCACGACGACGTCCACGTCCGGACCCCGCACCTCGCGGACCTCCAGGGCGCTGATCCGGACCCGGCGCGACGCGAGCTCGACCTCCTCGCCCGCCCGCACCCGCTCGTAGGCGCGGCGGCCGTCGACCTTGATGGCCGACACGGTCGAGGGGATCTGGTCGATCTCGCCCACGAAGGCGGCCAGCGCGTCGCGCACCTGCTGCTCGGTGACCTCCGCGACCGAGGCGGTCGCGACGACCTCGCCCTCGGCGTCGTCGGTCGTGGTGCTCTGCCCCAGCCGGATCGTGGCCTCGTAGACCTTGTCGGTGACCAGGAGGTGGCCGAGCAGGCGGGTCGCCCGCTCGACGCCCAGCACCAGGACACCGGTCGCCATCGGGTCCAGGGTGCCTGCGTGCCCGACCTTGCGGGTGCCGGCCAGCCGCCGCACCCGGGAGACGACGTCGTGGGAGGTCAGCCCGCCGGGCTTGTCGACGACGACCAGCCCGCTGGGCACGCCCGTGGAGCGGGGGGCTCCGCTCACGCGGGGTCGGCCTGCTCGTCGGCCTCGTCGGACTCGTCGGGGATCTCGCGAGGCTTCTTGTAGGGGTCGGCCTCGCCGGCGTACGCCGCGGTGCCGTCGGTCGGGCCCTTCGCCGCGTCGGCGGCGCGGACCCGCTCGAGCAGGTCGTCGATCTGGCGGGCGGTCTCGGGCAGCGCGTCGTGCACGAACTCCAGGGTCGGCACGTGCCGCATCCCCAGCTGCTTGCCGACCTCGGAGCGGATCAGGCCCTTGGCCGAAGCCAGCGCGGCAGCGGTGCCGTCGAGGTCCGCGGCGTCGTGCTGGCCGGTCGAGCCCAGGACGGTGTAGAACACGGTGGCCTGCTGGGCGTCACCGGAGACGCGGACGTCGGTGATGGTGACGAAGCCCAGGCGCGGGTCCTTGACGCGGCGCTCGAGCATCTCGGCGACGATCACCTGGATCCGGTCGGCGATCTTGCGGACACGGGGACTGGGCATCGCGGGGTCTCACTTCTGCGTCGGTGGAGCGGTGGTCCGAGCGGGCCCGGTCGTGCTGGGCCGGCTCGGGTGGGACAGGAGCCTGGGTGGAACGGGAGCGGGGGGCGCCGGCGACCGCCGACGCCCCCCACCACGCACGGCCTCAGGCCCGCGGGATCTCCTTCATCTCGAAGGCCTCGACGATGTCGCCCTCCTTGATGTCGTTGAAGCCGCGCAGGACCAGACCGCACTCGAAGCCCTCGCGGACCTCGGACGCGTCGTCCTTCTCGCGCTTGAGCGAGGCCAGGTCGAGGTTGTCCGCCACGACCGACCCGTCACGGATCAGGCGCACCTTGGCGTTGCGTCGCAGGACACCGGCGGTGACCATGCAGCCTGCGATGTTGCCGATCTTGGAGCTGCGGAAGATCGCACGGATCTCCGCCTGGCCCAGGGTCGACTCCTCGTACTCCGGCTTGAGCAGGCCCTTGAGCGCCGCCTCGATCTCCTCGATGGCCTGGTAGATCACCGAGTAGTAGCGGATCTCGACGCCCTCGCGGTCGGCCATCTCGGTCGCCTTGCCCTGGGGGCGGACGTTGAACCCGATGATGATCGCGTCGGAGGCCGCGGCCAGGTCGACGTTGGTCTCGGTGATCGCACCGACACCGCGGTCGATGACGCGCAGCGACACCTCGTCGCCCACGTCGATCGCGGCCAGCGAGTCCTCGAGGGCCTCGACCGAACCGGACACGTCGCCCTTGAGGATCAGGTTGAGCTCCTGGCTCTTGCCCTTCTCCATCGAGGCCATGAAGTCCTCGAGGCTGCGGCGCACGCGACGCTTGGCCTGCATGGCCGCCCGCTCGCGGGCCTCGCGCTTCTCGGCGATCTGGCGGGCCATCCGGTCGTCCTCGACCACGATGAAGTTCTGACCCGCACCGGGGACACCGGAGAGGCCGAGCACCATGGCGGGACGCGAGGGGTAGGCCTCCTCGATGTTGTCGCCGTGCTCGTCGAGCATCGCCCGGACGCGGCCGTGGGCCGGTCCGGCCACGATCGAGTCACCGACGCGCAGCGTGCCGCGCTGGACCAGGATCGTGGCGACGGGGCCGCGGCCACGGTCGAGGTGGGCCTCGACGACCAGGCCCTGGGCGTCCTGCTCGGGGTTGGCGCGCAGGTCCAGCGAGGCGTCCGCGGTCAGCACGACGGCCTCGAGCAGGTTGTCGAGGTTGAGCTGCTCCCGGGCGGAGACGTCGACGAACATGGTGTCGCCGCCGTACTCCTCGGGGACCAGGCCGTACTCGCTGAGCTGGCCACGCACCTTGGTGGGGTCGGCGGCCGGGACGTCGATCTTGTTGACCGCGACCACGATCGGCACGTTGGCGGCCTTCGCGTGGTTGAGCGCCTCGACCGTCTGCGGCATGACGCCGTCGTCGGCCGCGACCACGAGGATCGCGATGTCGGTCGCCTGGGCACCACGGGCACGCATGGCGGTGAACGCCTCGTGACCGGGGGTGTCGATGAGGGTGATGTACCGCTCGTCCCCGTCGACCTCGGCCGCGACCTGGTAGGCACCGATGTGCTGGGTGATGCCACCGGCCTCCTTGTCGACGACGTTGGCGCTGCGCAGCGCGTCGAGCAGCTTGGTCTTTCCGTGGTCGACGTGACCCATGACGGTGACGACGGGGGGCCGCGCCTCCAGCATGTCGTCGTCGCCCTCGTCGGAGCCGAACTGCACGTCGAAGGAGTCGAGCAGCTCGCGGTCCTCGTCCTCGGGGGAGACGACCTGCACGACGTAGTTCAGCTCGTCGCCGATCAGCTGCAGGGTGTCCTCGTTGACCGACTCGGTCGCGGTGACCATCTCACCGAGGTGGAACAGCATCTGCACGAGCGAGGCCGCGTCGACGCCGATCTTCTCGGCGAAGTCGGTCAGCGAGGCACCGCGGGCCAGGCGCACGGTCTCGCCGTCGCCCTTGCGGACCCGCACGCCGCCGATGGTCGGGGCCTGCATGGCCTCGAACTCCTGACGACGGGCGCGCTTGCTCTTGCGACCGCGGCGCGAGGGCCCGCCGGGACGACCGAAGGCGCCCTGCGTGGTGCCGCGCTGGCCGGGACGGCCACGACCCGGACCGCCGGGACGGCCACCCGTGGGGGGACCACCGAGGCCACCACCGGGAGGGGCGTTGAAGCCGCCGCCGCGCGGCGCTCCGCCGCGGGCGGGGGCGCCGCCACGCGCACCGGGGCCACCGGGACCACCGGGGCGGGCACCGGGACCGCCGGGACGACCGCCGCCGGGGCTGAAGGCCGACGGGGACTTCGGCATCATCGCCGGGTTGGGGCGCGGCATGCCGTCGCGGGAGGCCGGCGGACGGGGCGGGCGCTGGTCGCTGCTCGTGCCGCCACCGGCGGGCGCACCGGCGCCACCGGGCTGCGGGGCCGAGGGACGACGGCCCATCCCCTGGGTCGAGGAGAACGGGTTGTTGCCCGGGCGCGGTGCGCCGGGACGGGCCGGGCGCGGACCGGGCTTGAAGCCCGAGCCGCCGGACGGCGACGCGGACGCGGCCGGGGCCTCGTCCTGGGGGGCCTCGGGCTGGCGCGGGCCGGGACGGGCCGCGGTGTCCTGACCGGACGGGCGCGCCGACTCGGCGGCCGGGGCCGACCGCTCGGGCTGCTCCGTCGGCTCGGGCTCGGCCGGGGCGGCCTG